>CAUAJB010000067.1 GCA_958429225.1 uncultured Collinsella sp.
ACAGGCACCTTCGTGGTGGTTTTGACCGATGCAACGGCATGCCTTGCTGCTTTGTCTCAATCTGTAACATCTGCAGTCGTTTTTGCCGAGTAACTGTTACAGATCGAGATTTTCTCTTCAGGGGAATTCGAATGTCTCAATCTGTAACATCTGGACGGCCAAAAGGTCCCTATCTGTTACAGATTGAGACAAAGGTCTGGGACTAAGATGTCTTATCTCAATCTGTAACAGGTAGACGAGGAAATGGGTTCTAACTGTTACAGATCGAGATAGTTGAGTTCGAAAAACAAAAACCTCCGCAGGGGTGCTTTCCTTGCGGAGGTTTTCTTACTCGTTGAGTAGTCTTACGGCTTCGGCGGCCATGTTCTCGACCGTCATGCCGTTCTGAGCGAGCAGCTCGTTGGGGTCGTAGCGGTCGGGGAAGCCCTTGGCGATGCCGAAGGTGCGCGTGCGCACAGGCGTGCAGGCCAGATAGCACGCGACGCGCTCGCCCCAGCCACCGTCCAAGATGCCGTCCTCGAGGGTGACGACAACGCGATGCTCGGCGGCAAGACTGTCGAGGAACTCACGGTCAAGCTCGGTTGCAAAGCGCGGGTTGACGAGCGTGGCCTCGATACCGTACTCGGCAGCCAAGCGGTTTGCCACGTGCTCGCCCAGCTCAAAGAAATCGCCAAGCGCGAGCACGGCAACGTCGCGGCCCTGACGCACCACGTTGTAGCGAACGGCGCTGTAGTCGGTGTCTTCGGCGGGCGCAAGGTCGGGACGGCTCACCAGGCCGATGCCCGGTACGCGGATCGCTACGGGATGCTCGCGGTGATCGAGCGACCAGCTCAGCATGGACAGATATTCCTCCATGCAGGCCGGCGCCAAGTAGTGCATGTTGGGAAGACCGCCCAGCATGGAAATATCAAAGAACGAGAGGTGCGTCTCGGACGTGGTGCCAAAGATCGACGCACCAAACACCAGGATGGTTGCGGGGGCGTCGTTGAGGCACAGGTCGTGCCACAGCTCGTCGTAGGCGCGCTGCAAAAACGTACCGTACACGCCAAAGACTGGCTTGGCGCCCGAGCACGCAAGCGCGGTGGCAAAGGTCACGGCGTGCTCCTCGGCAATGCCCACATCGACGAACTGTTTACCGGCGGCAGTGCGAAGCTCGGGTGTAAAGCCCATGATGTAGGGCGTGGCGGCCGTGATGCCCACGACCTGCGGATCGCGCTCGATGGCGGCGCTCAGGGCCTCGCCCGTAATGTCGGCATAGGTGCGCGGCGCGGGCTCGCTCGGATGGCCCGGGCAGAGCTTGCGTCCGGTCGCCATGTCAAACGGACCCACGTGGTGCCAGCGCTCGGGGTCGCTCTGGGCTGGCTCAAAGCCCTTGCCCTTGGCGGTGGAGACGTGCAGCACGATGGGATGATCGATATTACGCAGTTCCTGCAACGCGTCGACGAGGGCCAACACATCGTTGCCGGCGTCCAGATAGCGGTAGTCGAGCCCCATCGCGCGGAAAACGTTGCGCTCACAGGTGCCGTTGCTGGCACGCAGCTCGGCCAGATTGCGATACAGGCCGCCATGGTTCTCGGCAATGGACTGGTCGTTATCGTTGACGATAATGATCAGGTTGCTATCGAGTTCGGCAGCATTGTCAAAGCCCTCAAACGCCAGGCCGCCCGAAAGCGAGCCGTCGCCAATGATGGTGATGACGTTGTACGCATCGCCCGCCAGGTCACGAGCGTGCGCCAGGCCGCAGCCCAGGCTCACCGACGTGGAGGTATGGCCCATGGCGAACAGGTCGTGCTCGGACTCGTCGGGATTAGCAAAGCCAGAGGCCTCGCCAAAGCGCTCCGGGTCGATATAGGTGTACGCGCGCCCAGTCAGCGCCTTGTGGGCGTAGGTCTGGTGCGACACGTCAAAGACAATCTTGTCGATGGGGGAGTTAAATACGCGATGAAGCGCAACCGTAAGCTCAACGACGCCCAAGTTGGGGGCAACGTGCCCGCCGACGGCGGCGGAGCTTTCGAGGATTGCCTGACGGATCTCGCCGCAGAGCAGCGGAAGCTCGGCGCGGTCGAGAGCCTTGACGTCCTCGGGCGTTGTCGTTTGCGTAAGCAGCATCGTTGTGGGTTACTCCATGCGAATCGTGCGCCGGCACTCCCTCGGCCGGCACAATTGCACAAGACAGTCTCGCACATTTTGGCGTTTGATATGTGACGGCGGCGCGGTAATTCGCCAACTGGTGGGGCAAAACGTTTTGTCCGATGCCATACTGATATGTTCCATGATGTTTTTATCGATTGTGCACAGGCCGTGGCTTGTCGCCGTGAGTCGCTGGAAGGAGGCAGCATGTCCGATGCCGTTCGTGCCGAAAAAATCGCGCACGAGGTCGACTATGCCGCCCGCCAGCTGGCCCAGGCGGGCCGCTTGGACCTGACGCACGAGTTTATCCAGCATGGCGACGTGACGGTCTATGCACATGTGACTTCAGTAGCGCGGGCGAGCCTGTCCTTTGCCGAGCGCTTGGGCCGTGCTGGCATTTCGGTCGACCGTGCTTCATTGCTGCGCGGGGCCCTGCTGCACGATTACTTTCTCTATGACTGGCACGATCCCGACCCAAGTCATCGGCTGCATGGCTTTCGCCACCCGTTTTTTGCCCTGGCACGTGCGGAGGAAGATTTTGAGCTGACGCCGCGCGAACGGAATATTATCGTGCGGCATATGTTTCCGCTGGTGCCAGTGCCGCCGACGTGTCGTGAGGCTTGGATTGTATGCCTGGCAGATAAATGGTGCGCTCTGCGCGAGACGGTCGCCGGTCGTCTGCGGCGCAAGGACGAGGCGGACGATGGCGTGAGTGGCGAATCGAGCGAAAAGAGGAGAGGGTAGACGGTGGGGACCGCGATTGATATGGCGTTTGGCGGCGCGACGCTTGCCGCCTGCCCACTCTCGGCACTGGTGCTCTCGTTTGCCTTTTACGGGTTTTGCGGTTGGGCATGGGAGTCGACAGTATGCGCCATGCTCAATCACGGACGGTTTGCCAACAGTGGCTTTTTGCTGGGGCCGTGCTGCCCCATCTATGGCGCGGGCGGCATTGCCTGCTGGCTGCTGTTGCGCGGGATTCCGGATGCCTCGAGCCAGTTTGTCGCTGCAGCGCTCGTATGCAGCGTGATTGAGTACAGCGTAGGCGTGCTGTTGGAAAAAACAACGGGCGCTCGCTTTTGGGATTACTCGCACCTGCCGTTTAACCTGCACGGACGCATCTGTCTGTACTGGGCCTGCGCGTTTGGCTTGGGTGCGTTGTGCATTTGCCGTTTAGTGGAGCCGGCATTGCTGGGGCTGCTTGGCCATCTGCCGGTGCTGATTGTGCGGCTGTCCGCCTTTATCGTCGCGGTCGCGATGATGGTCGACGCGGTGTGCTCTTTGGCCAGCTGGCGCCGTCTGTCAGATCAGCTGGAGTGTGTGCGCGCCGACCTTGCCGACCGCATCAATGAGTCGCTTGCCGATGCGTCTGATTCCATGCTCGAACGTATTCCCGATTCGGCGATCGACTCGGTGACACAGACGCATATCCGCAGCCGTGCCGTTAACGCGTGGCTGGCGGAGCTGGGCGATGCGACGCTCGATGCCCTGCGCGAGAAGGCTTCGATGCCGACGTTTATCGCGGATGGTGCTCGCGGCCTGGCGCTCGCTGCCCGCCGCGTGGCCGATGCCGCGCCGAGCATGCCGCGTCCGTCGTTCAGTCGTCGCCTTGCCGGCAAGCGCATGAGCCGTCCGGTGCCGAGCGTGTCGCTCAGCCGCCGCGACCTACGCTTCTTTAACGCCTTCCCGCGCCTGCGCATCAATCGCTACGAAGGTGTCATTCGAGCAACTAATCTCCGCGACCGCGCCCACGAGCTGTTTCGGCACTAGCCGGGACGGGCGCGCTCACGGCTCCCTTGCTCGCGTATTTCCCGTCCGTTTCGCGTCCGTTGCCGTGCCGTTTCCAAGATTGCGGCACCGTTTCCATTCGACAACGCAGCGTTTAACAACGCCGTATCTGGTCTACACCAGTTGCCCCTCGGCCGCATTATGGGCGCCGACAACGTTCGTGCGACCAAGGGGGAGCGAATGTACGATACGGGATCGACAACGTTTATGCTCATCTGCACCATGCTCGTGTTTTTAATGACACCGGGCCTGGCGTTTTTCTATGGCGGCCTGTCCAGGCGCAAAAATGTCATCAACACCATGCTTATGTGCTTTGGCGCCATTGGCCTGGTTGGTGTGCTGTGGATTGTTGCCGGCTGGTCGCTGGCCTACGGCGGTGACGGCTCGAGCCCGTTTATTGGAGGCCTTGACCAGCTGCTGTGCCTGCCGGTGCTCAACCAGGTGCTGCAGGCGGCCGAGGGCAATGCCGCGGACGGTGCCGTCTACCCTCAGATCATTAACATCGCCTTTCAGATGGCATTTGCCATGATCACTGCTGCTATCGTCACGGGCAGCCTGGCCGGCCGCGTTAAGTTTGGTGCCATGACGGCCTTCCTGGGCATTTGGCTGCTCGTGGTCTATGCGCCGCTTGCCCACATGGTTTGGGGCGGCGATGGCTCCTTTATCGGCGACATCATCGGCGCGCTCGACTTTGCCGGTGGCGACGTAGTACACATTTCGTCCGGTCTTACGGGCCTGATTCTCTGCTTAATGCTCGGCCGTCGTCGCGGCTTTGGCATGGTGAGCTACCGTCCGCATAACGTGCCGTTTGTGGCGCTGGGCGCCGGCCTGCTTTGGTTTGGCTGGTTTGGCTTTAACGGCGGCAGCGAGTTTAAGGCCGACGCCGTGGCGGCACTCGCCATCCTCAACACCGTGACGGCCAGCGCGGCGGGCATGGTCTCGTGGCTTGCCGTCGAGCGCGTGCATACCGGCCGCCCCACGCTGGTGGGTGCCAGCACCGGTTTGGTTGCGGGCCTTGTGGTGGTCACGCCGGGTGCGGGCTTTGTCGAGCCGTGGGCAGCGCTGGTCATGGGTCTGATCGTATCGCCCGTCTGCTACCTGGCTATCAGCCATCTTAAGACCAAGTTTGGCTACGACGATGCACTCGATGCGTTTGGTTGCCACGGTATCGGCGGAATTTTGGGCGGCGTGCTCACGGGCCTGTTCTGCGTGCCGGAGCTTTCGTGGACCGGTAAGGGAGGCCTGTTCTACACGGGCGACGTGTCGCTGCTCATCTCGCAGATTTTGGGCATTGTGGTGACGGTCGCTATTGTGCTGGTGCTCGATTTGGTGATCGCTGCGGTGGTCAAGGTGCTGTTCCGCGGTAGCCTGCGTGTGGACGAGGCCGACGAGGCACTGGGCCTGGATGCGAGTCAGCACGGCGAGAGCGCATACCCTTCGTTCTCCGGACTCGATTAGCAGCTTCCCCAAGCACCGCACCTTGCCGTTCAATCGTCGCTCACGTACTTAAGTACGCTTCGCTCCTCTTTCACGGCAATCTGCGGCACTTGGGAAACCTGCTAAGACCAGTCAGTTGAACTTTTTGATCTCTGAGGTTGGTTCGCGGCACCTGGAAAACCTGTGCCATGTGAAGGACAATCAATTTCTTTTTTTGAAGAGAGGAATTCACTATGAAGAAGATTACGGCGATCGTTCGTGCCGAGAAGCTTGAGGTTCTTAAAGACGCGCTGTTTGCTGCCGATGTTCGCGGTATGACGATTAATCAGGTGCAGGGCTGCGGCGCACAGCATGGCTGGAAGGAGTACGTGCGCGGCAACGAACTGCTCGTCAACACGATTCCTAAGGTACAGTTCACCCTTATCTGTGCCGATGAGCATGTCGATGGCATTGTCGACATCATCTGCAACGCCGCTCGCACCGGTGCCGTCGGCGATGGCAAGATCTGGGTCGAGCCGGTCGAGGAAGTTATCCGCATCCGTACCGGCGAACACGGCCCCGCCGCGGTGTAGGGCCGACCGTTTGCCATCCGCAACGTTAAAATATCGCAATAAGGAATAAGACTTGCGTTGCGGATGGGCGGATTATGGGTCGTAATAAATATCCCGAGGAGACGGTTGCGAAGATTCTCGACGCGGCGCTGGAGCTATTCTGCGCACAGGGTTATGAGGGGACGAGCATTCAAGACATCGTCGACCGCCTCGATGGCATGACCAAGGGTGCTGTCTATCATCACTTTAAGAGCAAAGAGGAGATTTTCAACGCCGCATTTGATCGGGCAACGGCTCCGATTGCCGAGCACCGTCGCGCGACACTCGGTGCTGGCAATATGACGGGAGCTCAAAAGCTCAAACGACTTTATGCGCCCGAGTCCGTCGTTCCGCAAATCGAGCTATGGACTCGCATGCATCCTGCGGCAGATCCGGTAAAAAGCTCGCGGCTGCTGGCGATGCAGTACCAAGGTTCGTTTGACGAGTCGGCCGATGGCAATCTCTTGCCAGTAATCGAGGAGGGCATCGCCGACGGCTCCATTGCGTGCGAATGCCCGCGCGAAGCAGCGGAGGCCGTATCGTTGTTAGCGAATCTTTGGCTGCTGCCATTGTTCCGTCCGCTCGAGCCCAAGGAGCGAATGCTTGCTCGCGCACAATGTTTGGCGCAGATGGCGGCCGCAGTGGGGCTTGATTTGGGTAATGAAGTGCTCCAGACAACGGCCCAGATTTGGGACGTATGGAACCGTGCCGGGTGGTAATATAGATACCAACGGTATGTAATTGATTTGTGAGGGTAGCCACGGCTGCCCTTTTCAAGTCATTAAATACATGCTAACAGTATGTATTTGGGGGCAGGCTTATGGCTGGGATGCGGAGGAGTAGTGCCTCGTTGGAATCAAAAACAGTGCGGTCAATTAGACTCACGGAGCTTCTTGTTGCACAGCTGTGTGCGTATTCAATGTTGTCAGCACTGTGCTTTGCGTGTCCGCTTTACTTGTTCGATTGCAGCGGCTCGTCAACGTTATATGGCGCCGTCGCGGCGATAGCGTTCATACCGGGCGTGCTCGCGACTCCGGTTGGCGGGATTTTGGCGGATCGGGGAAGACATCGCGGGGTTCTTGTGGTACTCGGCATTGTTCTGATGGCTGCATCACTGCTGTTTATCCCCATGAAGCGTTCGCTGCCTCTTGCGGTTGTCGTGGCAGCAATGCTTTGCGTCCAATATGGCATCCAATCGCTGCTGAAACCGATGCTTCAAATTGAGGCGGTGCGCATGACGGGCCAAGAAAAGGTTGAGCGTGCCACTGCGTTGGTCTCGCAGATAATCATGATGAGCAATATCTTGGGGCCTGTAGTCGGGACGGCAGTCTATGGGTGCTTTGGTATCGATACTCTATGCGAAACCGCGGCGTTGACGTTTACGATTTCAGCCCTGCTGTTCGGGGGCGCACTCAAGCAAAATGCCTCATCTGAAACGATGGGAGACGGCGCGACTCGTACGACACGCCGAAACGATTTTCGGGAGTTGATTCGGTACCTGTCTCAAAACTCATCATTGCTCGTTGTGTTTTTGATTGCGGCTAATTTGAACCTTGCGTTAGTTGGGTTAACGATTGGTGCTCCCGTTATTGTTGCAAAGCATCTCGGAATGCAGTCATCCTTTGTTGGGATTATTGAGGTGGCTATGGGCTTAGGTGGTCTTGTCGGCAGTGGTTTGGTCGGTATTTGGCCGCATCGTTTTTCCTTCAAGGGCATATGTCGATATGTTGCGATGATTTGTTTAGGAGTCGTACCGATTATTGTCACGCTACTGAGCGGTCCTAACGAATTTGCGTTTGTCGCGCTTGCGGCCGGCTCGGCATGGGTCATGGCGTGGGCAAGCGTTACATCGGTTGAAGTCGTTTCATTCGTTCAGCGGTCAGCGCCAAAGGAACTCTGCGGAAAAGTGCTGGCACTCGTTTACATGGCGCTTTCCTGCGCAACGCCTATTGGCCAATTGGTTTACGGGCTCGCATATGATCGATGGACTCCGGCGATTGTATTCGCAGGAATGTTGGCGGTGCTGACGTTGATGACAGCGCTGTTTTATCGGCTGAAAAGTCGCTTATGGCGAATGTCTTAAGGCACTGGGGCACCGTGAATTTGTGGAGGCAGTGGCACGTCGCGCCGGGACGCCATTGTTTGGGCACGCCCGTTCTCGTCTACAATATCGTGCAGACGAAGGAGAGGCGTGCCCATGATCAAGATGTTTGCGAGTGACTTAGACGGAACGCTGCTGAACGCCCTGCACGAGGCGGATGGGACCATCCGCCGTGCCATCCGCGAGCTGACCAAGGCTGGCCTGCATGTGGTTCCCGCGACCGGACGCTCGACGCTGCCGATTGGCGAGCATGGCTTTACGGGCCTGGCGCTTGACGCCTGCTGCTCCAACGGATCCATCGTGCGCGACAGCCATGGCGAGGTGCTCAAGACCTGGACCATCGACCCACAGATCACCGAGGAGCTGCTCAAGGAGTTTCCGGATACCTGTTTTGACTGCTCCACGCCCGACGGCATGTTTTCGAGCGGATCGTTCGAGATGCACCAGGCGGGCTTTAAAAAGGACAGCCCTATCAAGCGCATCGTGATGCGCGGCATGCGTGCGCGTGGCGGGTATCACGAGGAGCAGTATTTCGATCAGTCGATCGGCGATATCTTGCGTCACGATGTATGCAAGATCAATTGTCGCGTGACCTCGCCCGAGCTGGAGCGCGACCTTAAGGCATATTTGGCCGAGCGATCGGACCGCGTGGTCAACGCGCCGTTCGATCCGGTGATGTTCGAGATCACGGACGTGACGTGCAACAAGGGCGAGAGTGTGGCTTGGCTGGCGGGCTACTACGGTATTGCCGAGGATGAGGTCGCGGTCTACGGCGACGGCGGCAACGACATCGCCATGCTCAAGCGTTTCCGTCACAGCTATGCCACCAAGAATGGCAGTGACGCGGCCAAGGCCGCCGCGAGCGCGACTATCGGCAGCTGCATGGTCCACGCCGTCCCCAAACACATGCTCGCCACCATGCGCAAGCAAAACTCCCGCACCGTCATCGAATAATGTGACGAAGGGACAGGCCCTTTGTCACGAGGACCCTGCACCCTTGGCATGCGAACATATATTCGTATATATAACTAAGTTTTGATAGAATCGGTATCGTTGACGGCAGTTCCATGTGCCGGGCAACGCCCTCCATCTGATGGGAGGTGATGCCCATGACCGATTTGATTGATTTCGTGAGACATCTGACCGCTCTGGTCTCGTTCTTCACGGCGCTTGTCGGCCTTTCCGAGGCACTCAAGCAGCGTTCGAAGCGCAACAGAAGGGGTCGCCGCCGCTAAGGCGTTGACCCCCTAATGCAAACAACGGCGCTGCCCAGCTTTCCAGAACTTGGGCTGCCGTCGACACTATTCTACCCACGAATGACATTTTGAACAATTGGCAATGCCGCTTCAAAAGCCAGGCACAACTGGCACAACCTAGGCGGTCGCTGAATGTGACAAAGGGACTGTCCCTTCGTCACATCTAAAATATCGCCTTTACGTGTTGATGCACACGGTGTGCAATAATACTCGCACTGTGCAATAGCGCACAGGTTGAGTAACAAGGAGGACGCTTGTCCCAGCTCGAGAAATGCGATCGCCGGTCCCTTCGCTCGCAGCGTGCCCTTCGCCAGGCACTTGCCGGCGAGCTTGCCGAAAGCGGCGACCTTTCGCGCATTAATGTCGCGTCGCTCACCGAGCGCGCTGGCCTTACGCGCCGCACGTTCTATTCGCACTACCGTGATATCCCCGACTTTATCAATCAAATCGAGGACGGCTTGCTGGCCGAGATCCGCGAGCGCATTGAGCTCATCACCGCAGCTCAACTGCCCGATCTTTATCACAACATCGATGAGCTCGAGCCGGCACCCGGTTCGGTTGAGTTGCTGCGCTATCTTGTGGCCAATCGTGATCTTATCGGCGCCCTGCTAGGCCCTGGCGGCGACCCCGCCTTTATTAAAAAGATTATCGATACCGCGCGTGAGGCCGTGGTGCCTCGTGCGCAGACGGGCATTTTGGGCCTGGCGCTGGGTACATTCTTTGACTACTACGTTACCTACGTCGTGAGTGCCGAGGTCGGCCTGATTCAGCGTTGGTTTGAGCGTGGGCTCACCGAATCGCCCGAGGCCATGGCGCGCATTATGACGGTGCTCGCTTTTGTGCGCCCTGGTGACCTGTATGGCCAACCCATCGATATCAACGTGCCGGAATACGGCATGAAGCTATTGAACTTGCAGCTCGAGGACGCGGTCGACACCACCGCAACCGTCGAGTCCAACAACTAAGAGGAGAGACAATGAGCAAACTCGTCGAGGGCATCAAGGACCGCATGGTCGCTGCTGCGCGCGAGGCCGCGCCCGCCGTGGCAGACGCCGCACAGAAGGCCGTGACCGCGGCTGCCGAGAAAGTTGCCGAGGCAGTTGCCGATGCCAAGAACGCGGCAGGGGAGACGTCCGTCGCTAGCGAGC
>CAUAJB010000068.1 GCA_958429225.1 uncultured Collinsella sp.
GCGTGGCCGCCGGCACGCTGAAGCTCGTCGGCACCGAGGAGGACGTCATCTACCGTGAGTTCAGTTGCCTTCTCTCCGATCAGGCTGAGTACGAGGCTATGAGCCGCGCCTCGAACCCCTATGGTGACGGGCATGCGAGCGAGCGGATCGCGGACGTACTGGCGGACGGTGAATACCGTGGGTAAGATACGCGTGCTTCTCCTAGTGAACCGTTGGTACCCGGACGGTGGCGTTGAGAACTTTCTCGAGCAGCTGGTGTCTGAGACCTCGGGTTCAATCGACTACGCGATAATGTCTCTCACCACCCGCGTCGACTCCGATGCTGCCTGCATCAAGATCGGGCCGGTTCTGAGTTCCGAACGCGTGCAGGACATGTTCGCTCAAAGCTCCTCTATAGCTTCGGTCATGCGGGAGGGTCATTACGACGTCGTGCACATCCAAGCAAGCAACGGCAGTGCCTTCTTCCTTGCTGACATTGCAAAGAAAGCGGGGATCCCCCGTCGCATAATCCACTCGCACAACGCGGGGGCCGAGATTTCTGGTAACCCGTTGAAGAGGGCCGTGGGCGCAGCCTGTGCGTCGCTCTTTTCAGACGCGCCGACCGATTTGTGGGCCTGCTCGGCGAACGCTGGCGAATATCTATTTGGCAAACAACCGTTTAACGTCTACTTTAATGGTATTGATCTCGTTAGGTTCGCCTTCTCTGAGCAGAAGCGCGCAAACATACGCGGCGAGCTCGGCGTGGCTGACGGCGAGTTCCTGCTTGGTAGCATCGGCCGCATAGCCCTGCAGAAGAATCCGCTTTACCAGCTTCAGGTGTTCTCCGAGCTGCGCAAGCTCGTTCCCGGGGCTCGCTTCTGCATGGTTGGCAGCGGCGACATGGAGGTCGAACGTGATGCTGAGGCCGAGCGACTCGGTCTGGGCAGCTCGCTCATAAAGGTATCGAGGACCTCGGAAAGCGACGCCTACTATTCGGCTTTCGACGCACTGCTATTGCCCTCCCTCTTTGAGGGCCTGTCCTTCGTTGGCATCGAAGGGCAGGCTGAAGGTCTTCCCATATACGGCTCCGACGTGCTTCCTCGCGAGTTGTCCATCACTGACAGAATCTTATTCGCGTCCACCGACGAGGCGCCTTCCACCTGGGCGCGGCGTATCGCCGAGGGTATCGATAGGTATCGTATTGAAGAGCGCCCTTCGTATGCGGAAAAGATGCGCGCCGCCGGCTTCGACAGGGAGGCGTGCTTCGCAACGATTGCCATGGCCTACCGGGGTGGTGGCCGATGATACAGAGGCGCACTAAGGTCCTCATGGTGGGGCCCGCACGCAACGAGCAAGGCGGTATCGCGACCGTCATCAACGACTACTATAAGGCTGGCATCGAGGACCGCTGCGACATTACCTTTCTGCCGTGCACAGGCAAGGGGAGCAAACTTAAGAAGCTCGCGCAGGGTGTCTATGCCCTGGCGTGGGTTAAGCGACACTTGAGGGGCTTCGACGTGCTGCACGTCCACATGGGCGGCGGCAACAGCTTCGCCCGGGAGCGTTTCTTCGCCATGGCAGGTGTCGATGCCGGTGTGCCGACAATTCTGCACGTGCACGACGGCCTCTTTCGCGATACCTACGCGAATGCGCCCGAGAAGACCAGGTCGGACTACCGCAGGGTTTTCTCGGCGGTAGATAGAGTGGTCGCTCTTTCCGACTCATGGAAGGAGTACTTCTCCTCCGAGATATCAGGTTCGGACAATGTCGTTACGATTCCCAACGGTATCCACGTCCCCGAGGATGTAAACGATCACAAGGAGCCGAACACGGTGCTGTTTCTGGGACACTTCGATGACAACAAGAACGCCACCGTACTCATACGCGCGATTTCTAGGGCGCGGGAGATCGTGCCTGGTATTCGAGCATATTTCGGTGCGGACGGCGACGTGGAGGGTGCGAAGGCGCTTGTTGCCGAGCTGGGCTGCGAGGACGCGTGCTCGATCTTGGGATGGGTCGGCTCGCGGGAGAAGCAGGCGCTGCTGGACATGTGCGCAATCTACTGTCTGCCGTCCAAGAACGAGGCCTTCCCCATGGGGCTCTTGGAGGCCATGGCGAACGGCTTGGCGGTCGTTGTGACCCCCGTGGGCGGCATGCGTGACATCGTGGAGGACGGTAAGACCGGCGTTTTCGTTCCCGTCGATGATATAGATGCCCTAGTGGAGGCGATTGTGACACTATGCCGCGATAAGAACGAGCGCACCCGCGTTGCGAAGGCGGGTGCCGACATGGTGCGCGAGAATTACAACCTCGGCGCTGTCGTGTCTGAACTTGTAGGTGTTTATGAGGAGCTTGCTGGAGGTGGAACCGTTGACGCCTAAGGTGCTGCATTACTGCTGGTTCGGAGGAAAGCCCCTACCGCAAAAAGCTCAGGCAAACGTTGAGCGCTGGCAGGAGCTTATGCCGGATTATGAGATTGTCCGATGGGATGAATCGAACTTTGACGTTGATGAGTGCCCTTATGCCCGGGACGCTTACAAGGCAGGTAAATGGGCATTTGTGAGCGACTATGCGCGCTTCAAGGTCGTTTACGACAACGGCGGTACCTATATGGACATAGGTAGTGAGCTTCTGAAGTCAATCGACCCGCTTGTCAAAGAATCGGGGTTCACTGCATGTGACTATGAGTCGCATGCAGTGAACCCCGGCCTAGTGCTCTCGGCTGGGGCTCACTCTGACTTAATCGGCGAGGTCCTTGAATCTTACCGAAATCTTGATTTCGTGGATTCCATTGAGTTCCTGTATTCCCATACCGTTAATCACATTTTCGGTGAGGTTCTTGAACGCTATGGCTATCAGTGGGGCGTAGACGCTCTATGGGAGTATGACGGTTTTAGGGTCTATCCGAGTGAGTACTTCTGTCCAAAGCTCGACTTCGGTGGGTTTAAATGTACTAGTCGCACGTACTCCACCCATGTCAGTACCGCGAGTTGGTTGCCGGCCGGTGAGCGGTTTCGGATTAGCTTCATCAACAAGTGGGCCCCCTACGTGGGCGATTTCATTGCACGCAAGATCGCTCGTATTCTCTCGTTAACGTTATATAAGGGTGATACCCGATGATTACGGTATTCACTCCCACCTACAACAGGGCTTATTCGATAGCCCGTCTGTTCGACTCGCTTCAACGCCAGACTTGCAAGGATTTTGAGTGGGTTGTTGTGGATGATGGATCCACGGATGAGACGACTTCTTTGCTCGCAGAGCTTAAGGCAAATGCGACATTCCCCATGCATTTCGAAAGGCAGGAAAATGCCGGCAAGCATGTAGCGATTAATCGGGGAGTGAACCTTGCTCGTGGAGAATGGTTTTTTATCGTTGATTCCGATGATTGGCTACCGGATGATTCCATTGAGGTGAACTTGCGATATATCGCGCAAGTCGCTGATGACGATTCTTTTGCTGGCGTTTCCGGTGTGTGCGCGCGCGCTGACGGCTCACTGCTTCTTGGGGAGTCTGGCGTGTCTTTGAGCGACATGGATGAGAAGACGGTTGAACGGTTTACCGAGGAGTACATAGACTCTACGTCGTGTGATTTCAGGTTCAAATACAAGATGCCGGGCGACAGGGCAGAGATTGTGCGCACTGAACTAATCAAGCGTTTTCCTTTTCCGCGTTTCGAAGGCGAAAGATATCTTTCTGAATTCTATCTATGGCAGTCGATATCGGAATTGGATCTCAAGATTAGATGGTTCAATACGCCGACGTATTACGGCGACTATCTGGAAGATGGTCTTACGACCAATATGAAGGAGGTTATGCTGAAAAATCCGAGAGGGCGTTCTTTTATTGATGATTTCACGTTGGGGACTCACGTTCCGATCAAGATGAAACTGAGATCTGCTGTTAATTATCTCCGGTACGGTAGTTATGCCGGCTGTGGTATAGGTTCGCTTGTATCCAGTTCTTGCCATCCTCTGATTGTTCTACTCGCCTTGCCTTTCGCCTGTTTGTTTCCTCTTAGAGGTGATGTTGAATGACGGGAAAAACGATTTCCCTAAGAAGTCAAGTTCTTGAGACGCGTCTTTTTACTGTCGTTAATCTCTCTGTTTTCTTACTTGTCGCTTCGGTATTTGCTGTTTCTTTTTATCTACGAATGGGATTGAGCTCGGAGTTTGCGTATATTAACCTATTATTTTATGTTCCTTTGATTCTTCTAGCTGCTAAATGCGGATGTCGAATCGGGATTGGGCCTTTGATGTTTTGGCTCTTTCTGCTTTCCCTTTTTTTGGTGACCGAGCGAACGGCTGGCTCTTCGTTTCGGGACGTAGCGAAATTCTCCTTTCTTTACTGTTTGCCCCTATTAGTCTGCCAGCTGAGATTTGGCTCGTCGCAGGATCAGCGTCGGGCTTTGGCCAAGGCAATAATTAGAACATCAAACGCGTTCGTATTTCTTGTCTTTGGCATTCTTGTGCTCGATTGCTTTACGGGTTCCGCTTGCATGGCGGCAATATCAAATGCGGCTATGAAAGAGATGTCTGGATGGGTTTCGCCGGAAATTTCATCGAGGCATGTCTCCATATGGGGCCATTATCTCAGCACAGCAGGGTTTTATCTCGTTTTTTACTATATGAATATTGCATACGAGCGAATCGTTGGTGAGTCGTTGGTCAACATCAAGCTCTTGTATGTAGTTGCGACATTAGGCATCCTCTCCACAGGCGGTAAAACCGCCATTGTGATTTACCTGTTATCTGTAATTTGGCTTAACACTACTAGTAAGGATGCGATAAAGAACGCGATTGCCCTGAGCGTTTTTCTTGGCGTGCTTTATTTTGTCGGCGCGTTCGATGTCGTGCTTGATCGTTTTGGTGCGTCAGATTTATCGAGTGGAAGGAACGGCTCAGTTGAGCTTGTCCTTTCTTACGAAACTCCACGTATTTTCTGCGGATACGGTGAGGGTTACACCGCGCATTTCACTTCATTTATCGACAGAGGCACGGTATCTATGTTTTCCGAGTATTCCCTCTTGACGCTCGCATTTAAATTTGGACTTGTATTTGCAGTTGGTGCAGCGTTTCTTATCTTGCTGCCATCAATTAAGACCTCTGTTGCAACGGGAAACTATTCTATTCTGTTCCTGGGAATTTTGATGCTTACTTACTTCTCGACCTTTAACGGCATGGCCAATATTCCGGATGTCTACCACGTTATGGCTTTATTTTGCTTAGTGCTTAATCTGCTGGGTGAACGCACCTCTAAAAATGACTCTGTCGACTCCGCAGTCAGTGACGTCATCGGCCCGAAGGGTTTATGAGATGGAGATGCCTTCAGTGAATTCAAACGCCCCATTAGTCAGTGTCGTGATCCCGACATATTCACGTTCTGACATGCTGACTCGGGCAATGGAAAGTGTTAATGCCCAGACTTACCCCAATATCGAGATTGTTGTCGTAGATGACAATGGTAAAGGCACGAATCAACAGCTTGAGACTCAAGCTCGTGTTCTTGCATTCGAGACTCGGCCGGGCGTTGAATTGCACTATGTCGTTCGCGAAAAAAACGGAGGCGGATCGCTTGCGCGTAACACTGGCATCGATGCCTCAAAGGCCGATTTTGTTGCCTTTCTTGACGATGATGATGAGTTTCTACCGCGCAAGCTAGAGCTGCAGATGGAACCAATGTCCGATTCTAATGTCTCGTTGACCTATGCGCACTGCAAGGGCGTCCAACCCGATGGCACAGAGATTTACTACCGCCGAGTCTGCAATGGGGTGCCTGTTTTTGAGCAGGCCTACTGCGGCTGTATTGCGGCGACGAGCCAATGGCTGGCGCGCAAGGATGCGTTACGGAGCGTCGGTTGCTTCAGCGATACGCCTGCGAAGCAGGACTCCATTCTCATGTTCAAGCTTTTGATAGCGGGCTTCCAGATCAGATGCGTCCCCGAGGTGCTCTCAGTCTACTACGATGACTTAGGGACGGTGAGGATAAGCACGAGCGGCAAGTCTTTGGCGGGGGAGCTGAACTATGATCGGCTCATACGGGAGTATTCTGGGATGTTTACGCTCAACCAAAGGCGTCGTGTAGAGCATGCGATGCACTATCGCGTCGGCATGATGCTCGTTGGAATGAACGCGAGTGCTGAGGGCGCAGTCCAGCTATTATCCTCGTTTGCGCTTGCTCCCTTTGCTTTTATACATAAAGCATATCGCGTTGTTGGTCACAATGCGAAGCAGGCTCTTAAGAAACTTAATGCTCATCGTGGTTAGGAATTGCATGTTATTAAGAAAAGCCGCTCGCCATGTTAGGCACCCTTCGCTTGTTGGGTTCGAGATTGAGAGACGTTCCAGGCTGCGTGAGGTCAGTAAATTTGATTTTCGCCCTTACACGAGCGCACCTATCAGCAATAATACATATATATCTCTTACAAGCTATGGGGCGCGTCTCAATGCGGTCCATATGGCCATCCGTTCCCTACTCATGCAATCAGTGAGACCCTCAAAGGTTCTGCTTTATCTTGATGAGTCTATCCAAAAGGACACGCTTTCCGATGATTTGGTTGACCTTGAACAATATGGTCTTGAAATCAGAATGGGTTACGAGGATTTGGGGCCGCACAAGAAATATCTCTTCGCATTTCAAGAGTTCCCGGACTCGCTCATTATCACAGCGGACGATGACCTCATCTACCCAGCAGATATGGTCGAATCGCTTCTCACGGCCCACGAGACTGTTCCCTATTGCGTTGTGGCAAGGCGCTGCCATCTCATAGGGTTTGATGCTGCGGGAGATTTACTTCCTTATGAAAAATGGGGCTGGGAGCATAAGGACGCTTTTTCAGTCCCCAGCCGCCGGTTGCTTGCAACCGGTGGCGCCGGGGCGTTGTATCCTGTCGCAGCCTTCGACCTCGCATCGCTGGATATAGAGGCCATACGTGGAGTAGCCTGGCCTGCAGATGACCTTTATCTCAAGTTCTTCGAGCTCGCCAACGGCATCGAGGTGGCATATGCTCCGAACAGACAGAATCATCCCTATCAATTGGAGGGTCCTCGTTCAGACGCTCTTTGCAACGCGAATGTGGCGGGAGGGCGTAACGATGCCATCATGGCCGAGCTCATGTGCCGATATGGATTGAGACCATCGTATTTCGAGGAGGGATATCGTGTGACTTCTTCCTAATGTTCAGAATAGGCTTTCGCAATCCAAGGCTAATGCATGGCTTGAGACTAACATGCAGGAACTGAGGGGGATCGGCTCTCTCGGTTGAGCGACGGCCGACGTAGCGATTCATTATCCTGAACATATATTCATCGGGAGGGGCGTATGTCAACGGAGGGATGCTGGCTGCCTCGGATGCGCGAAAGACGTCATTGGGCGCGACTGAATGTTGCCTATGGTTCTCTCATGCGTACGGACATGCATCCCCATGAAAGACTTGATAAACCGATGAATGCGCAAAGCAACGTTGGGTTGAGAAAGTGTTGGGCAATGACGCTTGGATCGTGTGCTGCGTACAAATAATGTCCGGCGTCACTGTTGGTTCGCACGCCATAGTGGGTGAAGTAGTCGTGCGTAATTTCCCGGAGCGACCGGTTGTTGGCGGTGTGCCGGCGCGTGTAATCCACAAGAGGAATAGATATACCAGGCCATTGAGGCCGCTAAAGTTTGGAATATGGAAAGTGTCTAAATCAAATACGGGCATGCGCAGTGCTGCCCTTATGCAGTTTGGGTCTAAGTATATCAGCATGGGTGCTCAACTCGTGATAACGGCCGTGCTGGCAAGACTGATCTCGCCGGGTGATTTTGGGCTTATGGCTATTGTCACGGTGTTCACTGGGCTATTCAGCTTGCTTTCTGATATGGGTGTGGGCACTGCTATCGTGCAGTATCGCGACCTTACGGAACGTGAGTATGGCGGTCTATTTACATTTTCGGCACTTTTGGCTGCAGGGCTTTCTCTGGCCTTTTGTGCCGCATCGCCATTCATCGCCGCAGTCTACGGAGACACCCGGCTTGTGCCCTTGTGCCTTGCCTCGGCCCCCGCGCTGCTGTTCTCCACGCTCAATATGGTGCCAAATGGCCTTATGCTCAAGGAGTTGCGCTTCGCCGCAATTGGCGTACGTCTTGTGGCGGCTACAGTAGTCTCTGGAGGGGTCGCAATCGCGGCCTCCGCCTTGGGTGCGGGCTGCTATGCGCTCGTCCTTCAGACTGTGCTATCTGCGGCGGTGGTGTTCTTCTGGAACATTGTAGCGCGACCAATCAGGCAGATAAACGCTCATTTCATTTGCACGCTTAAGAAGATATTCTCCTATTCTGCTTACCAGTTTGGGTTCAGCTTGGTCAATTACTTCTCACGCAACCTCGATAACATGCTCGTCGGCGGTATACTGGGAACTGCGGCCTTGGGCTTTTACGATAAGGCTTATAAATTGACAACCTATCCCATGACAGCGTTCTCCAGTGTCATAGGCTCGGTCATCCAGCCGTTCATGGCAGAGCATCAAGACGATGTCGACCGCATCTACGAGTGCTGGATGCGTATCGAAAAGCTGCTCTCGCTAGTGGGTGTTGCTGTGGCGGTGGTATTCAGCTGTGCTTCGGCGGAAATCATTGCTGTCTTCTACGGGCCAGGATGGGAGCAAGCCGCGCCGGTGTTCGCCGTGCTTGCTTTGTCGGTCTACTTCCAGATGATGGGCAACCCTTCGGGTGCGTTTTTCCAGAGCATAGGACGCACCGATTACATGTTTAAGGTTGGTCTTGTGAACACCGCGATCACCATTTCCGGGCTGGTGGCGGGCCTGGCTGCCGGTTCCATCCTCACAGTGGCTTACGGCATCTTCGTAGCATACTGCCTTCATATGGTTCCTCTAGCGTATTTCCTAGTGAAACGTGGTTTCGGCAGACCTTACTATTGCCTGCTAAATTTCTTGCCTGAGATTGCTGTTGGCATCGTGGGCATTGCTGCTGTTGCGGGAGTTGGCGTCTTTATACCCATGGAAGATGTTTTCCTCTCTCTCATCGTAAAGTTGCTTGTGAGCAGCATTGCGCTAATCACTGGATATGCGCTCACTGGCCAGCTGAAATACCTCACGGCTCTAATTAAGAGATAGCTCATTCTGATCGTTCCATCACGTATGGCACCTTGAAAACCCCAGATAGAAAGAAGATTCCCATGAAAATCGCTGTCGCCGGTACCGGCTATGTCGGCCTGTCCCTCGCCGTACTTCTTTCGCAGTACAACGAGGTGCACGCGCTGGACATCGTGCCCGAGAAGGTCGAGAAGATCAACAACTACCAGTCGCCCATCCAGGACGACGAGATCGAGCGCTTCCTGGCAGAGGCCAAGGCGGGGGAGCGCGAGCTCGACCTGCACGCCACCGTGGACGTGGCCGAGGCCTACACGGACGCCGACTACGCCGTGATCGCCACGCCCACCAACTACGACTCGGACAGGAATTTCTTCGACACGAGCTCCGTCGAGGCCGCCATCGCCGCCGTTCGCTCGGTGAACCCGGACGCCTGGATCGTCATCAAGTCGACCATCCCCGTTGGCTACACCGCGGGCCTGCGCGAGAGGCTCGGCGACAGCAAGATCTTCTTCAGCCCCGAGTTCCTGCGCGAGAGCAAAGCGCTCTACGACAACCTGCACCCCAGCCGCATCGTGGTTGGCGCGCCGAAGGACGACCCTGAGGCCGTCGCCGCGGCGGAGAAGTTCGCCGGCCTGCTCGCCCAGGGCGCCGACCCCTCCGAGCTGGAGCGCGTGAACGCCGACGGCTCCAGGGGCATCCCGGAGCTCGTGCTGGGAACCACCGAGGCAGAGGCCGTGAAGCTCTTCGCCAACACCTACCTGGCGCTGCGCGTGGCCTACTTCAACGAGCTCGACACCTACTGCGAGGTCCGCGGGCTCAACACCCGCGACGTCATCGACGGCGTGTGCCTGGAGCCGCGCATCGGCTCCCACTACAACAACCCCAGCTTCGGCTACGGCGGCTACTGTCTCCCCAAGGACACCAAGCAGCTGCTCGCCAACTACAAGGACGTGCCGCAGAACCTGATCGAGGCCATCGTGGAGGCCAACCGCACCCGAAAGGACTTCGTGGCCGACGAGGTGCTGCAGATGGTGTGGGACCGCGTCTACGAGGGCAAGGAGAAGCCGGTCGTGGGCGTCTACCGCCTGACGATGAAGTCCAACTCCGACAACTTCCGCGCGAGCTCCATCCAAGGCGTCATGAAGCGCGTGAAGGCCAAGGGCGTGCCCGTTGTGGTCTACGAGCCCACGCTGGACGCGCCGGAGTTCTTCGGCTCCGAGGTGACCCACGACCTGGAGGCCTTCAAGGCCGGCTGCGACGTGATCGTCGCCAACCGCTGGAGCGATGAGCTCGCGGACGTGGCGGA
>CAUAJB010000069.1 GCA_958429225.1 uncultured Collinsella sp.
AAGCGGTCGGCGGGGCCATTGTGGCTCTTGACAGCGGATTGGGTCATATGAGCGAAAACCCGCCAGAGCGAGCAAGGTGCCTTGAAACGAGGCGGCATTGACCTTCTGGTCATGCCGCCGAAGTTGAAAGGCAGATTGCCGCTCTGGCGGGTTTGCAGCGTCGAGCCGTTACGCGGTTTGGTAAAACCGCGTAACCACTAGTTTGGTACCTTGACATTCATTTCTCATGCTCCTAGATTGGTTAGGCACAAAACAATTCCACTACCTAACTAAAGAAAGGAGCGAAGCTTAGATATGTGTGTTGAACCACTCGTCCTTCCGCATGAGCCCGGCGGTGACCCGTCGCAACCGGTAGACATACCCGAAGCGGTCAGCGCCGAAGACAAACTCGCCAAGCGCATCCTGAGCGGCCTGGGCTTTTGCGGCCATTACATGCACTTTCATGGCGGCGGCATATCTGGCAAGGCGCCCATCGTCTGCCTGCTCGCTAAGCAGCCCACCGGCGAGCTTTCCCAACAGGAACTCGGCATGCACTTCGACCTCAAGCCGGGGTCACTTTCCGAGATTCTGTCCAAGCTCGAAATGGGCGGTCTTATCGAGCGCAACCGCAATCCCAAAGACCGTCGGCAGCTCACCATCCGCCTGACCGAAGCGGGATGGGAAAAGGCCCGCGTTGAGCAGGCAGCCCGCATTCGCTTTAGAGAGCAGGCCTTTAGCGCGCTCACCCACGACGAGCGCGAGCAGCTCGCCGAAATGCTCGAGAAAATCCGCAAAACCTGGGAGGAACTGGATGATTAAAACCCTCATGGGCAGCATCCGCGACTATATGAAAGTCACCGTTGCCACGCCGTTGCTCGTGCTTGGCGAGGTGCTCTGCGAGATGCTGATTCCATTTATCACCGCCAACCTGATCGACGCCATCAAAGACGGCGCCACCGTAGCCGAGATGCTTCCCACCGCGGGCTTTTTGGTGCTCATCGCGCTGACATCGCTTGCTTTTGGTGCCGCCGCCGGCGTCACCTGCAGCCATGCGAGCTGCGGCTTCGCCAAGAACCTGCGTCACGACCTGTTCTACAAGATCCAGACGTTCAGCTTTGCCAACATCGATGAGTTCTCGAGCTCCTCGCTCGTCACGCGCCTGACCACCGACATCAACAACGTGCAGCAGGCCTTTATGATGATCATCCGTATCGCCGTGCGCGCGCCGCTGGTATTGATCTTCGCCTTTACCATGGCGTTCATCATGGGCGGCAGCGTTGCCATGGTCTACCTGATCATCATTCCGCTGCTGGGCTTTGGGCTGTTCTTTATCATCTTTAAGGTACGCCCCATCTTCTCGCGCGTGTTCCACAAGTACGACGCCCTTAACGAGTCCGTCGAGGAAAACGTCACCGGCATGCGCGTGGTCAAGAGCTACGTGCGCGAAGACTTTGAGAAGGAGAAGTTCGCGACCGCCGCGCGCGACGTCCAGATGGACTTCACCCGCGCCGAGAAGCTGCTCGCCTTTAACAACCCCATGATGAACATCTGCGTCAACGGCGCGTTTGTCGTCATCATCTACCTGGGCTCCAAGCTCATCATCACGAGCCAGGGAACGCTGTTCGACGTGGGCCAGCTCTCCTCGATCTTTACCTATGGCTTCCAGATCCTTATGAGCCTGATGCAGCTGTCGATGATCTTTGTCATGGTGACCATGGCCGACGAATCGGCGCACCGCATTACCGAGGTGCTGGCCGCCGAGCCCACGATCGCCGATCCCGCCGAGCCCGTGCTCGAGGTCGCCGATGGCTCCATCGACTTTGACCACGTGAGCTTTAAGTATTCCGCGCATGCGAAGCGCCAGGCGCTCGACGACATCGACCTGCACATTAAGAGCGGCGAGACCATCGGCATCATTGGCGGCACCGGCTCGGCCAAGTCCACGCTCGTAAACCTCATCGCCCGCCTGTACGACGCCACCGAAGGCACCGTGCGCGTAGGCGGCATGGACGTGCGCGACTACGACCTGGACGCGCTGCGCCATCAGGTCGCCATGGTGCTGCAGAAAAACGTACTGTTTAGCGGCACCATTGCCGAGAACCTGCGTTGGGGCGATCCGAATGCCACCGACGAGGAAGTCCACGAGGCCGCGCATCTGGCCTGCGCTGATGAGTTTGTCGACGGCTTCCCCAAGGGCTACGACACCTGGATCGAGCAGGGCGGCTCCAATGTTTCCGGCGGTCAGAAGCAGCGCCTGTGCATTGCGCGTGCCCTGCTGCGTCGCCCCAAGATCTTGATCCTGGACGACTCCACGAGCGCCGTCGACACCAAGACCGACGCCAAGATTCGCGCAGGGCTGGCAAGCTATCTGCCCAACACGACCAAGCTCATCATCGCCCAGCGCATCAGCTCCGTGCAGGACGCAGACCGCATCATCGTCATGGAGGGCGGCCGTATCGCACAGATCGGCAACCATGACGAGCTACTCAAGACGAGCGAGATCTACCGCGAGACCTTTACCTCGCAAAACAAGATGTCTGCCGAGGGCGAAGGGGCCGTCGAGGCCGACGCCGAGGCATCCGTAACGCAAGCCCAGACCCAGGAAGGAGGCGAGGCACATGAGTAAGGCAACGACCGCCGAGCGCGCGCTCAACCGCAAGGGCGGCACCATGTCGCGCCTCATCAAGACGCTCTTTGGCTTCTACCCCGTGCTTTTGCCCCTCGTCGTCGTCGGCGTGGTGCTCTGCGCCATCATCAACTCCATCGGCGCGACCTTCCTTCAGAGCGCCCTGCAGATTATTAGCGAATCGTGGCAGTCGGGCGATTGGGAAGCCGCACAGCCCAAGATCGCACAGCTTGTGACCACCCTCGCCTGCATCTACGGCGTCGGCATCCTGTCTTCGCTCTTCTGGAACCGCGCCATGGCCATCGTCACGCAGGGCTCGCTCGAGAAGCTGCGCGAGAAGATGTTCAACCGTATGCAGGACCTGCCGATTCGCTACTTCGACACGCACCAGCGCGGCGACATCATGAGCCACTACACCAACGACATCGACACGCTGCGCCAGATGATCAGCCAGTCGCTGCCCAACCTGCTCATGACGACCATCGTCATCGTCACGGTGTTCTTTATCATGCTGTACTACAGTGTGTGGATGTGCCTGGTCATTGTGGCCGGCGTCGTCTTTATGACCTTTATGACCAAGCTGCTCGGCTCCAACTCCGCGCGCTTCTTCATTGCGCAGCAGACCGAACTCGGCGTGGTCGAGGGCCATATCGAGGAAGTCATGAACGGCCAGAAGGTCGTCAAGGCATTCTGCCACGAGTCTGCCGCCGAGGCCGATTTTGACGAGCGCAACGAAAAGCTCTTCGAGGTCTCGCAGAAGGCCAACATGTACGCCAACATCCTCATGCCTATCCTTATGAACCTGGGCAACCTGCTCTACGTGCTGGTCGCACTGGCAGGCGGCATTTTCCTGGCGCTGGGCGTGCCCAATCTGAGCATCTCGGGCATGGCGCTGTCCATCGCCGTCGTGGTGCCGTTCCTCAACATGACCAAGCAGTTCTGCGGACAGATCGGCCAGATCTCGCAGCAGATCAACGCCGTGGTCATGGGCCTCGCCGGCGCCGACCGCATCTTTGAGCTCATCGACGAGAAGCCCGAGACCGACGAAGGCTATGTGACGCTCGTCAACGCGCAGGTCAACCCCGATACCTGGCAGCTCGAGGAGGCCGACCACCACACCGGCATGTGGGCGTGGAAACATCCGCACCGCGCAACCGGCGAGATCGAGTACGTACCGCTGCGCGGCGACCTGGTCATGGACAACGTCGACTTTGGCTACACGCCCGACCACGAGGTGCTGCACGGCGTGTCCGTGTTTGCCAAGCCGGGCCAGAAGGTCGCGTTTGTCGGCGCCACCGGTGCCGGCAAGACGACCATCACCAACCTCATCAACCGCTTCTATGACATCGCCGATGGCAAGATCCGCTACGACGGCATCAACGTCAACAAGATTCGCAAGGCCGATCTGCGCCGCTCGCTGGGCGTCGTGCTACAGGACGTGAACCTGTTCACCGGCACCGTGATGGATAACATCCGCTACGGCAACCTGGACGCTACCGACGAGGAGTGCATCGCGGCGGCCAAGCTCGCGGGCGCGGACGACTTTATCACCCGCCTGCCTGACGGCTACGACACCATGCTCACCGGCAACGGCGCCCAGCTGTCGCAGGGGCAGCGCCAGCTGATTTCGATCGCACGCGCCGCTGTTGCCGATCCGCCGGCGATGATCCTGGACGAGGCCACATCGAGCATCGACACCCGCACCGAGGCTATCGTGCAGGCCGGCATGGACAAGCTCATGGAAGGCCGCACGACGTTTGTCATCGCGCACCGCCTGTCCACCGTGCGCAACTCCGACGCGATCATCTGCCTGGACCACGGCCGCATTATCGAGCGCGGCAACCACGACGAGCTGATCGCCAAGCGCGGGTATTACTACCAGCTCTATACCGGAGCGTTTGAGCTGGAGTAGGACCGGTTACTGACGGAGGGCGCCCCGGGGGCGCCCTCCTGCGCGCGATCAGCCGTCATTTAAAACGGAATAAAAGTTTGCGAGGCCCTGGCCGTTTGGCCAGGGCCTCGTTTTGTAAGGATGATTTTTCTGGGACGGGGATTAAATAATCATTCGGTACACAATGATTATTTAATCCCCGTCCCAGAAAAATCATCGGGCAGGCAGAGTGGCCAAAGTAGCTAAAAGAGCCCTGTCCCAAATGAGCTACTTGAGAAGTTGGGCCATGGCGTTGACGAATTTTTGTACTTGGAGGGTAGGCTCGAGCGGATAGTGCAAAAAGACCGGCGCCTCTCGCCCGCACAGGAACGGTACGCCCACAAAGGCCGGGTGCACGCCCGACCATGCGCCGCAGGTAAGCACCGCGTCGCCCTTTTCCTCGGCTTCGTTAAAGAGCGCAAAGTCAAAGCTATCCACATCGATCACGTCCACGCCGCCGTCGGCCAAAAGGTCGATGCGCAGGCTGTCCATGGCGTCGTTGCCGTGGCGCAGTACGCGCAGACGCATCCCCTCCAAGTCGGCGACCGTAATGCGATTCTTGCGCGCCAGCGGGCTCGTGCGCGGCAGGTCGATATAAAACGGCACGTTGACAATGCGGAGCTTTTGGCAGGCATCACCCCAGCGTGGGGTAGAAAAACTCGACTGCACCACATCGACCTCGCGGCCCAAGCTGCGCATGACGGTCTCGTGCTCGTCGTAGAGGTCGCTTACCGGCACGATCTCAAATCGCAGCGACGGTTCCAGATCGTGAATGCCCGACCACATCGACAGCGTTTGGCGCCCCGGACACATCATCGACACGCCCAGGCGCACGGCGCCGCCATCGCCCGCCGCGCGTCGAGCGCGGCGCAGCGCGTCCTCGGACTGCCGCATGATCGAGCGCGCGTCGTCCACCAGCAGAGCGCCCGCCGGTGTCACCTTGACGCCCGAGTGCGAGCGTTCGAACAGCGTGATGCCAAACTCGGCCTCGAAACCCGACACCTGCTTGACGAGCGCCGGAGTCGATACGCGCAATTTTGCCGCCGCACGCGAGAAGCTTCCCAGCTCCGCGGCGGCCGATATGGCCTCAAGTCGTCGATCGTACACGTCAATCTCCCGTTTTCGCGCCCGTGGCCACATGGCGCCACAGGGGGTTGTTTTCGCAGGTCACGCGCTCGGCTAAGCATAAACCGCATTGCACAGTGTAAACCTACGGTTAACGCCATTCTAACAAATATGCAATTCACCTGCGTAAATGCAAAGCATACGATAACCTGCGAAAACCACGTGGGTCGATTAATGGGAACGACCCACAGGGAGGCACAAGAAGGGAAGTTCCTATGAGCAACTGGCTTAAGCTCGAGGGCGATGTCTGCGCCGTGACCGGCGCACTCGGCGGTATGGGCGTCGAGATTTGCCGCGAGTTCGCCCGCAACGGCGCCAACGTCGTCCTGCTCGATCTGAACGAGGAAAAGGTCAAGGCCGCAGCCGCTGACCTCGCCGCTGAGTTTGGCATCCACGCCGAGGGCTACAAGATGAACGCCACCAACGAGGCCGAGGTTCAGGCCGCCGTCGATGCCACCATCGCCAACTTCGGCCGCGTCGACGTCCTCGTCAACACCGCCGGCATCCTGCGCTTCGCCGCCATGGAGGACCTGCCGCTCTCCGACTGGAACGAGGTCATCAACGTCAACCTCACCGGCTACTTCATCACCTCGCAGCGCTTTGGTCGCGAGATGATCAAGGCCGGCCAGGGTCGCCTGGTGCACATCTCGACCGTTGCCAGCCACTCTCCCGAGACGTTCTCGGGCGTGTACAGCTCCACCAAGGCCGGCGTCAACATGATGTCCAAGATGCTCGCTGCCGAGTGGGGTCCCTACGGCGTCCGTTCCAACTGCGTCGAGCCCTGCTTCGTCAAGACCCCCATGTCGGCAAGCTTTTATGCCGACCCGGAGGTCGAGAAGAGCCGCAGCCGCCTCATTGCCACGCGCCGCATCGGCGAGGTCAACGATATCGCCAACGCCGTCATGTTCCTGGCGTCCAAGCGCTCGGACTTTACCACCGGCGACGCCATCAAGGTCGACGGCGGCTTCTCCAACATGATGGGCGACCTCACCGCCAAGCCCGGCGGCCGTCGCGTCTATGCCGACAACTACCTTAAGAACAAGGGTGTCGAGCTTTGGTCCGATGAGTCCGGCGTCGCAAAGCCGACTGACCAGTAAACCAACCTGACAGGGGCCCCGCGGACACGCCCGCTCCTCCCCCGTATCGATTAGAAAGAGTCCAATGGCTTCCAGCAACTCCAACAAGGGTCGCGCCGTCGTGCTTTCCGCCGCGTGCGTCACCATGTTCTTCATCAGCTCCATCGCGCTGTATTCTGTCGTGAGCAAGAACCTGCTCGCCGTCTACCCCGAGTGGTCGAGCGCTCTTACCTGGGCTTTCCCGGTCTTTCAGACCATCATGGCCGTGACGGGCATCTTCGCCGGCCGTATCTCCGATAAGATCGGCCCGCGTAACGTCGTGATCGCCGCCGCCGTGTGCTACGGCCTGGGCTGGTTCATGTCCGGCACCGTCACCGAGCCGTGGCAGTTCTACCTGTGGTTCTCGCTCGTCGCCGCCATCGGCAATGGCCTGGGCTACAACCCGGCGCTCACCACCGGCCAAAAGTGGTTCATCGACAAGAAGGGCCTCGCCTCAGGCATCACCCTGGCCGCTTCGACCGCCGGCCCCGCCGTGCTGTCCCCGGTGCTCGCCTCGCTGCTCATCCCGAGCCTGGGCATCTTTGGAGCCCTTAAGGCGCTCGGCGTCATCTTCTTTGTGACGATTGCCGCCTCCGCCCTGTTCCTGAAGGCCCCCGAGGCCGGTTGGCTGCCCGAGGGCTTCGAGACCCCCAAGGGCGGCGCGCATGCCGGCACCTTCGGCGACCTCACCCCGGGCGAGATGGTCAAGACCCCGCGCTTCTGGGTCCTCATCGTCACCTTCGCCTTTGCCGCCACCGCAGGCACCCTGCTCGTGGGCAAGGTTGCCTCCATCGCCGCCGTCCAGCTCTTCGCCGACCCCACGAGCGCCGCGGCCGTCGCCCTCGGCGGTGTGGTGGTCTCCGTCAACACCTGCGCCAACCTGGTTGGCCGCCTGTCCTTTGGCCAGATCATCGACAAGCTCGGCGCCTATAAGTCGCTGCTCATCAGCCTTGTCGTCACCATCGTCGCGCTCGTCATCATGTCGATGAGCTTTACGCAGAGCATGTTCTTCGTGGCACTCGCCCTGCTCGGCTTTAGCTTTGGCGCCCTGCTCGTCATCTACCCGCCGCTCACCGGTGGCGCCTTTGGCACCAGCAACATCGGCGTCAACTACGGCATCATGTTTTTGGGCTACGCCGCTTCCACCTGGATCAGCCAGCCCATCACCGCCGTGCTTTATCACGCCGAGGCCGGCAGCGCCGCCTATCAGCAGTCCTTCTACGGCGCCATCGTGATCGCCGCCATCGCCGTCGTGCTCACCGTCTACATGATGGTCTCCGACAGCAAGAAGAAGTCCGCCTAGTTTTACCGATGCGGCAAAAGGACAGCCCCCTTGCCGCATTCCACCGCCACCAGTATTAAGGAGTCGAAATGTCCGAGCTCAACCCCGTCCGCATTGCCGTTATCGGCGCCGGCGCCATGGGCCGCAACCACATCCGCTTTGTCACCGAGGAGCCCGAGGCCGAGCTCGTCGCCATCGCCGACGCCTTTGAGGGCGCCCGCGCCACGGCCGAGTCCGCCGGCGTGCCGTTTTACACCGACCCCGCCCAGATGATGGACGAGGTCAAGCCCGAGGCCGTCATTATCGCCACCCCCAACGACCTGCACCTGGGCGTTGCCCGCGAGGCTGTAAAACGCAACATCGTGCCGCTGGTCGAAAAGCCGATCTCCAACGACCTTGAGGATGCCCAGGCCTTTGCCGCCGAGGCCGAGACCGCCGGCGTGCCCGTGCTCGTGGGCCAGCACCGTCGCCACAATCCCTTCGTCAACAAGGCCAAGGAGATCATCGAGTCCGGCGAACTGGGCAAGCTCACCGTATCGAGCTTCCACTACATGATCTATAAGAACGACGAGTACTTCGATGTCGAGTGGCGCCGCAAGAAGGGTGCCGGCCCGATCCTGGTCAACCTGGTGCACGACGTCGACCTGCTCCGTTACCTGCTGGGCGAGCCCGTTGCCGTCCAGGGCATGCAGTCCAGCGCCGCCCGCGGTTTTGAGACCGAGGACTCCGCCGTGGTCAACGTCCGTTTTGCCGATGGCGCGCTCGCGAGCATGACCATCTCCGACGCCACCGCCAGCCCCTGGAACTGGGAGGCAACCGCTCGCGAGGATCCGCAGTACCGCCCCTTCGACGCCGACGCCTACTTTATCGGCGGAACCCTAGGCGCCCTGTCGCTGCCCCGCCTGCACCAGTTCTCCTACGACGGCGCCTCTAACTGGCACAAGCCGCTGCAGATGGAGATTCCGGCCGTGGACCCGGCACTGCCGCACAAGATGCAGCTCAAGCACTTTGTGAAGGTTGTCCGCCGCGAGGTCGAGCCCGTCGTGACCCCCGCCGATAACGTCAAGACGCTCACGCTTCTCAACGCCATCAAGGAGGCCGCCGAGACCGGCCAGCTCGTCGAGCTGTAATGCCTTAAGAGCGGCCGCGGCAGAAGCCCCATGCCGAGCCCCTCGGTCCGCCACCAATAAGCCCCTCTTCTTTGCCCCGCGAGCAGCCTCCTGCCCGCGGGGCATTTTGCTACCTTGCCGACGATTTTTCTGGGGCGGGGGCTATTTTGTACCTCGGCTTGATTCGTTTGCCACGAAATGCGCCTATCTACTACGTTTAACCGATCACCCTCAACCATGCCAAATTTCGCGAAGAAAAAACCGCAGGTAGACGGGTTGCGTATTTTCGGAAAACCGGGAGATGGTCGGCCCATACGGGTTAAACGTAGTAGATAGGCCGTTTTCGTGGTGCGGCCCCAAAACAGTCTTTTAGGACGGGTGGTATCCTTGGTAGCTCTGTGCTGCAAACGCACCTCAAACGCAAGGAGTCCCATGGATCTTATCGCCCAGCTCGCCCGCGAGCTCAACCTTAAGGCTGACAACATCGAGGCAGCCGTCAAGCTCATCGACGAGGGCAACACCATCCCCTTTATCTCGCGCTACCGCAAGGAAGCCACGGGCGGCATGGACGACGTCGCCCTGCGCGCACTCGACGACCGCCTGTCCTACCTGCGCAATCTTGAACAGCGTAAAGAGGACGTCATTCTGCTCATCGACGCCCAGGGCAAGCTCACGCCCGAACTCGAGCAGCAAATTCGCGAGGCCACGCAGCTCCAGCGTGTCGAGGACCTCTACAAGCCCTACCGAAAAAAGCGCATGACCCGCGCGCAGAAGGCCCGCGAGGCCGGCCTGGAGCCACTCGCCAACATGATCATCATGCAGGCTTCGGCCAAGGGCAGCGCGCTCGACGCCGCCGCGGACTACGTCAACGAGGAGGCCGGCTTCGACACGCCCGAGAAGGCGCTCGCCGGCGCCGCCGACATCGTGGCCGAGACGGTGGCCGAAGATCCCGAGAACGTCGCCGGCCTGCGCGCCTTTACGCAAAACACCGCCGACATCGTCGTCGAGGCCACCGACCCCGCCGAGAAGACCCCCTACGA
>CAUAJB010000070.1 GCA_958429225.1 uncultured Collinsella sp.
TCGAACGTCTGAAGGAACCAGATGACCACGGTCGCGGCAAAGATAATGGTAAAGGCCTTGGTGATGAAGTCCTTGGCCTTATCCCATGCCAGCATCACCGTCGTCTTGACGCTCGGCAGGCGGTAATTGGGGAGCTCCATGATAAACGGCACCGGGTCGCCCTTAAATGCCGTGCGGTTGAGCACCAAAGCCGCGATGCAGCCGACCACGATACCAATCAGATAGAGCGAGACCATGGCGGGAACTGTCGCCTGCGGGAAAAACGCCCCGCACAGCAGACCGTAGACCGGCAACTTGGCCGAACAACTCATGAACGGCGTGAGCATGACCGTCATCTTGCGGTCGTGCTCGGATGGGAGCGTACGGGTCGACATGATAGCCGGCACGGTGCAGCCAAAACCGACGAGCATGGGCACGAAGCTGCGGCCCGACAGACCAAAGCGACGCAATACCTTATCCATGACAAAGGCCACGCGCGCCATGTAGCCGGAGTCTTCCAGAATGGAGAGGAACAAGAAGAGCACGACGATAATCGGCAGGAAGGTCAGCACGCTGCCCACGCCCGTAAGTACGCCGTCGACAGCCAGCGAGCGCACCACGTCGTTGGTGCCGAACGCTTTGAGACCCGCATCGGCCGAGGCGATGATGGCAGCAATGCCGTCCTCCATAAGTCCCTGCAACGCCGCGCCGATCACGCCAAACGTCAGCCAAAAAACAAGGCCCATGATCACCAGAAACGCCGGAATGGCTGTGTAACGACCTGTCAGGATGCGGTCGATCTTGACGGAGCGCACGTGCTCGCGGCTCTCGTGCGGCTTGACAACACAGCGCCCGCACACGTCGCCGATAAAGCTAAAGCGCATATCGGCCAGCGCGGACAGGCGGTCGGTGCCGGCCTCGCCCTCCATCTGGGTAATGATGTGCTCGATGGCGTCGAGCTCGTTGCGGTCCAGGTGAAGCGCCTCGGTCACCAGCTCGTCGCCCTCAACCAGCTTGGTCGCCGCAAAACGCACGGGAATGTGCGCCGTCGCGGCATGGTCCTCGATAAGGTTGGCGATGCCGTGAATGCAGCGATGCAGCGCGCCGCCGTCCGGACCATCGGGCGCGCAGAAGTCCAGGCGACCGGGGCGCTCGCGGAATCGCGCCACGTGCAGGGCGTGGTCCACCAACTCGCCGATACCCTCGTTGCGGGCAGCGCTAATGGGAACAACGGGCACGCCCAACAGGCTCTCGAGCAGGTTGACGTCCACGGCGCCGCCGTTGGCGGTCACCTCGTCCATCATGTTGAGCGCGATGACCATGGGGCGGTCGAGCTCCATGAGCTGCAGTGTCAGGTACAGGTTACGCTCGATGTTGGTAGCGTCAATGATGTCGATGATGGCGTCCGGGCGCTCGTCAAGGATGAACTGACGGCTCACGACCTCTTCGCCTGTGTACGGCGACAGGGAGTAAATGCCAGGCAGGTCGGTAACGCTCGCCTCGGGATGGTTACGGATGGTGCCATCTTTGCGGTCGACCGTCACGCCGGGAAAGTTACCGACGTGCTGGTTGGAGCCCGTCAGCTGGTTGAATAACGTGGTCTTGCCGCAGTTTTGGTTGCCGGCGAGGGCAAAGTGCAGCGGCGCGCCCTCGGGCACGGCCGTCTTTGCCGCACGGGGCGAATACGTTCCCTCGCCCAGGGCCGGATGCTCCGTCGTGCCGATTGCGGCGTTAGCGCGCGGACCTGTATCGGTGTCGTGAATACCCACGAGCTCGATGCGAGCGGCATCGTCCTTGCGCAGTGTCAACTCGTAGCCACGCAGGCGGATCTCGAGCGGATCGCCCATGGGGGCGTACTTCATCATGGTGACTTCGGTGCCCGGCGTTAGACCCATGTCCAAAATATGCTGTCGGAGTGCCTGATCGTCCGATGCCACCGATGCGACAACGGCGTCCTTTCCAATCTCGAGTGTATCGAGCTTCACGTCCGTGTTCCTCCCCCGGCGCCCACAGGGCGTTGTATTTATGTTCACCATGGCTAACCGTTTGCCATGGCTAACCAATTGTAACCATGCATGATAGCGCGAACACACAGCGACGTTCAATCAACAGATTGGTGCAAGGGGGACGGATTACTTTGCACCAAGCCCTTGACAGCTAGGACGATGCCGATGTCTTGGAACCGACAGCGAAAGCCCGCCAGAGCGAGCAAGGTGCCTTGAAACGAGGCGGCATTGACCTTCTGGTCATGCCGCCGAAGTTGAAAGGCAGATTGCCGCCCCGGCGGGCTTGCAGCGTCAAGTAGTTACGGCGTTTGGTAAAACGCCGTAACTAAAACCCGTGGCGCTCCAGAAAGCGGAAGGCTAGGCGAATCCAGGGGCGGACCGCCACCTGCTTGTCCTCGTTGTCGACCGCGGTGTTGGCGTTGCCGAGCGAAAGGCCGTGACCACCCTGGTCGAAGACGTGCATCTCGCATGCAACGCCCTCCTCGGCCATGCGCTGCGCAAACGGGTAGACCTGCGCGATCGGCGCCGTTTTGTCGTCGGACACGCCCCACACAAAGGTCGGCGGCATCTGACGCGAAACATGCGTGGTGGGGCAGATGTCGGCCAAATGCTCGTCAGTTGCCTCGCCACCCGTCACCATCGACAGGTAGTCGTTGAGCAAATCGCGCCCCGTCTTGCCGCCCGTCTTGGGCACACGCAAGTCAATGCGCGGATCGCGCGTCTGCATGTCGCGCACATAGGCAAAGTCGAGCAATGGATAGCCCAGCACCACGGCATCGGGACGGATGTCGTCCGGACGCGCCCCGGCAAGTGCCGCAAAGGGGCCGGTCTTCCACTGTGTTGCCAGCGAGGCGCAAATCATGCCGCCAGCAGAAAAGCCCACGACGCACACGCGCTTAGGATCGACATGCCACTCGTCGGCGTTGGCGCGCACCGTGGCGACCATCTTGGCAAGATCTGCCTGGGGGTGCGGAAAGCTCACGTCACCTGTAGAACTCGTGACATAGTTGAGCACAAAGGCCTGGTAACCGTGATCCAAAAACGCAAACGCCACAGGATCCTGCTCATGCGGAGCGATATGCGTAAACGCACCTCCGCCACAGATAATCACCGCGGGGCGGCGGCCATTCGGTTTATCGGGCAACGGCTCGGCACCCAAATACGTAAACGTCGCCGGATAATCCTCGGTCGGCTCCTCGCCCCACAGCGCATGGTTCTCGACAATCATATGTGCTCCCTTCGCGCAAATTATGCGCCCTTGTTTTTCGCCTTCAAGCGTACCCCACTTGAACCCGTGGCGCAGAAACACTCCGGCAATAAGTTTCCCTTCAACTGATATATCACATAATCCCAGTTCAGAGGTATCATTGAGCAGCGTAGAATAGGGGCGTTGACCAAGCCGCGAAACACATGTGAAATGTTTCCGGCAAACCAAACGCGCGATATGCGCCTATTTAAGTTGGAGGCAACTATGGGTCTGCTCGATTCGCTTAAGTCCACCTTCACCTCGACCGGCGAGGCGTCCGTTCCGCCCGCAGCAAGCTTCGCTACCCGCGAAGGCGTCATCTACGCCCCCGTCAACGGCGTGCTCGTCAACCTGGACGAGGTTCCCGACGAGACGATCGCCTCGGGCATGCTTGGCCAGGGCTATGGCATCGAGCCCATTACCGGCACCATCTATGCGCCCGCCAACGGCCGCATCGGCGCCACCACTGTCACCAACCACTCCATTGGCATGATCACCGAGGACGGTCTTCGCGTGTTTATCCATGTCGGCCTGGGCACCGTGGAAATGAACGGCAAGGGTTTTGCCCGCTTTGTCGAGATGGGCGATGTGGTCAAGGCAGGCCAGCCGCTCATCAGCTTCGACCGCGAGGCCATTAAGGCCGCTGGTCACGAGGACATCGTGACCGTCATCGTTTCCGAGCTCGATCGTCTTAAGAGCATCGACCATGTCGGCGAATCTGGAACGCTTATCGGCGGCAACCCGCTCGTCAAGCTGGGCGACCCGCTGCTGGTAGCCAAGACCAAGTAGCCAGGCCCCGCGCCATACAGCCAAAAGGCACCTCGTCAAGCGCCCGCGACCATTTGGCCGCGGGCGCTTTTCGTTTGAAAAACCATCCCGCCAATGCCTTATCTGTATAGCCCAAATGAGCCGAGCTGCTAGAATATCGAACTGTATGGATAACTATCATTCAACCGTTATGGGAGGATACGTGAACCGCACCAAAATCGCGCAGCTCTATGCCGATGCCGAGTCGCTCGGCGGCCAGACCGTCACCGTCGCCGGCTGGGTTAAGTCCGTCCGCGACATGAAGAACTTTGGCTTTGTTACGCTCAACGACGGCAGCTGCTTCCGCGACCTGCAGGTCGTCATGAACCGCGAGGCACTCGACAACTACGACGAGATCGCCCATCAAAACGTCTCGGCCGCCCTCATCTGCAGCGGCACCGTCAAGCTGACCCCCGATGCGCCCCAACCCTTCGAGCTTTCTGCTACCTCCATCGAGGTCGCGGGCGTCAGCGCCCCGGATTACCCGCTGCAGAAGAAGCGCGCAACCGTCGAGTTCCTGCGCACCCAGCAGCACCTGCGTCCGCGCACCAACCTGTTCCGCGCCGTGTTCCGCATCCGCTCTGTCGCGGCTGCCGCCATCCACCGCTTCTTCCAGGAGCAGGGCTTTGTCTACGTCAACACCCCCATCATCACCACGAGTGACTGCGAGGGCGCCGGCGAGATGTTCCGCGTGACCACGCTCGACCCCAAAAATCCGCCCCTCACCGAGTCCGGCGAGGTCGACTGGAGCCAGGACTTCTTTGGCAAGCATGCAAGCCTCACCGTGTCCGGCCAGCTCAATGCCGAGAACTTTGCCATGGCCTTTGGCGACGTGTACACCTTTGGCCCCACCTTCCGTGCCGAGAACTCCAACACCACGCGCCACGCCGCCGAGTTTTGGATGATCGAGCCCGAGATGGCCTTCGCCGACCTCAACGACTACATGGACAACGCCGAGGCCATGCTCAAGTACGTCCTTAAGGACGTTATGGCCACCTGCCCCGACGAGCTCAATATGCTCAACAAGTTTGTGGACAAGGGTCTGCTCGAGCGCCTGGACCATGTCGCCAACTCCGACTTTGCCCGCGTTACCTACACCGAGGCCGTCGAGATCCTGGAGCAGGCAGTCGCTGCTGGCCACCAGTTTGACTATCCCGTGAGCTGGGGCATCGACCTGCAAACCGAGCACGAGCGCTTCCTGACCGAGGAGCACTTTAAGCGCCCGACCTTCGTGACCGACTACCCGGCCGAGATCAAGGCGTTCTACATGCGCATGAACGAGGACGGCAAGACCGTCGCCGCCGCCGACTGCCTGGTTCCCGGTATCGGCGAGATTATCGGCGGCTCCCAGCGCGAGGAGCGCCTGGATCTGCTCGAGGCCCGCATCAAGGACCTGGGCATGAATCCCGAGCAGTACAAGTACTACCTTGACCTGCGCCGCTACGGTTCCTGCAAGCACGCCGGCTACGGTCTGGGCTTCGAGCGCTTGGTCATGTATCTGACCGGCGTGGGCAACATCCGCGACGTCCTGCCGCACCCGCGCACCGTGGGCAACGCCGACTTCTAATCGTCGGACGCTAGCTCGCGTCGCCACACGCCAACACTCATCTCACAAGCGCCTCTCGACATCGGTCGAGAGGCGCTTTTTCAACAGCATCCGTCAAGCTTTTGGCAAGTTTTTGGTCAGTTGAGCAGGGCTGTTGAAAACTCAACCCGCCGTTTGCCGACGACTACCGACCGCCCAGAGCGCCCTGCGCCCCTGGGAAAGCCCCGCGTCCTAGGCTCCATACCGTCGCCACCCAAAACGGAAAGGACGTGGGCACGATGACCGAAGCCACTGTTGAAACCTACGACACCACGACGAGGGGCGCCGCCTCGATGGCAGCCTATCGCGCCGTTCGCATCCTGCAGCTCTTGAGCGAAAACACCGGCGAAGACAAGGCTATGCTTTCCGATGAGCTGATCCGGCGCCTCGCCCATCCTGACGACCCCGCCCGCATGCCCATCTCGGCGGCGCGGCGCAGCATCTACACCGCCATCTCCGCGCTTCGCCATGCCGGATACGAAATTGAGTACAAACGCGGCGTGGGATACAAACTTCTTACCCGTCCGCTCACCGACGAAGAGATCATCAGGCTCCACGGTATGGTCATGCGCAACCGCTCCACGCCTATCGCTATCCGCAAGAGCATGGCGCAGCACTTAGTTGCCATGGCAAGTGCCGACGTTCGCGGCTACCTCGACACACCCGAACCCGCTCCAAGCGCAGGCAGCAAGGCTACCAAGGCAACGCGCACGCCCATCAAGCGCATCGACGCGTGCGAGCTCGTCGAGCAGGCCATCGACCACGGAACCACGGTGAGTTTTGATATTTCGAGCGTCACGACACATGGCGAAACCGAAGCAGCACGGATGACACTCCGTCCCTTTGCCATCAAGCAACGAGACGGCATCTCATATTTGCTGGGAACGGTCTATGACGCCCGAGGCGCCGATGACACGCTGCGCACCGTAGAGATTGGCCGCATGAGAAACGTCAGCACGCGCCTGCTTGACGGCAAGAAGCTCTTCGCCGCCCTCGACGAGGAGGACGACGCCTCCGCCGCATAAGACCCTCCGCCGCCCATTCGACTACCCGTACCGCCCATCCGATTCTGTATTAAAAAACCCGCCAGGCTGTTGTAAAAATGGACATCAGCGCTACTATAGTTCCACTTGCACTTTGTCCCAGTGCAGTGTTTCCAGCCATTTTTATACTGGGGGTAATGATATGAAGGATATCACCATCAGCCGCAGGAGCCTTCTGGTCTCCGCCGGCCTGCTCGCGCTCGCCCCGCTCGCCGGATGCGGCGGCAACTCTGGTTCCGGCTCCGCAGCCGCCGGTTCCGACTACACCATCGGCGTTCTGCAGCTCACCGAGCACTCCGCACTCGACGCCGCCCGCGACGGCTTTGTCAAGGCCATCAAGAAGAGCGGCCTTAAGGTCAAGATCGAAAAGAAGAACGCCCAGAACGACCAGTCCACGTGCAAGTCCATCGCCGACAAGTTTGTGGGCGACAACGTCGACTTAATCTACGCCATCGCCACGCCCGCCGCGCAGGCTGCCGCCGGCGCCACGGCCGATATCCCCATCGTGGGCTGCGCCATCACCGACTACGCCGCCTCCGGCCTGGTCCAGGACAACGACAAGCCCGGCACCAACGTCACGGGCGCCTCCGACCTCACCCCAGTCGCCGAGCAGCTCGAGATGATGCAGAAGGTCCTGCCCGACGTTAAAAAGGTCGGCTTGCTCTACTGCACCGCCGAGTCCAACTCCGACGTCCAGATCAAGGCCGCCAAGAAGGAGCTCGACAAGTTGGGCCTCGAGTACACCGACTTCACCGTCTCGAGCTCCAACGAGATTCAGTCCGTCGTCGAGTCTGCCGTGGGCAAGGTCGACGCGCTGTACTCCCCCACCGACAACACCATCGCCGCGGGCGCTTCGCTGGTCGGTCAGATCTGCAAGGAGAACAAGCTTCCCTTCGTGACTGGCGAGGAGGGCATGTGTAAGGCCGGCGGCCTGTTTACCCTCTCCGTCAGCTATGAGGACCTGGGCTACGCCGCGGGCGAGATGGCCGTTAAGATCCTGAAGGGCGAGGCCAAGCCCGAAGACATGCCGATCAAGCACCTCTCGAGCAAGGACCTGGTCGTCGTCAAGAACGACGAGATGGCCGAGGCTCTGGGCATCGATCTTTCCGCTCTGGACGCGTAATGCCATACGCGGCATGCGCCTAGAGCCCGTGCTCGCGCTTTAGGCGCGTTATTCAATATCTGAGCCACAGGGGCGGGCGCTGTAGACCGGCGTCCGCCCTGCTTGTTTCAGGTAAAACAAAACGTCTGTCCGCAGCTCTTCTATGCATTGTTACCGCTATTATGGTGAATCACGTGTCCACCCTATCCTAGGAGGTATGAAGCATGCTCATTGCATTGCAGGGCGCCGTTTCGCAGGGCGTCCTCTGGGGCATTATGGTGCTTGGCGTGTTTATCACGTTCCGCCTGCTCGACATTCCCGATATGACCTGCGACGGCAGCTTTGCCCTCGGCGGCTGCGTCTGCGCCGTGCTCATCGTCAATAACAACGTCGACCCGCTGCTCGCCGTGCTGGCCGGCATGTGCGCCGGCGCCATAGCGGGCGCCGTCACGGGCATTCTGACCACCGTCTTTGAGATTCCCGCGATCCTCGCCGGAATCCTCACCCAGATCAGTCTGTGGTCCATCAACCTGCGCATCATGGGCAAATCCAATACGCCCATTCTTGCCAAGGGCACCGTGTTCTCGGCCGTCAGCAACATGACGGGCCTGCCGCAGTCCACCGTCGCCATCATCCTGGGTATTTTGCTCGCCGTGGCTATCGTTGCCATCCTGTATTGGTTCTTTGGCACCGAGATCGGCTCGGCACTGCGCGCCACCGGCAACAACGAGTACATGATCCGCGCCCTGGGCGTCAACACCAACTCCACCAAGATGATCGCCCTCGTGCTCTCCAACGCCCTCATCGGCCTTTCGGGCGCACTCATCTGCCAGAGCCAGAAGTATGCCGACATTGGCATGGGCACCGGCGCCATCGTTATCGGTCTTGCCGCCATTGTTATCGGCGAGGTGCTCGGCCGCCTGTTGCCCGGCGGTCTCACGCAGTTTAGCGTCCGTCTTGCCTCCGCCGTCTTTGGCTCCGTGGTGTACTTCCTTATCCGCGCCATCGTGCTGCAGTTGGGCATGGACGCCAACGACATGAAGCTGCTCTCCGCCGTGATCGTCGCCGTGGCCCTGTGCGTGCCCGTGGTTTGGGAGCGCTATAAGCTCCGCAGCTCCTACACGAAGGGAGATGAGGCAGATGCTTAAGCTCTCGCACGTCAAAAAGACCTTTAACAAGGGCACCGTCACCGAGAAGCGCGCGCTCACCGGCGTCGACCTCACCCTGAATGACAGCGACTTTGTAACCGTGATTGGCGGCAACGGCGCCGGCAAGTCCACGCTGCTCAACATGATCGCCGGCGTGTATCCGCTCGATTCGGGCGTTATCGAGCTTGACGGCACCGATATCTCGCGCCTGAGCGAGTCGCAGCGTGCCAAGTACCTGGGCCGCGTGTTCCAGGACCCCATGCGCGGCACCGCAGCCGACATGCAGATCGCCGAGAACCTGGCCCTCGCCAAGCGCCGTGGCCAGCGTCGCGGTCTTTCGTGGGGCGTCACCAAGGCCGAGAAGGACGAGTACGTTGAGCTGCTCAAGCGCCTGGACCTCGGTCTGGACACGCGCCTCAACGCCAAGGTCGGCCTGCTTTCGGGCGGTCAGCGCCAGGCACTCACCCTGCTCATGGCCACGCTCACCAAGCCGCGCCTGCTGCTGCTCGACGAGCACACCGCGGCGCTCGACCCCAAGACGGCCTCTAAGGTGCTCAATCTGACCGAAGAGATCGTCGACGAGCACCACCTGACCACGCTCATGGTCACGCATAACATGAATGACGCCATCCGTCTGGGCAACCGTCTGATCATGATGCACGAAGGCCACGTAATCTACGACGTGGCGGGCGATGAGAAGAAGTCGCTCACCGTCGCCGACCTGCTGCAGAAGTTCGAGGAGGTCTCGGGCGGCGAGCTCGCCAACGACCGCATGCTGCTGAGCTAAACCTACCAAAAAGGGACAGGTTTATTTTGGCAGGTTTTACCTGCGCAAACGTCAAAACCGCCGCAAAGGGACAGACGCCCTTGCGGCGGTTTTCGCATATTATGTCGATAATCCAGCGTCAGCAGGAACTACTGGTTAAGGACTAAGGAAACTGCCACGAGAAGCTCTCTTCCCCGTCTCGCCTTGACCGCCGCACTCCTTGCCGGCGTGCTCGCCGGCGCCCCAGCTTACGCCACCGCGGCCACCCCATCTCAAGTTATCGGCCCGTCCGATGTGATCGGACGGGCTTCTTGGTGGGTATCATGGTTGGACGATCATTAGGAGGTTTC
>CAUAJB010000071.1 GCA_958429225.1 uncultured Collinsella sp.
TGACCGAGCGGCTCGAGCGGATCATGATGTCGACGCTCTCGCGGCGGTTCTCGTAGTGGCCGGCGTGCATGGTGTCCTCAAAGAAGGCATCGTAGTCCGAGCCCTCGGGCAGCACGCAGATGCCGCCCTGCGCGAGCATCGAATCGCACTCGTCGACAGCGCCCTTGGAAAGCATGATCACGCGCATGCTCGTCGGCAGATTGAGGGCCGCATACAGGCCCGCCACGCCGCAACCGGCAATGACGACGTCGCTATCCATATCGGAGTATTGTTTGGTTTCCACAGGAATCCTCTCCCTTGTAATGTGACATAAGGAACCATCCCTCATGCCACATTGTTCTAGCGTGCTGCGTACTCGAGCATGCGGTCGAGCGTAAGTTTGGCCTGGTCGGAGGCCTCGTCCGACACGCCGATCTGCACCTCGCCCTCGCCCGTCTCCAGGCAGTGCGCGAGCTTTTCGAGCGTGATGAGGTCCATGTTGACGCAGGTGGGCTGCACCGCGGGGAAGTAGAACTTCTTTCCGGTGCCCTGGCAGCGGCGCTCGAGCTCGTAGAGCACGCCGCGGACCGTCACGATAATGAACTCGCTGGCATCCGACTCCTCGGCGTACTTGATGATGCCGGCGGTGGAGCCGATGTAGTCGGCCTCGGCCAGGACGTCGGCCTTGCACTCAGGATGCGCCAGCACGAGCGCGTCGGGGTGGGCCTCCGTCGCGTCGACGATCTGCTCGACGGTGATGATGTGATGGCGCGGGCAGTAGCCGTTGTTGAGGATGACGTGCTTTTGCGGCACCTGCTCGGCTACGAAGCGGCCCAAGTTTTGATCGGGAATGAACAGGACGTGCTGCTGCGGCAGCTCGGACACGATCTTGACGGCGTTGGAGCTGGTGACGCACACGTCGCTCCAGCTCTTGATCTCGACCGTGGAGTTGACGTAGCAGACCACGGCAAGGTCGTCACCGTACTCGGCGCGGGCGGCGTCGACCGTCTCGCGCTTGACCATGTGCGCCATGGGGCAGTCCGCGCCCGGCTCGGGCAGCAGCACGGTCTTAGTGGGATTGAGCAGTTTGGCGCTCTCACCCATAAACTCCACGCCGCACAGCACGATGGTCTGCTGCGGCAGACTCTTGGCGAGCTTAGCCAAGTAGAAGCTGTCGCCGACGTAATCAGCCACGGCCTGCACCTCGGGCGCCACATAGTAGTGTGCCAGAATCACCGCGTCGCGTTGGGTTTTTAGTTGCTGAATGGCCTCGACGAGCTCTGCGGGCACCAATGCCGCGCGCTCCGTTGCCGTCGTTGCCGATGCCAGGCCGGCCGCAATGTCGCGTGCAAGCTCCGACGCATCCATGTTCGCGCTCTGTGCCATCAAGGCCCCTCTCTTTTGGCGAATCTTGGGGCTTTAGTATGACACCTAGGTTTACAGCTGACAAGACAGCTGTAAACCTAGGTGTAAAGTTGGAATAAAGATTCAATCATGCGGCGGGTCCATTTTCGAACTAGCAAGCTGAGGATAGCCGAGCTCTCAATAGCGCAGGAGGCATCTTTCGCCACCGCAATGCCACTCGGCGCGAGTTGCACGACGTGGGGCGCAAATGGGACACGCCTCCGCGAGCGGTCCGCACCCAATGTGGCAAAATCGAACTACTAAGGGGGCTCAGAATGCTCAAGATTATTGCCTGCGACGATGACGTCGCTTTTCTAGATAGACTGCACCGGATGATCGACCGTTGGTCGACCGAGACGGGCACGGCGGTCGATGTTGCGCTCGTCACGCGCGGCGAGGACCTGCTGGCCCGCCATGCCGCATCACGCGCCGACATCATTCTGCTCGATATGATCATGCCACTCGTCAACGGCATGGACACCGCGCGCGAATTGCGCCAGGCCGATACCGCCGTGCGCCTGGTGTTTCTCACCTCGTCGCCCGAGTTCGCACTGGAGTCCTACGAGGTCCGTGCCTTCGACTATCTGCTCAAGCCCGTGACTTACGAACGCCTGGCGCAGTTACTCGACGAGCTTTCGAGCATGCGCCCGGCGGCAACCGATGAGCTCGTGATCAAAACGTCCTTTGGCTACCACGCCCTGCGCCTGTCCGACATCGAATATGCCGAGGCGCGCAACAAGCACGTGGTCTTCCACCTGCGCGACGGACGCGATATCGAGGCACTCGAGTCGTTCCGCAGCGTCGAGGACCGTTTGGCGCAAAATGTCACCTTCTTTAAATGTCACCGTAGCTACCAGGTCAACTTGCGCAACATCGACCACTTCAATCGCACAGACATCGTCATGCGCTCCGGCGCGTGCATCCCGCTTTCGCGCAGCTGCAAGCAGGGATTCCAAGACGCCTACTTTGCGGTGCGTTTTGAGGGTGGGAGACACTGATGGTCTCCTCGGTCGAAATGGTCCTTTGGGCAATCCACCACGCCACGACGCTGCTCTTTGGCGTCTTTGCCTCGGCGGCGTTGTGCGGTGTCGAGATCAACCGGCGTCATGCGCTTGAACTGGTGCTGGTCGGTGCCGTAACCGGATGCGCATTTGGCCTCGCCAATGCCGTCGGCGGCGAGCTTTTCGCCCGCCAGGTATATCCGCTCGTCGTGCATCTGCCGCTCGTCATCTATTTGTGCGCGCGCTACCGCCTGAGCCCGCTGCTTGCCGTGCTCGGCATTACGAGTGCCTATCTGAGCTGCCAGTTCAGCAATTGGATGGGCATCGCCGCATTTGCCGCAACCGATTCTCAGATCGCGTACTATCTGGCGCGCATCGCGACCACACTCGCCGTCTTTGCCGTCCTGTTGCATTGGGCCGGCGACATCGGTCCGCGCTTGGCGATTAAAAGCACCACCGAGCTGGGCATCCTTTTAATCCTGCCGCTCGTCTATTACGTCTTTGACTATGCCACCAACGTCTACACCACGCTGTTCCACTCGGGCTCGGTGGTGACGGTTGAGTTTTTGGCATTTGCGCTCTGTGCCTTCTATCTTATGTTCCTCGCCGTCTACCTGCGTGAATACGAAGAAAAGGAAACCGCCGAGCGAGAGCGCTGGATGCTCGAAACCCGCGACAGCGCCGCCATTAAAGAGCTCGAGGCCTGGCGTCAATCTGGGCGCGAGCTGTCGATTCTTCGCCACGATATGCGCCACTTCCTACGCGGCCTGGCCGCTTTAATTGAGGAGGGCCACACCGACGAGGCGCTCAAACACATCGACGAACTCTGCGAAGCCGGCGACCGCACCGCCGTACGCCGCTTCTGCGCCAACGAGACCGTAAACATCGCGCTTTCGTCATTTAACTCGGATATCAATAGAAACGGCATTATCGCTAACCTGCGCGCCGCCGTACCCGAAACCGTCCACGTAGGTGACGCCGACCTGTTTAGCGTGCTCTCAAATGCCTTGGAAAACGCTATCACCGCCGCAAGCACCGCACCCCAAGGAAAGCGCTTCGTCGACTTTGACCTGCGATTAGAGGACGGCCAGCTGCTGCTGTTAGTTTCCAACACGTTTGACCGCGCGCCGCGCATGGTCGACGGCATGCCCGTGACCCGGCATGCGGGCCACGGCTTTGGCACCAAGAGCATCAAACTTGCCGTGGAGCGCATGAACGGCAACTGTCAGTTCCGCATTAACGGCGATCGGTTTGAGCTGCGCGCTGTGATGTAGGGACGCGATAAGCCGGCGCCGCGCTCGACCCGTCAGGGCCGCCTTACCGGCTCCGGTCCGCTACAGCGGAGCGGCCGCCGGGGTCAGTTGCTTGATGTATGCCCACATGCGCTGCTTGGCGGCTTTGTCAGTGAGCGCCGCCTCAAAACCGTCGAGCGCGAGCACGCGGCGACCCTGCACATGGGCGACCAAGCCGGGCTTGAGCATGGCGGTGTCGAAGTCATCGATCGCCACGAGCATATCGGCGTAGGTCTCGCGCATGGCATCGGCCGCGTTGTTGTCGAGCAGTAGCACCGCCTCGGGGTCCAAGGCCTCGAGCGCCTCGCGGAACAGCTCGCACGGCAGAGTCTCGCCCACCGTGACCGCTCCGTCACCCACGCCGGCGACGCTTGCCAGCACGCAAAAATCCTCGGGCGCGTAGCCGATGGCCCCAAGCGCCTTGCGCAACGCCGCGCCATCCGGGCCGGCGGCAAGCTCGCCACCCGAACGCTCGGCCTCGTCCAAATCGCCTTTGACCAGCACGATCGGCGAGCACGCGTTGCCCGCGATGCGCACGCCACGGCCCACAAGCGATGCGAGCTCCTGCTCGGCGGCCTGGGCGATGACTTCTTTTTTCTGGCTTTGTGACGTGGACATGCGCTCTCCAATCGTTTGCGTGCCCACCATTATATAAAAGAGCTGCCCGCGAGTGGTTGCTTTGCGGGCGGCTGGGTATAAGCACGGTCGTACTGAGTTTTACGCGGCCGAGCCGCGTCGCATTATGGAGGTCACCATGGCTGACATTAATCAGATTACCCCCGAGAACTTCGATTCCATCGTTAACGACAGCCTGCCCGTGCTGGTCGATTTTTGGGCACCCTGGTGCGGGCCCTGTCGATCCCTCTCGCCCATCGTTGACGAGGTTGCCGATGAGCTGGCGGGCAAGCTTGCTGTTGCCAAATGCAACGTCGACGACAACCAGGACCTGGCCATGAAGTATGGCGTCATGAGCATCCCCACGCTGATTGTGTTTAAGAACGGCGAGGAGATTGACCGCTCGGTTGGCGCTCTGCCCAAGGCGAGGCTGCAGGCGCTGCTGGAGAAGCATCTGTAATACGCTTGTTACTTGCCCGCCGTCCATGAGCGCTTTTGCACCGCTCGCCGGACTTCTGGATGCACCGAGTGCAACCACGGATAGTATGGTAGTCACAAACAGCCCCCAGTGAACGGGTGCGGGTCGCACAGACTCGTACCCGTTTTCTTATGCAACTGCGCGCAGAGCGGGCGTAGTAAAATCTGAACCACTGAACTGCCCCATACAAAAGGAGATTTCCCATGCATGATGTTGGAATGAACATGAGCCAGCTTGCCATGAGCGTCAAGCAGGTCGACGACACCATCGAGCTCGCTCACGAATGGAGCCATCAGCTGCTGCATGCGACCGAGAATTTTGACATGGAGCGCATCGGCGCCAAGCTCGAGGCAGCCATGGCCGCGCTGCACGAGGCCCACGACGCACTCGAGGGCTACGAAGAGGCCATCGAGGCCGACCACAACTCCGTCGGCTCCGTGAAGCTGGTGTAACGTGGCCGAACACGAGCACGGCTGCGGGTACGGGCACGAGCACCCGCACGGGGCGGACGGTGACGCGGGCTGCCACTGTAGTGGCTCCGGCTCCGAGCTGGTCCGCTTTTCGGTTACCGCACCGGACGACCTGCTGCGCCGTTTTGACGAACAGATCGCGCGCCGCGGCGACGTGGCCAACCGCTCCGAGGCCGTGCGCGACCTGATTCGCGCCTCGATCGCCAAGGAGCAGATGCGCACGCCCGATGAGCATGTTATCGGGTCGCTCACCATGATCTACGACCACCATACCGGCGACCTGACGCGCCGTCTGGACGAGGTGCAGCACGACTACACCGACGAGATCGTATCGACCATGCACGTGCATCTGGATCACCACAACTGCTTGGAGATTCTGGCGCTCAAGGGTCGCGGCGAGCGCGTCTACGAACTAGCCGACCGCCTGCTGGGCCTGCGCGGCGTTAAGCACGGAGAGCTCACGTGCGCCGCCACCAAGCAGAGTCTGGGGCTGTAACAGCACACATTTCAACGAAGGAGGGTCGCATGCGGCATGCGCATATCCATGTAACGGGCATTGTGCAGGGCGTCGGCATGCGGCCGTTTGTGTATCGCGAGGCCATGGCGCACGGCATTTGCGGCTGGGTGCTCAACGCGGGCGACGGCGTGCATATCGAGGCGCACGCTCCGGCCGATGCGCTCGATGCTTTTGCTGCCGCGCTTTCTGAGCATGCGCCCGCGGCGGCTCGCGTTGAGCGTGTCGAGGTTGTGGACCTGGCAGCCAACGGTTGGGATACCGCCAATGAACGGGGCTTTCGCATCGTAGCGTCGCAGGATCAGACCGCGCACACGACGCTCGTCTCGCCCGATATCGCCACCTGTGACGATTGCCTGCGCGAGTTGTTCGACCCCGCCGATCGGCGCTATCACTACCCCTTTATCAACTGCACCAACTGCGGGCCGCGCTTCACCATCATCCGATCGCTGCCGTATGACCGAGCGGCTACCTCGATGGACCGTTTCCCCATGTGCCCCGCCTGCGCCGCAGAGTATGCCGATCCACTCGACCGTCGCTTTCACGCACAGCCCGATGCCTGCTTTGATTGCGGGCCGCATATTACGTGGCGCGAGGCTGTGAACGGCGATGCGTGTGGGAATTCGTCCGCGACACCGGCCGTCGGCACCACACGCGAAGCCAGCGACGCCATTATCGAGCGCTGCGTTGAGCTGCTGGCCAGCGGTGGCATCGTCGCCATCAAGGGCCTGGGCGGATTCCATCTAGCCTGTGACGCTGCCAACGAGCAGGCGGTGGCCGAGTTGCGCCGTCGCAAACGCCGCAGCAACAAACCACTTGCCGTCATGGTGCGCCGTCTTGCCGACGCTGGGCGCCTGTGCCATATCGACGACGCTGAGCGCGAGCTTCTCACCGGCAGTATCCGCCCCATTGTGCTGCTGCGCCGACGTGCTGTTGGCGAGGGCAACGGCGGTTCCCCCGACATCCTCGCCCTCGCACCGTCTGTCGCGCACGACCTTCCCGAGCTCGGTGTTATGCTCCCCTACACCCCGCTTCAGCATCTGTTGCTTGCCGCGGCAGAAGTCTGCGGTATGCACGCGCTCGTCATGACCAGCGGCAACCTGAGCGAAGAACCCATCGAGACCGACGACGACCTTGCCTGGGAACACCTCGTTGCCGCCGGCATCGCCGACGCGTTGCTCGGTAACGACCGCGCAATCCTCTCGCGCTATGACGATTCCGTGGTGCGCGTGGTCGACGGCGCCGTTATGCCCGTGCGCCGCGCTCGCGGATATGCACCCCAGCCGCTGCCGTTGCCGGCGCTCGACGGCGCTCCGTCCTGCGTGCTCGCCTGCGGGCCACAACAAAAGGCCACGATTGCGCTCACGCGTGAAGGGACGAACGGCGAGGCAACCTGTTTTGTGTCGCAGCATATCGGCGATGTTGAAAACGGCGGGACCTTCGATGCCTGGAACGCCGCGCGCACGCGCTTGGAAGATCTCTTTGACTTGGCGCCTGCCGCCTTGGCCTGCGATTTACACCCCAGCTATCTATCGGGCCAGTGGGCGCGCGAACAGGCGCGAAAATGCAATCTGCCGCTCGTCGAGGTGCAGCACCATCATGCGCATATCGCGAGCGTAATGGCCGAGGCCATCGCCGCGGGCCAGCTTACAACCGACGCGCGCGTCCTTGGCATCGCCTTTGACGGCACCGGCGCCGGCACCGATGGGACCATTTGGGGCGGCGAGTTTCTTGTCGCCGGCCTTGGCGGCTTTGAGCGCGCCGCGCATTTGCGCACCTGGGCGCTCCCCGGCGGGGCGGCCTCCGTGCGCGACGCCCGCCGCAACGCCTTTGCCCTGCTCAGCGAGCTCGGCCTGCTCGAGCACCCAGGTGCCGCTCGGCTTTTGGACAGCCTCGACGAGCAAACGCGCAGCGTGACAGCCACCATGATTGAGCGCGGCATCAACAGCCCGCGTACCAGCAGCATGGGGCGTCTCTTTGATGCCGCGGCAGCAATTCTGGGCATCTGCGACAAGGCAACCTACGAGGGCGAACCCGCCATAGAACTCGAAGCCGCCGCCTGGCGCGCGCTCGACAACGAAATCGCCCATTTTCCCGACGACAACGCCGGCTATTTCGCATCTGGCCCATCGTGGCTGGACGGCCCCTATGTTCTGGACCAGAAAGCACTCTTTGAGGCACTTTTGGGAGGAATTGAAGCCGGAGCGCCCGCCGACAGGCTCGCACTCGACTTCCATGTCGCCGTCGCGCGCTCCTCGGCGCGCATCGCCAGCGATATCTGCGTGCCCGAGGGCATCGACACCGTCGCGCTCTCGGGCGGCGTGTTCATGAACCGACTTCTCCTTCAGCTCCTCACCCGCGAGCTCAAAAGCGCAGGCCCTACTGTCCTTGTCCCCCACACCGTACCCATCAACGACGGCTGCATCGCCTACGGTCAGGCGGCAGTCGCACGCGCTCGCCTCGCGCAGATTGCATCACAGTAGCTCGCCCTCGCACGCCGCCGCGCCCAGCCGTCTCACAGGCGTAACGCGTTTGCCCGCGAACCCCGCGAGCGCTACCATCAACTGATGGATTATTAAGCGCCCATCCAGCGCAAAGCGTATAAAAGGGGAACAATATGTGCCTTGCCGTTCCCGGCAAAGTAGTCAAACGCGACGACGACCTCAAGGCCACCGTCGACATGATGGGCATCGAGCGCCCCGTGTCGCTAAGACTCGTGCCGACGGCGCAGGTAGGCGACTATATTCTCGTACACGCCGGCTTTGGCATCCAGATCGTCGACGAGCAGGAAGCGCAAGAAACGCTCGAGCTCGTTAATGCCATGACCGAACTGGCCGAAGAAGACCAACTGGCCAGCAACCCGGCCGAGGCATACTAGTGGCGGCCGGACAGCCGGCGCGCTCCGGTATCGACTTCTCAGCATTCCGCAATCCCAAGCTGGCTCGCGAGCTCATCGAGCGCATTCATGAGCTTGTCGGCGACCGCGCCATCAACCTTATGGAAGTCTGCGGCACGCATACCGTGAGCATCGGGCGCTATGGCTTTCGCTCCATTATGCCGGCCGGGCTCAAGCTGCTGAGCGGCCCGGGCTGCCCCGTCTGCGTCACCGCCAACCGCGACATCGACCACGCAATCGCGCTCGCCAACATAGACGGCGCCATCATCACCACCTTTGGCGACATGATGCGCGTGCCCGGATCATCCACCTCGCTCGCTGCGCAAAAGGCGGCGGGGCGCGATATCCGCATTGTGTACTCCCCGCTCGACGCGCTCGACATTGCCGAGCAAAACCCTGATCGCCCGGTCATTTTTATGGGCGTGGGCTTCGAGACTACGACGCCCACCATCGCCGCCGCCATCTTGGAGGCCGAGGCGCGCGGGCTTTTGAACTTCTCGGTCTATTGCGCCCACAAGACCACGCCGCCGGCGTTGCGCGCCATCGCCAACGACCCCGAGACCGCCATCGACGGCTTTATCCTGCCGGGCCACGTCGCCACCATCACGGGCTTGGC
>CAUAJB010000072.1 GCA_958429225.1 uncultured Collinsella sp.
AACATATACACGATGCGCTTGGCAAAGCGAGTGAGCGTCTTGACGTGGTGCTCCGTGAGGGCGGTGCCCAGCGTGGCGACAACGTTTTTAATCCCCGCCTCCCAGCAGGCGATGCAATCGGTACAGCCCTCTACCACGATGGCGGTATCCTGCGCGACGATAAACTCCTTGGCCCAGTTAAAGCCGTAGAGGTTTCGCTTTTTATGGAACACGCTCGTCTCGGCGGTGTTGAGGTACTTAGGCTGGCCGTCGCCCATAATGCGACCGCCAAAGGCAATGTTGTGACCCTGCTCGTCAAAGATGGGGAACATCACACGATCGTAGAAGCGGTCGGCTAGTTGCCCGCGCCCGCGGCTCACGGCAACGTTGGCATCGATCATCTCCTGCGGGGTAAAACCCGCCTGGGACAGGTGCGACACCAGCGCGTTGCGGCCCGGCGCAAAGCCCAGGCAGTAGCGGCGGCAGACGTCGCCGCCCATGCCGCGGCTGGCAAAGTACTCGCGCGGACGGCCGTCCTTACCGCGCATAAGCATGGTGTGGTAGAACTGGGCCGTCTCGGCGCACAGATCGTATATGCGGGCACGCTTGGTGCCGCGCTCGCGGCGATCTCCGGTGTCATGCAGCTCAATACCCGCGCGATCGGCCAAATAACGGATTGACTCGGGAAAGCTCAGGTTCTCGCGCTTCATGATATAAGTGAAGACGTCGCCACCCTCGCCGCAGCCAAAGCAATGCCACACCTGCGTGGCGGGAATAATATGGAAGGACGGCGTCTTTTCGCCATGGAAGGGGCAGCATCCCCAAAACTCATGGCCGCGGGGCTTGAGCTCAACCGTTTCCTGCACGATGGCAACCAGGTCGGACGCAGCGCGTACCTGGTCTTTTTCCTCATCGCTAATCACGGATGCTCACCCCCTGCTCGCCCAAGTTGTGACGAATATCTTCGATATTACCCTCGACGGTCGCGATCAACTCATCCAGCGAATCGAACACGCGCGACGGACGCAGCCAGCGCGTAAACGCCAGCGAAACGGAAGCGCCGTACAGGTCGCCCGTATAACCAATTAAATTAGCCTCGAGATGCGCCGAAGCGGAATCGTCGGCATACGTCGGCGGCAGGCCGACGTTCACGGCAGCGGGCCACGCGGTTTCATCGACCAGCACCAGACCCTCATAGACGCCATCAGCAGGCACCTGAATGCCGTCGGGAACCTGCAGGTTTGCCGTGGGAAAGCCCATGTCCGATCCCTCGTGACGGCCAGCCGCCACAACGCCGCGCAACATATAGGGACGACCGAGAAGCTCGGCAGCCAGCTCCACATGGCCCTGTCCCAGCTCATGGCGAATGCGGGTGGCGCAAATGGCCTCACCGCCCTCGCAAAGCAGGTCGTGACCATACACGTCAACGCCGTGCTCGGAACCCCAGGCGCGCATCTCGGCAACACCAGATGCACCGCCACGACCCAGCCTAAAGTCACTGCCAACGCGAATCGATCGAATGTCGACCAGACGCGACACCAGCGAGAGAAAGTCAACATGGTCAAGCGCCGCAACCTCAGGCGTAAAGGGAACGGCCACCACCGTATCGACCCCGGTTTGAGCCAAAGCATGCAGACGGTCGGCCGTCGTCATCAATTTTTGAGCGGGCGAAGGGCTCACCACAACGTCCGGGTCGGGATCGAAGGTAACTACGACCGCCTTGCAGCCATGGGCACGGGCATCGCGGACAAGCGCCGCAATGAGCTCCTGGTGTCCACGGTGCACGCCATCGAACACGCCAATGGCGATCGAGGCAGCACCCAGGTGCTCGCACTCATCAAACGTATCGGCAGTAACGATGCGAGCCTCATCCGACTCGCCCGCGAAAAAGATACGCGCGAGCTCGCGAGCGGACAACATCATCGAACACCGCCGATTGCCTGCGGAAACACGTGCTCCATGACAAAGCGGCCACCCTCAATGCGGGCGAGCGCCTTGAGTCCCCCATCGAGCACCAACGCAAACGGCGCCTTCGAGGCATCGAAATCGGCAAACGAACGCTCAACGGGAATGCGTCGGCCGCAGAGCAGGTCGTCGGCAAGATTGCCCGGCAAGTCAACACGCGTGGCGCCCAGGGCCGCAATGGGATCCAGGGCAAAGCCAGCGGCGGACTCGGGAGAAAGCTCCTCCACCGCATGACAGGCGCCAATGGAAACAACACCAGAGGCCGTGCGGCGCAGCGCGGAAATGTGCGCGGCGCTCTCGCAGGCGCGGCCCAGGTCGCGAGCGAGCGCACGAATGTAGGTGCCCTTGCTCACCGAGAACGCCACGGTCCACACGCACGTATAACCTTCGCCGCCCACGGCGATCAGGTCGGCGGCATAGACCTCGACGGGACGCGGAGGTAGGTCCACCGCATTGCCCTCGCGAGCAGACTTGTAGGCGCGAACGCCATTGACCGAGATAGCCGAAAACGCCGGCGGCACCTGCATCTGCGGACCCAGCATGGAGGCCAAGTGCTCACGCGCATAGGCAGGATCGCGGAGCTCGTTGGCAACAGCCACCGTGCGGACCGCCTCGCCCTCCGCATCATCGGTATTGGTCTCGGCGCCAAACGAGATGTCGGCGACGTAGCTTTTGGTATCGAGCGTGAGCATGCCCAGCAGACGAGTAGCCTGGCCCACGCCCACTACCATGACGCCAGATGCCATGGGGTCGAGCGTGCCGGCATGGCCGACGCGACGCTCATGGAGGGCGCGCCGACATTGCGAGACCACATCGTGGGACGTGCAGCCCACCGGCTTATCGACGGCGAGCAGCATATTCAGTTGAGAAGGCGTACGACGAGCCATGTACCATCCAAAAAGTTAAAGCTCGACGGTCACCGAAGCGGGATCCTCCCCTACCAGCTCGGCCAGCATGGGTAGTGCCACGGTGAGCGTCTCGAGAATCGTTCCGTTGTTGGAGAAACCGGCGGCAGCGGAATGCCCGCCTCCGCCAAAGGCAGCAGCGATCTCGGACACGTTGAGGTCGCCCTTGGAGCGCAGGTTGCCGCGCACCTTGGTATCGCCCTCAATGCCCTTCAGGAACAGGCAGACCTCGACGCCCATCACCGAGCGCACCACGTCAACAAGGCCGTCACACTCGTCCGAGGTGACACCGCAAGCCTCAAGGTCGCTCTGGTACGCATAGCTATACGCGACGCGCCCGTGGGCCACCGTCTTGATGCGGCCCATGACGATGGACTTGAGGTGCAAAAACTCAACGCGCATGCTCTGGTATACCTCGAGCGCAACGCGCGCCGGATCGGCACCGTGGGCAACCAGACGCGAGGCCGCATGGAACGCGGCGGCATCGGCGTTTTGGTACTGAAAACGGCCGGTATCGGTAACCAAGCCGCACAGCAGGCAGGTCGCAACGCCATCACGTGCAACAATGCCACAATTGTCCAAGAAGCGGTCGATGATCATCGCGCAGGCTGCAGCTTCGACGCGCCTCAGACTCAGCTCGGCAAACTCCTCGCGCGCCGGATGGTGATCGAAGCACACCACATGCTTGGAGCGACGAAGCACCTCGGCGGAATTATTGAGACGCTCGACGACCGGTACGTCCACCGAGATGAACAGGTCCGGATTGCCGGTGTACGCAGATGCCGGCACCAGGCGATCGGAACCTTCCATAAAGCGGTAGATGCGCGGAACCGGGTCATCGTCTGCCAGCAGCAGCGCAATGTCCTTGTTGGGGAAAAACTTCATGAGCGAAAGGCCCAGACCCAACACGGAGCCCAGGGCATCGCCATCGGGAGAAGTGTGTCCCGAAATCGCAATGGAGGACGCACCCTCGATGAGCTCGAGGATGCGTCGCTGAATATCTGCAGACTCGCACGAGGCGAGGTCGGCGGAATTAGTCATCTAAAGCTGCCTCCTGGACGGCGTCCGCTATCGGATAGCCGTCCTCGTCCTTTTCGATCGCAAGCGTGGCGGGAACGTTTTCCAGCGCACGCGTGATGCGCTCGGCCTCATCGGTCGAGCGATCGATGCGAAAATCGAGCTCGGGCGTAACACGCCAATCGAGCGAGCGAGCCAACAGGCTGCGAATACGGCCCTTAGCGCTTGCGAGCGCCTCCATGACCTCGTCGTATCGGCTCGCATCGCACGACACGTACACGCGCGCGAACGAACGGTCCACCGCGACCTCGACCGCGGTCAGGGTGACCAGGTCGAGACGCGGATCGGAAACCTCAAAGAGCAGGATATAACCGAGCTTCTCGCGAAGCTGCTCGCCCAGACGGCGGGTTGCCTGCGTTTGCTTCATAGCGCTACCCCCTACTCGGTACGGGCAACCTGGTCGATGCGGTAACCCTCGATCTGGTCGCCGGGCTTGATGTCCTGGAAGTTCTCCAGGCCAATGCCGCCCTCGGAACCGCTCTTGAGGCTCTTGGCCTCGTCCTTGTAGTGGCGCATCGAGGCGATCTTGCCGTTGAAGACCACGATGCCGTCGCGCACCAGACGCACGGAATCGGTCGCGGCGATCTCGCCCTCTTCGACGCGGACACCGGCGGCGATACCGACTTTGGGCACCTTGAAGGTGTCCAGAACGGTCGCGGTACCCGTGGCGACCTCGACCTCGGTGGGCTTGAGCATGCCGATACGGGCGGCGTCGAGCTCCTCGAGGCACTTATAGATGACGTCGTAGCAACGGATCTCGACGCCCTCGCGCTCGGCAGCGGAGCGGGCCTTACCGTCGGGACGGACGCCAAAGCCGATGATGATGGCGTTGGAGGCGTCGGCCAGGACGACGTCGGTCTCGTTGATGGCGCCAACGGCGGAGTGGATCGTGTTGATGCGAACCTCGGACTGATCCATCTTGTCGAGCGAGTCCTGAAGAGCCTCGATGGAACCCTGGACGTCGGCCTTGATGATCAGGTTGAGCTCCTTGACCTCGGCGTCGGCAATGGTCTCGAAGAGGTTCTCGAGCGTGACGTGCTTGACGCGGCTCTGCTCCTCGATACGGGCCTTGAGCGAACGCTCGTCGGCAAGGGCGCGAGCCTCGCGCTCGTCCTCGAACACGCGGAACTCGTCGCCGGCGTTGGGCACGGACTGCAGGCCCAGGATCTCGACGGCGTCGGAGGGACCGGCCTCGGTGACGGCGCGACCCTTGGGGTCGAGCATGGCACGGACGCGGCCATAGGTAAGGCCGGCGACCAGCGTATCGCCCACGTGCAAGGTACCGCGGGTCACGAGCACGGTAGCAACCGAGCCACGGCCCTTGTCGAGCTTGGCCTCGAGGACGTTGCCGGAGGCAAAGGTGTCCGGGTTGGCCTTGAGCTCGAGCACGTCTGCCTGGAGCAGCACGGTCTCCAGAAGGTCGTCGATACCGATCTTCTGCTTGGCCGAGATGTTGACGAACATGTTCTGTCCGCCCCACTCCTCGGGGATGACGCCGTACTCGGTGAGCTCCTGACGCACACGGTCGGGGTTGGCTCCCGGCTTATCGATCTTGTTGACGGCGACGACGATGGGTACGCCGGCGGCCTTGGCGTGGTTGATCGACTCGACGGTCTGGGGCATGACGCCGTCGTCGGCAGCCACGATCAGAATGACGATGTCGGTCACCTTGGCGCCACGGGCACGCATGGCCGTAAAGGTGGCGTGACCCGGGGTATCGATAAAGGTGATCTTGCGGTCGTTGATCATGACCTGCGAAGCGCCGATGGCCTGCGTAATGCCGCCCGCCTCGCCGGCAGCAACGCCGGTGTGACGGATGGCGTCGAGCAGCGACGTCTTGCCGTGGTCGACGTGGCCCATGACGGTGACGACCGGGGCGCGCGGCTTAAGGTCGGCGGGATCATCGTAGAACGAGAAGGTGTTCTCCTCCTCGGGGGTGATGATCTTGATCTGACGACCCAGGTCGTCAGCAACGAGCTCGACGAGGTCGTCGGACATGGACTGCGTCATGGTGAGCGGCGTACCAAGCAGGAACAGGCGCTTGATGATGTCGTTGGCCGGAACGTCGAGCGCCTCGGCAAGCTCCTGGACGGTAACGCCCTGGGAGACCTTGATGGCGTCGAGGTCCTCGGGGTTCACGCCCTGGGCCAGCGCCTCCTCTATCTTGCGCTCCTCCTGCGCCTTGGCAGCCTCGCGCTCGCGCTTCTCCTTGCGCTTCTTGCGACGACCGGTGGACTCGCGAGAGGCCTCCTCGACGGCAGCACGAGCCTCCTCGAGCACCTTCTCGCGGCTGTACTCCTCGGCCTCGCGAGCCATGCGGCTGTAGTGGTCCTCTTCGTTGTTGTGACCGCCCTTGCGCTTCTTGCCCTTGCCCTGCTTATCGGGGTTGGGGAAGTCCATGCCGGCAGCGACGTTGTTGCTGGCGTTGGTGCGATGGCTGTGCGGACGGCTCTCGGAGACGTTGCGCTCGGAGTTGTTGTCGGAAGCGTTGCGATCGTTACGACGGCCACCGCGGCGGTCGTTGTTGCCGCCACGACGGTTACCGCGCTCGGCGGCGCGCTCGGCCTTGGCCTTGTCCTCGGCGTCCTTCTTCTCCTTGAGCACGGTCTCCTGTGCGGCGATCTGGTCGAGCAGCGAACGGAAGCGCGAACCGGAATCGGAAGCGGGAACGGCGCGGCGCTGGGCCTCGCGGGCAGCCTCCTCCTTCTCGCGGGCAAGGCGCTCCTGCTCGGCCTTCTTCTTGGCCTCGGCCTCGGCGCGGGCAGCCTCCTCGGCAGCCTGGGCTGCGGCAAACTGGCGACGCTCCTCCTCGCGGGCCTTCTCGGCGGCGATGCGCTCGCGCTCGGCCTCGGCGGCGCGAGCGGCCTCCTCAGCGGCAGCTGCCTGCTCCTCGGCCTGCTTGGCGGCCTCGACTTCCTGAGCGCGGGCCTCGATCACCGAGGCGAGCTGCTTGCGGACCATGGCGACATAAGCGTCCTCCAAGGTGGAGGAAGCGGACTTAGCGGGAATCTTCATATCGGCGAGATGACCCATCAGTTCCTTGGAGGTCATGCCGAACTCTTTGGCCAGGGTGGACACACGGACTTTTGCCATATGACTTCACCTACCCTTTCTGGCACCTTGGGTGCCTAGAGACTGAACGAGCGTGGGAGACGCGCCGGGACCCGCCCGGCGCGACCGCGCGCTAGATCAGGTCCTCCGCATCATCGAAGGCGTCGGTGTCATGGACACCGCAGAAACGGGAGCCGGGACGAGCCTGGTTGCGGCACTGGATGCCGTCCTCGGACACGTACTCGCAGCGGCGGACGTCCTCGTCCTCCTCGTCACCGATCAGGTCGGCGGCGGGCTCCTCGTGAACGGGAACGTTCTTGAGGATGTCGGCGGCAAGCGTCTCGGACTTGATGTCGATGTGCCAGCCGGTCAGGCGCGCGGCGAGGCGGGCGTTCTGGCCCTCCTTGCCGATGGCGAGGGACAGCTGGTCGTCGGGCACGATGACGCCGGCGTAGGCCTTCTCCTCGTCGATGAGGACGCGGGTGACCTTAGCGGGTGACAGGGCGTTGGCGACGTAGACGGCAGGATCGGCATCCCACAGGATGACGTCGACGCGCTCGCCGCGGAGCTCGCCCACGACAGCGCGAACACGGCTGCCCTTGGGGCCGACGCAGGCGCCCACGGGATCCAGACGGTCGTCGAGCGAGTGGACGGCAACCTTGGAGCGCTGGCCGGGCTCGCGGGCGATCGACTTGATCTGGACGGTGCCCTCATAGATCTCGGGCACCTCCTGCTCAAACAGACGACGCATGAGCTCGGGGTGGGTACGGGAGATAACGATAGGCGGACGGCTGTGCTCGCCACGAACCGGCTGCAGGTTGGAGTTGGGGTCGCGAACGTCGATGATCACGGCCTTGATGTGCTGGTTGTGCAGGTAGCGCTCGCCCATCGGGCGCTCGTTGCGCTCGTTCTCGTAACGGCGCTGATCGAAGTGCGGCAGCTCGGCCTCGACGCCCTCGCGGATCTTGACGATCGTGAAGTCGGGCGTGGACTGCAGCACGGTACCGCTGATGAGGTCACCGATGCGGCCGGAGAACTCCTCGTAGATCTGCTCGCGGGCGGAGTTGCGCACGATGGCGTTGATCTCGGCCTTGGCGTGCTGGGCAGCGATGCGGCTCGTGTTCTTGGGGGTGACGTCGATCTCCTCGAACTCGGTGAAGTTGCCCTCCTCGTCCATGGAATCGTCGATCGGCTCCAGGCGGTAGACGTAGATCTTGCCGGTGGTGCGGTCGATGGTCACCTTGGCGCCCCACTCAAGATGCAGGATCTCGGCATAGCTCTTGGCGAGCGACTGCTCCAGGCGGTCGATCAGGTAGAGCTGGTCGATGTGCTTCTCCTGGCAAAGCTCCATCAGGGCGGACATCATGTCGGATGCTGCCATCTTACTTTCCTTCCTTCGCGGGCTTGAAGTCGTAGGTGGGCTTCAACTTGCACTTTTTAACATCAGAGAAATCGAGGGTAACGGACTCGCCGTCCTCGAGCTCGAGAGTCACATTCGTCTCGGTCGCGGCGGCAATCTTGCCGGCGTACTTGCGACGGCCCTCGGTGGCGGTGGAGGTGAGCTCGCAGTCCTCGCCCACAAATCGGGCAAAGTCGCGCGGGCGGCGCAGCGGGCGCGCCATGCCCGGGCTCGACACCTCGAGCGTGTAGCTCGAAGAGATGGGGTCGAGCTCCTCAATCACGTCGCCGACCCACTTGGTGTTGGCCGTGACGTCGTTGAGCGACAGGCTCTGACCCTCGGCACCTTCGATACGCACGCGCACGCAGGGGGCCTTGGTGGCACCCACGAGCTCGACGTCGACGATGTCGACATCGTGCTGGGGAGCGACGGCCTCGAGCGCGTCGATGATCGCCTGCTCGGTCTTGGTCTTGACCATTGCGGCACCTCCATCCATACAAAAAAGAAGCGGAGCCGAAACCCCACTTCTTTCAATTACAACTTCATTTGCAAGCAAACTATACCAATAGCTGCGGAAACGTGCAAGCACAGTACGAA
>CAUAJB010000073.1 GCA_958429225.1 uncultured Collinsella sp.
GTCGTGGTGCTCGTGACCTTTATGGCGGCGTGCCTGTCGTTTGTGGTGGTGTTTACGCTGTCCAACACGAATATCTCCGAGCGCGAGCGCGAGCTGGCGACCATCAAGGTGCTGGGCTTCCGTCGTGGCGAGGTGCACCACTACGTCAACAAGGAGACGCTGATCCTCACGGCGATTGGCACCGCACTGGGCGTGCCGCTGGGTGGCCTGCTTGCCGAGAGCTTTACGTACATCCTGCAGATGCCGTCGCTGTACTTTGACGTCGAAGTCGAGCCGCTGAGTTATGTGCTCGCCGTAGTGCTTTCCTTTGTCTTTACGTTTATCGTCAACCTCACTACCAATCGCACCCTCAATAGGATCGACATGGTCGGCGCTCTCAAGAGCGCCGAGTAACCTGCCAAAAAGGGACAGGTTTATTATGGCAGGTTTTATCTGGCCAAACGCCGGGCAACCATTAGGTGGCCCGGCGTTTGGCCCGTTTTGCTGGGGATGTTTGTCGCTCAGTGCTCTTACTGTCCAATCCAGTGTTGCGCATAGCTCTTAATGTCCTCGGTAAAACCGTCAAGGTCGTCAAGGGTGATCACGCTGTCGATAAGCAAATTGGCTATCTCGCGGCGCATTGTGCTGCGGCGAATATCGTTTGCAATTACGCCTGAGGACAGCTTGTCTCTATTGAGGTGCTCTTCTAGTGCCCAAAATCTACTGGACGCTTCGCTGTCGCCGTTCAGTATCTCAACGTACTGGCCGATGAGCTTTTCCATATAACGTTCTTGCCATTGAGGAAGCATTTTCTTAAACAGCTTCCAGTCGCTTTCGGCTACGTCGCGCATATGTCCTCCGCTCGTCAAACGGGCTTTCCATTTGCCTTTCATTCTATTTTGTTTTCGCCCGCAAGCGTTGATGAGAGGCTCTCTTTAGCCTTCGAGATTGGGCTTGAATGGGTTGTATGCCACAAAACGGGCCTATCTACTACGTTTAATTGGATACCCTCAACTATGCCGGGAAAACGAAAAATAAAACCGCAGGTAGAAGGCCTGTCGATTTTCGAAAAGGGCGGTCATGGTTGGCCCCATCGAGTTAAACGTAGTAAATAGGCCCTTTTCTTGGCGTGCGGTCAGCTCAATGCTTATCTCCGTGCCGGAACTGACCCAATTGTTTGTTAGTTGCGGTGATATACGGACTGTTTGGTGCTTTGGAGCCTCAAAACAGTCCCTATTCCACCACAACTTGGAAGGGGCGGCCGGTACCGGATGAGTGGTGCTGGCGGGTTAGGGCGGTTTAGGCCTGTTTGCGGTGCTTCCATTGCTTGCGGCACCAGCGCATGAGCGCCTTTATGACGGGAATCGTGATGAGGATGGCCCATGCGGGATGGGGCTGCCCCAGGCAAAGCCACATATAGAGAAACCATGCAATGGCGGCTGCTGGATAGACGCATTCAATGAGCTTTGACAAATGGCGTCGATCGATAAAGTCACCAATCGCGTAGTAGACGGGAACCAAAAAGACGAGCAAGAGTCCCGTAGCCCATGTGCCGTAGGCAATGCCGAGCACCAGATAGGCGAGGGCGACAAGCGCGGGGAAGGGGAATTTGTTCCATGTACGTCCGACCTTGGTGTGGAAATGCTTGCCATGATGGTCGAGCTTGTCGTGTGCTTCCTTCCAGCTGGAAAACGTCTCGCCGTCGATGGTGACGGTGCCGTCGTCATTGGTGTGCACACTATGTCCATCGTCCTCAAGCGTATCGATATGCAATCCGCCCGGCCCCACATGCACCTCTTCGCCCTTGCGCTCGTTGGTCACATGGATGCCGCTCCAGCCAACATGGACTTCCTCGCCTTTATTGGGATCAATGACGTGGATGCCGCGCGCGAGGGAAATATCGACAAGTGGTTTGTCGCCGCAATCGGCGTGCTCAGTAGAAGCCTCAGCCTCCTCAGCCCTATCTGAAGCTTTGGCGCCGGCGTCGCTGTCCCGTGCCTCATCATCAGCCTGCGAGTCATCAGTGCTATCCACCGCCTCCCCATACAACAGCTCATCCAGCGACACGCCATACAACGCGGCGAGCGCAATAAGGTTATCGGTATCGGGCGAGGATTCGCTGCGCTCCCATTTACTGACAGCTTGGCGACTCACACCCAGCTGGGCGGCAAGCGCCTCCTGAGAAAGCCCGGCAGCCTTGCGGCGATTAACGAGCCGCTGCGCCATCGCAAGATCCATGACAGTTCCTTTCATGTGGTGACCGTAATCGAATGAGCCGAGTATGCCGAGAACAACCGGTAGCGACCACCATTTCTAGTTAGAATCTGCCCCAACCCTACCGCAACTACCGGTAGCAACCCCTAACGACCAGCCATTTCAGGACAAATGTCGGTGCTACTCTCAGCTAAGAGCCTGCAACATCCCAAAATCTCAGCCCACGCACCCGCAGTAAGAAGACGAATAGCCTCGGCCTCCCTAGTTACCGCAGGAGGCCCCAGGGCTTACCTCCCAAATCTTTCCGCAGGACGGAAGGATCCCGCCGCGCGAAGCGCACGGCGGGATCCTGACATGTCCGAGGACGATTTGGGAGGTAAGCCCTGGGGTCTCCGATGAGAGCAGTTTCGGCCGAGGCTATTCGTCGCCGAAGCTGATGCCCAACGCCTTGGCCTCGCGTACCAGGTCGCTCTGGGGATCGACATACTTGAGTTTGCCGGCGACATCCTCGAGCGGCATGTGGCACATCTTGCCATCGCGCAGGGCAATCATGTAGCCAAACTCGCCGCGCAGGCAGCCGAGCGCCGCCTCGACGCCGCACTGGGTCGCAAAGATGCGGTCCTGGGCATCGGGCTGACCGCCGCGCTGCGTGTGGCCGGGGATGGCGACGCGGGTCTCGCGACCGGTCTTGGTCTCAATCTCCTTGGCGATGTCGTAGACAATCGACGGACTCGTGCGCTCGGCAAGCTTTTTCTTGTACTCCTTCTTGGACAGCGCCGCGTCCTCCTTAGAGATGGCACCCTCGGCGACGGCCACGATGGTAAAACGGCTGCCGGTCTCCATGCGATGTTCGATGGTCTTGATGACGTTGTCCATGTCGTAGGGGATCTCGGGAATCAGGATGACGTCCGCGCCGCCCGCGACGCCGGCGTACAGCGGAATCCAGCCGACCTTGTGGCCCATGATCTCGATAACGAACACGCGGCCGTGGCTCGAAGCGGTGGTGTGAATGTCGTCGATGCACTTGGTGGCGACGTCGATGGCGCTCGTAAAGCCAAACGTCAGCTCGGTGCCCCAGGTGTCGTTATCGATGGTCTTAGGCAGGGCGATAACGTTGAGGCCCTCTTCGCGCAGACGGTTGGCGGTCTTGGTGGAGCCGTTGCCGCCCAGCATAAACAGGCAGTCGAGCTGCAGCTTATGATAGGTGTGGACCATTGCCGGCACCTTCTCGACGCCGTCGGCCTCGGGAATATCCAGGCGCTTGAACGGCGTACGGCTCGTGCCCAGGATGGTGCCGCCACGGGTAAGGATGCCGCTAAAATCGGCGGGCGTCATGACGCGGAACCGGCTGTAGATAAGGCCCTGGTAGCCGTCCTCAAAACCATAGATCTCAATAGGCTCTTCGCTATTGGTCATAAGCGTTTTGACAATGCCGCGCATGGTGGCGTTGAGCGCCTGGCAGTCGCCGCCACTGGTAAGAAGACCGATCCTAAGCATGATGAATCCTTCCGGGCAAGTTATAACATGCGCATAAGTTTACCCCCGCACACTGTTGATACGGGGGTAAAACGTGTTAGCTCAAGCGTATAGAAATGTAAACAACGTCAGGCGAGCGTAAGGTCGACGAGCCTGGGTCCTTACAGTGCGAAGGCGTCGACGTCGCCCCAGTGGCGGCGCAGCGTAATGGCGGCGGCGGGTTCGGTATTGTCAAAGACGACCGACCATTGCGTATTGCTGGTGATGTCTTTCGGATTGGGTTCTTGCGCTGCAGCGCGTAGGGCCTTCCAAGCGACTGCCTCGTCCTGGGCACCGACATGGGCGTCAAGGACATCGGCGATTGCGATGGCGCGCTCTTTACCATGGCCCAGCTCGCCATTCTTTTGGTTGGGCAGCACTTCGTCGCCATAGCAGGCGTAGAAGTTCGTAACCTGGCGTACAGGAGTCGCTTTGAAAGCGCGGTCTGGATCGCGCGGATCCCACTCTACTACGCGCGCGTCACCGGCGGCGTCGTTGATAAAGAAGTGGTAATCGCGTCCTGCCATGGCGTGCATGTCGTAGGCGGAAAGCAGGTCGACAGCTTCTTGCGTGGTGGCGGCACGGTCGAGCACCAGGCGGATGATGAGCGAGGTATTGATGACGGGGCGCTGCGTGTCCTGGTCACAGGGCTTGGAGTCCAGAGTGAGTACGGCAATGGACACGCCGCATTCGTTAACACCGTCGAGCTGGGCAAACGGGCCCATGAGTGCGGCGGCGCGTCCGCCGACGGAGTCAAGCGGAGTGTTATCGCCCAGGTTGTTAAGGGCGGCAAACCCGATGGAGGCATAGCCGTCGCGTGGGTGATTGCGCACCAGCAGTGCCGAGGTGTCGTCCTTAAAGTCGTAATTGCGACCGGTGCGCACGCGGCCTTCGGCATCTACGGCGACAAAAGCGCTGCAGGCAAACTGGGGCGCCTGGACATGTACCGGCACACCGGGCAGCACCTGCGCCACCACGGCATCGATGTAGGCCTGGTCGTCGCGCACGCCAGCGGCGATGATGCGATCAAGATCGTAGTCGTAGGCGATGTCGATTGCGTACAGGTCATAGCTATCCGCGTAGCCGGTCAAGCGTTTGAGCGACGCGGCGGACTTGATTTGCTTGCGGTAAACGATACCGGTGGCAGCGGCAAGGCCGACGGCGACTCCCGCGACACCGCAGGCGATGGCAATGTTACGTGGCTTCATGACGGCTCCTCTCGTCCTGTTAGCGTAATTGTCGCAAAAGGAGCGCGGGCATGATGGCTCAACTTGGTGAGCGGCGCGGGATTAAACATGGAATGAAGAGTGCGGCGCTGGCGTGGCGGGGTATGCTGGAGGGGACCATCAACCCAGCGAAAGGGGAGAGCATGACGGATCAGGAAACGCCCGAGCGCGCGCATGTGACGGCCGACGATATCGAGGCCGCCAACGACCTCATCGACTTTATCGAGGCATGTCCCAGCATGTTCCATACGGCGGCGACCATTATGGCCGAGCTCGACGAGGCGGGCTTTACCTACCTGCCCGAGAACGCGGCGTGGGACATCGAGCCGGGCGGGCGTTATTACACGCAGCGCAATACCTCGAGCGTTATTGCCTTTAAGGTGGGCGAGGACCTGACCGCGACGTGGGGCGAGGACGGCGTTGCCGGTGACTATCATTTTCAGCTCACGGCGTCGCACAGCGATTCGCCGACGTTTAAGGTCAAGGCCGTGCCCGAGCTCGACGGCGCAGGCGAGACGCTGCGCCTGAACACCGAGGCCTACGGCGGCATGATCGACTACACCTGGTTCGACCGCCCGCTGGCGCTCGCGGGCCGCGTGTTGGTACGCGAAGGCGACCGTATTGAGAGCCGCCTGCTTGCCACCGAGCGCGAAGTCGCGATTATCCCGAGCCTTGCCATCCATATGAACCGCGGCGTTAACGAGGGCTTTGCGCCCAACCGCGCCGTCGACCTGTGCCCGCTCATCAGCGCCGGTGAGCTTAAGCAGGGCGATTTTGATGCCCTGGTTGCCGACGAACTGGACGTTGAGCCCGAGCAGATCCTGAGCCGCGATCTGTTCCTGGTCAACCGCCAGGATGCGCGCATTTGGGGCTGGGCTGACGAGTTCATCTCGACGCCCAAGCTCGACGACCTGGCCTGCGCCTACACCTCACTGCAGGCATTTTTGGGTGCCGAGAACGCGCGCGACGTCTCGGTCTTCTGCTGCTTTGATAACGAGGAGGTTGGTTCCGAGACCAAGCAGGGCGCCATGTCGACGTTCTTGGCCGACGCACTGCGCCGCATCAACGGATCGCTGGGCTTTGACGACGAGTCGTACCATCGTGCACTTGCTGCCTCGATGCTTGTGAGCTGCGACAATGCGCATGCCGTGCACCCCAACCACGCCGAGAAGTGCGACGCCCGCAATCAGGTTGTGCTCAACGGCGGTATCGTTATCAAGGAAGCCGCCAACCAGCATTACTGCACCGATGCCTTTAGCCGCGCAGTGTTCCAGGCTATTTGCGATGACGCCGACGTGCCCACGCAGGCCTTCGCCAACAAGAGCGATATGGCGGGTGGCTCCACGCTCGGCAACCTGTCGAACATGCAGGCGAGCATGCATGCCGTGGACGTGGGCCTGCCGCAGCTGGCCATGCACTCAAGCTACGAGACCGGCGGCGTGCGCGACGTGATGTATGCCATCCGCGCCCTCACCGCCTTCTACGAGCGCAACCTAACCATCAACGGCGCCGAAAGTGTGGAACTCTAAAATCGACCAAGATGAGATGACAATTTTGGTAGGTTTTATCTGGGCAAATGCTTCAACGCCAACGCCAACGCCAACGCCAACGCCAACGACAAGACGGAACTGCTAGGACTTCATAGGCTGAGCCTGCGCTAGTCAGATCCCGCAGGTCGAATAAAAGTCAGCGAGAGCCCGCCGTTTGAGCCAAGGTGCCGTGAAATGAAAAGGCGCTGACCTTCTGGTCGCGCCTTTAAAATTGAACGGCAGATTGGCCAAACGGCGGGCTCGCAGCGTCGGCTCATTACGCCGTTTGTAAAACGGCGTAATTCTTAATGCTCGATCCAGCAGCGCAGGGTCTCGCCTGCCTGCAGGTGACGCAGATTCTCTGCGGCAATGTCGACCACATTGTCGAGCGTAGCCTCCAAGTGGAACCAGCCGGAGACGTGCGGTGTGATGAGCATGTTGGGCGCATCCCACAACGGGCTTGTGGCGGGCAGCGGCTCGGGGTCGGTGACGTCGACCGCGGCGCCGGCGAGATGTCCCGACTCCAGAGCGGCAACCAAGTCCTCGGCGACCACAAGATCGCCGCGACCGCCGTTGGCAAAGAAGGCGCCCGGCTTCATCGCGGCGAAGAACTCGGCGTTCGCCAGGCCGCGGGTCTCGGGTGTGCTGGGCATAAAGGATGCGACGACATCGGCCTCGGCCAGGCGCTCAGACAGGGCATCCATGCCGTCCATGTCCTCAAATACAATGGGGTAGACGAGCGGATGGCGCTTGATGCCGCGGACGTGTGCGCCCATGCTGCGGCAGAGCGTGGCAAAGTGGCCGCCGATATCGCCTGCGCCCAGCACCAGCACGTTGGCATTTTTGAGCGAGGTAACCGGCCCCAAATCCTCCCAGCGATGCTCGCGCTGCAAGTCGTGATAGCCGGGCAGGCGCTTCATCATAGAAAGAACCATGGCAAACATGTGCTCGCTTACGGCCTGACCGTAGGCGCCCACCGAGCAAGACAGTTTGGCGTCGGTCGGCACGGTGCCGGCGGCAAGGTAGTCGTCATAGCCGGCGGTCTGCAATTGCAACAGCTGGAGGTGCTTGCACGCGGTAAGCAGGGCAGGGTCGATGTTGCCCAGGATCACGTCGGCATCGGCGACCTGCTCGTGCGTGGCGGCGTCGGCGCTCGTGTAGATAAAGTCCTCGCCCGGAGCACTAGACTCAAGAATTGCGCGATGACGGTCGTTGACGGGCAACAAAACCAGAATGTTCACAAGCAGTCCTCTCCGCTCGACCTGCCAAAAAGGGACAGGTTAATTTTGGCAGGTTTTATCAGGCAAAACGCTCAAATAAAACGCCGGATGCAAGACGGGCGTGCCCGTCGGCATCCGGCGCATCCACAGCTACCAGCTGAGCAGCTCGTAACCGTCCTCGGTCACCACGAGCTGTACCTCGCACTGGGCCGAATCGCTACCGTCCTTGGTGCGCACACACCAGCCGTCGCCCTTGCTGATCTTAATGTCGGGCGCTCCGGCATTGACCATGGGCTCGATGGTAAAGACCATGCCCGGAGCCATAATGGTGTCCACATCGGGCGCCTCGGTGGTAAAGCCCACAAACGGGTCCTCGTGGAACTCCTTACCGATGCCGTGTCCGCCGTACTCGCGCACCACGCTAAAACCGGCGTCCTCGACCGTCTTTTGCACGGCCTCGGCCATCACGGACAGCGGTAGCCACGGCTTGACGGCGGCCAGACCCGCCTCCACGCTGGCGCGAGTGACGTCGACCAGGCGCTGACGCTCGGCCGAGACCTCGCCGATGCAGAACATGCGGCTCGAGTCGCTAAAGTAGCCGTCAAGAATCGTGGAACAGTCCACGTTGATGATGTCGCCCTCGTGCAGCACGTCCGTATCACAGGGGATACCGTGGCAGACCACATCATTGATCGAGGTGCACACGCTTTTGGGGTAGCCCTCGTAGTTGAGATCGGCCGGCGTGCCACCGTGCTCGACGGTGTAGTCGTAGATCATCTGGTCAATCTGGTTGGTGGTCATGCCCGCGGCGATGTGCTCGCCTACGTAGTCGAGCACGCCCACGTTGATGGCGGCGGAGCGCTTGATGCCCTCGATATCGGCGGGCGTCTTGTAGAGCGTACGGGGCAGAACCTCCCAGCCCTCCTCCCACAGGCGCTCGAGGCGCTCGTCGAAGGCGCTGTGACATTTCTTATATTTTTTGCCGCTGCCGCACCAGCAGGCGTCGTTGCGGCCGGGTACGGGTCCTTTGTCATACATGGCTAACTTCCTTTCATCCGCAGCTAGTATAGCCCACTCACGCGTCCATAAAAGTTGCGGTGATATAGTTCCGATTTAAGCGGTTTAACAGCATAAACAGGAACTATATCACCGCAACTGATGGAGCGGGGTGGCGGGCACTAGCTGCTGCGTGGTTTTGCTAGTAGCTCACCTGGCAGGGAATGCCGAGGGC
>CAUAJB010000074.1 GCA_958429225.1 uncultured Collinsella sp.
CGATCGTGGTGGCCGTGGTGGCGACCGCGGCGGTCGCGGTGGCGACCGTGGCGGCCGTGGCGGCTTTGGTGGCCGTGGCGGCGACCGTGGCGGTCGCGGCGGCTTTGGCGGCAACCGTGGTGGCTATGGCGACCGCGGCGGCAACCGTGGCGGCTTTGGCGGCAACCGCGGTAACGACCGCGGCGGTCGCGGTGGCGACCGTGGCGGCCGCAACGGCGGCGGCTTCCGCGGCAACCGTTTTTAGTTACGGCGTTTTACCAAACGCCGTAACCACGTGACGCTGCGCGCCCACCAGAGCGACAACTTGTCATTCAAAGAGGACGGCATGACCAGAAAGTCTATGCCGTCCTCTTTTCATGCCAATTTGTTCGCTCTGACGGGCGCTCGCTGTTCGTCCTCTACCTGCGGCGCCGTCATGGTCCAAAGTAGTCATTGGGTGTTCCTATAGTTTTGTCTAGTCGTTTAAGAACGTCCCCAACGACTACATAGTATGAGAGTGGATAATCTCCCGGTTTGAGCCTGCATCCAAGTTCAAAGTGGGAGATTATCCACTCTCATTTGTTATGTGTCCGAAAATCCACGCTCGTTCTACTTTGCCTACATTTGTAGGAACAGTTCGTGGAGGCGGGTGTCTTCGTCGAGTTCGGGGTGGAAGGTTACGCCGAGCTGGTTGTCTTGGCGGGCGGCGACGATACGGCCGTCGACTTTCGCTAAGGCCTTGGCATTGCCGTGCACTTCGACGATGCGGGGTGCACGGATAAATGTTAATGGCACTTCACCGTCGATACCGTCTACCCGCCCCTTAGTGCGAAAGCTGCCGAGCTGTCTGCCATAGGCATTACGCTCAACGAGCACATCCATGGTTGCCAGGCGCGGCGTCCCCTTATCGTCGTGGGCGGCAAGGTCGCGCGCCAGCAGAATCAAGCCGGCGCAAGTTCCCAATACAGGCATGCCTTCAACAATGCGGGTGCGAAGCCCCTCGAGCATACCGAGTTCGGCAAGTAGCTTGCCCTGAACGGTGGACTCGCCGCCGGGGAGGACCAGGCGGTCAAAGTCCTGCTTCAAATCAGCCGCCTGCCTTAGCTCAATACAGCGTGCGCCCAGCTCGGATAGCCTTGCCTCGTGCTCGGCAAAAGCGCCTTGGACCGCCAGCACGGCGACCGTTTGGTCTGCATAATCGCTCATGTGCGATCCTTTCTGCTGGACTAGCGCCCGCGTTCCTCCATGATGATCTCGATCTCGTCGGCGTTGATGCCGACCATGGCCTCGCCCAGGTCCTCCGAAAGCTCGGCGATGAGTTTGGCGTCGGTGAAGTTTGCCACGGCCTTGACGATGGCGGCTGCGCGCTTGGCGGGGTCGCCGCTCTTAAAGATGCCCGAGCCGACAAAGACACCCTCGGCGCCCAGTTGCATCATCAGCGCGGCGTCGGCGGGGGTCGCTACGCCGCCGGCGGCAAAGTTCACCACGGGAAGCTTTCCCGTGGCATGGACCTCGCGCACCAGCTCGACCGGAACCTGCAGTTGCTTGGCTGCCTCAAAGAGCTCGTCGTCGCGCAGGGCAACAACGTCGCGGATCTGCTTTTGGATTTTGCGCATGTGGCGCACGGCTTGGACTACGTCGCCCGTGCCCGGCTCGCCCTTGGTGCGAATCATCGTGGCGCCTTCGGCAACACGGCGCAGCGCCTCGCCCAGATCGCGGGCGCCGCAGACAAACGGCACGTCAAACTGGGTCTTGTCGATGTGGTAGACATCGTCGGCGGGGGAGAGAACCTCGGATTCGTCGATGTAGTCGATCTCGATGGCCTGCAGAACCTGCGCCTCGACAATGTGACCGATGCGGCACTTGGCCATAACGGGGATGGAGACGGCCTCCTGGATGCCCTTGATCATTTTGGGGTCGCTCATGCGCGAGACGCCGCCTGCGGCACGGATGTCGGCCGGGATACGCTCGAGTGCCATGACGGCGCAGGCGCCTGCTTCTTCGGCGATGCGTGCCTGCTCGGGCGTGGTGACGTCCATGATGACGCCGCCCTTGAGCATCTGCGCGAGCTCGCGATTGAGTTTGACGCGATCGGCCTTGCTGGTCTGTTCTGCCATGGTTGCTCCCTTGGTTGGCATGTGCATTGCTTGACGGAACATCCTATCGGGGAGCTGGGTATGGCGAAATACTCAGTTTTCGAGATAATTACAGGGTCAGATTAATACCAGATTGAATGACATAATAAGGTCAGGTGGCAAACTCATGCTTGACTACAATTTGGAAAAACGCGGCGAAGCATCGCTCTATGAGTATGTTTACCAGCAAATTCGAGATGATATCGTAGCTGGACGCATTGCGGCGGGGGAGCATCTTCCGTCTAAGCGCGCCTTTGCCAGCCATCTGGGAATCAGTGTCATTACCATCGAGAATGCATATAGCCAGTTACTCGCTGAGGGCTATATTTGCTCAATGCCGCGTCGTGGCTACTACGCTTGCAAGCTTCCGGACGCACCGGTTTTGGCTTCGGCTGAGACAGAGCTTGATCGAGATTCCGCTCCTGCGGGTCTTAACGCACATGATGTTGATGGACGGGTCGAGCAATTCGCCCCGCTCTCTCCTTCCGCTTTGGAGGCGGCGCGGCTTTGGCAAAGCGCGCTACGGGCGACGCTGGCATCCGAAGACGAGCGCGAAATCTTTTCGCCCGCACCGGCGCAGGGCACTGCTCGGCTGCGACGCGCAATTGCTCACCATCTGCGCGGGACAAGGGGTATGAATGTCGACCCCAACAACATTGTTATCGGTGCAGGCGCCCAGCTGCTCGATACCATGTTGGTTCAGTTGCTTGGCGCTGACAAGGTGTATGCCGTTGAGGACCCGGGCTATTTGCGTCTGACGCGCATCTATCAGGCTATGGGCTGCAAAGTTCGACATATCCCGTTGGATGATGAGAGCGTGGACTTGAGCATTCTGCAGAAAAGCGGGACCGATGTCCTTCACCTGATGCCGTCCCATCAGTATCCGACCGGCCTTGTGACGAGCATTGCGCGGCGCTATGCGCTTCTGAGCTGGGCCGCCGAGCGACCAGGTCGGTATCTCATCGAAGATGACTTTGATTGTGAGTTTCGCCTTGCCGGCAAGCCGATTCCCGCGCTCGCGTCGATCGATGCCGCCCAGTCGGTTATCTACACCAATACGTTTTCGAAGAGCCTGTCATCGGCGTTGCGCCTAGCGTACATGGTGCTGCCCGACGAGCTGATGGAGCGGTTTAGGCGCGACCTTGGTTTTTACGCCTCGTCGGTAAGTTCTGTTGATCAGGTCGCCTTGGCGCGTTTGCTGGAATCGGGTGATTATGAGCGACATGTGAACCGCGTGCGCGTTCGTGCTCGCGAGGCGCGTGATGGCCTGATGGCGCTTGTGCGGAAGGTATTTCCGGCAGGAGAGGTCTCGATCGAGCATGCAGACGCGGGCCTTTACTGTACCGTGGTTGCGGAGCGTGGAACGGGCGGAAGCTCTTTTGCACAGGCCCTCACACACTCGAGTATCCCTTTTATCGATATCGGCGACTGTTATTGGCGTGCCGATGGCGCATCAGTCCCTGAAACCTCAACTCATATTCTTGTCCAGTATGACGATCTGAGTCCAGAAGTGCTTAACACCTTGGAATTGCAGCTAATGGGGCACTCTGCAATCTAAGTGAGTAGACTTTTGGCACTTTGGCGACCAGGCGGTTTTGTAACAAGCTATCTACCTGCGGTTTTGAAAAGCAGGATGACCGGCCTGCTCGGGATGTTCAAAAAAGTCTACTCACTTGCCGCGCAAAGCTTCTGCATGAGAAAAAAATGGGGTTTTCAACAGAACTTCGTCCAGCTCTCGGCAAGCTTTTGGCCAGTTGTGGAGGGCTGTTGAAAACTTGGCAGTCCGCTCGGCACCATTTTTGGTGCGTTCGCGCCAATGCGTGACTGACTGGGTTGAAATACGTGTTTTCCTGTGCCTATGAAAGATCTACTTTGTGACATATCGGCTTTTAGGTACTGGCGTTTGCCCCCTCAGGTCCGCGCTTTGTGTCCGCCGCTTCCACGGCCGGAAGAAGACCGGCAGCGATATGAGCTCGCCCGCAACCCGACGGCTGCGGTCGCGCTTGGCTTTCCGTTGTATACATTGGTTCGGACGAGAAACAAACGGACTTGTCCTGCCAGCATTAGGCAGCGGCTGTTTCTTGGTGAGCTTCCCAGGGAATCCGTGCTGGAAACGGAGCATGGGTTTTTGATTACGTCTCCTCTACTGACGGCTTTCATCATGTCGCGGCATCTGACGGATCTTCAGCTTCTTTTGGTATTGGCGGAGATGTGTGGCCTGTTTGCGGTGTGCGCTCTGCCGGCGGCACTTGAGGCGGAGCTTGCGCGTGCAATTGATTCGAGCGCGATTTCGACAACGTTCGGTTGGGTGCGCTGTCCGTCCGAGGACGGCACCGCCTCAAACTTATGGCGTCGAGACGCTTTGGTTTTGGGCGGAGACCTTGACCGTTTTTGTTCAGATGTTTGCGGGATACGTTACGGCAATAGATTTAGGACGGTGTCGCAACTCGTTCCATTGGGTGCCGCGTCGCCTTTTGAGGTCGAGGCGTATTTGCTACTTGCACTGCCGCGATCCCTGGGAGGCGAAGGTTTTTGCGACATAGAGCTTAATGTTGAAGTGATGCTAAGCACAAGCGCTCGAGCGATTGTGGGAAAGTCCCGTGTATATATCGACATACTTCTTTCTTCGCCGGACGGCAGGCGACAGGTGGCCATTGAATGTCAGGGAAAGGCCTCGCACGGACGCGCAGGTGATGGCTTGCGTGACGCTGACCGCATGACGGCCCTTCAGGCCATGGGCTACGATGTGCTTCTCCTGACACACAGACAGATATCGGATGAGGATAGATTCCGCGCGATCGTTAAGGCCGTATGCAGGATGCTCGATGCTGAATATCGTGATAAAAGCTCGGATGAGCAAAGGGCTGAGGCATTACTTCGGTCTGAACTATTCATTGACTGGACAAAATTGGGAGTAATCGACGGAAAGATGCCCGTTAGACACAAAATGGCTCGATCGTGGACGGCTGCGAATCTAAGTGAGTAGACTTTTGGCACTTTGGCGACTAGGCCGTTTTGCAACAAGGCATTTACCTGCAGCTTTATAAAGTGATATGGATGGTGTGCTCGGCAAGTTCCAAAAAGTCTACTCACTTAGTTTTTGACGAGAAACCGATGCCGAAGGCGGTCCTATTTCAGGGTGTATTTCAGGGCGTTAACGAGCCCTCGAGACACAAAAAGGCCCGAACCATGCGGTCCGGGCCTTATCGAGCTAGAGATTGTCTCTCAGGCGGCTGGCTTAGCCAAAGTAGCGCTTAAGCAGGCCGGCGAAAGCCTTGCCGTGGCGGGCCTCGTCACGAGCCATCTCGTGCACGGTGTCATGGATGGCATCGAGGCCAGCGGCCTTGGCGCGCTTAGCAAGATCGGTCTTGCCGGCGGTGGCGCCGTTCTCGGCCTCAACGCGCATCTCGAGGTTCTTCTTGGTAGAGTCGGTCACGACCTCGCCCAGGAGCTCAGCGAACTTGGCGGCGTGCTCGGCCTCCTCGTGGGCAGCCTTCTCCCAGTACAGGCCGATCTCGGGATAACCCTCGCGATGGGCGACGCGAGCCATGGCCAGGTACATACCGACCTCGGAGCACTCGCCCTCAAAGTTGGCGCGCAGGTCGGCAACGATGTCCTCGGAGACGCCCTCCATCTTGGCGACGCCCACGACGTGCTCGGCAGCCCACTCGAGCTGACCCTCCTCCTGCTTCAGGAAGCGAGAACCGGGAACGCCGCACTGGGGGCACTTGAAGTCCTCGGGCAGCTGGTCGCCGTCGAACTCTTCCACATAACCGCAAACGGGGCAAACAAACTTCATGATTCGATCCTTTCGATCGATGGCGATTGTGCGCTCGTCCGGTCCCGTAAGGGCCCTCTCCGGACGTGCGTCTTGACGAGTTCTATTATCCATAAATGCAACCAAATGTGAAGCCTATTAGGAATGATTTTTAATAAAACAATTTCGAGATATGAAGATGTTGATTGATTAACGATTGGGAGGCCGTCTGCGATCTTTGCTGAGTACAATCGGGCGAGCAAATGTTGACCTATCAACAAATGAAGGAGTTTCCTTTATGCATCTAGCCCGTCGTGCCTGGTGCCGAACATATCAGACGGTTTTTCGCATTGCATTGCCGATCCTGCCCTATACCGAGCCGCGCATTTTAGAGCATGCCGAGGATGTGCCCGCGGTGCTTCAAAAGCGCTCGATCCAGAAGGTCCTTATCGTGACGGATCCCGGCATTGCCCGTCTGGGGCTCACGGCATCACTCGAGCGTGCGCTTACGGCTCAGGGGGTTGGCGTTGCGGTCTATGCCGAAACGCGTGCGAACCCCACGGTCTCGAATGTGGAGGAGGCGGCGTCCCTGTATCGAGAGAGCGCCTGCCAGGCCATTATCGGTTTTGGCGGAGGATCGGCCATGGACTGCGCCAAGGGTGTGGGGGCGCGCATTGCGCAGCCAAGCAAGCCCATCAACAAGATGCGCGGCCTGCTGCGGATTCATCGTCGCCTGCCGCTTCTCATCGCCGTTCCCACCACGGCAGGCACGGGAAGCGAGGTCACGCTTGCGGCGGTAATTACCGATGACGAGACGCACTACAAGTACCCCATTAACGACTTTGTGCTTATCCCGCGCTTTGCGGTGCACGACCCCGAGTTTACGCGCGGTCTGCCCGCCTCCATTACGGGGCAGACGGGCATGGACGCTCTGACGCATGCCGTCGAGGCCTTTATCGGGCGAAGCACTACGCCCTATACGCGCAAGATGGCGCGACAGGCGGTGCAGCTTATCCACGACAATTTGCTCGAGGCCTATGAGCATGGTGACGACATGCCCGCTCGTCGCAATATGCTTTCGGCGGCGTATAAGGCGGGCGTTGCGTTTACTCGCTCCTATGTCGGATATGTGCATGCCATCGCGCACAGTCTGGGCGGCCGATACGGAATTCCGCACGGTTTGGCCAACGCGATCATCCTGCCGCACATACTTCGCGCTTATGGTGACGCCGCCGCCTCCAAGCTTGCCGATCTTGCTCGCATGGCGGGCATTGCGCCGACTACCGCGCAGGACAGTCTTGCGGCCGAGGCATTTATCGATTGGGTCGACCGCATGAACGAGGCCCTGGGAATCCCCAAATATGTCTTGGGCATTCGCCGCTCCGACATTCCCGAGATGGCGGCGCATGCCGATGCCGAGGCCAATCCGCTATACCCCGTTCCACTTTTGATGGACCGTTTGGAGCTCGAGCGTATGTACGAGGTCGTTGCGGGTGGTATGTTTGAGGACGAGAACTAGGAGGGTCCATGAACACCGAGGAAATTGCGCGCATCGTCGGCGACCAGCGCGCCTACTTTAAGACGCACGCCACGTTTGATGTCGATGCTCGGCGTCGTGCGCTCGTGAGTTTACGCGATGCGGTACGGGCCCACGAGGCCGATATTGCCCATGCGCTCAAGACCGATTTGGGAAAGTCACATGACGAGGCGTATATGTGTGAGATCGGCACCTCGCTTTCCGAGATTCGGCATCAGATTGCGCATGTGGCTCGATGGAATCGTCCGCGCCTGCGTCCGTGTGACCTCGCTAACGCTGTGAGTGTGTGCAAAACGCAAGCCGTGCCCTATGGCGTCACGCTCATCATGGCGCCCTGGAACTACCCGTTTTTGCTGACGCTCGAGCCGCTCGCCGGCGCGCTCGCTGCGGGTAACACCGTGGTCATCAAGCCGAGTGCCTATGCGCCGGCTTCGAGCGTGGTGCTCAGGCAGATTTGCGAGGAAGCATTTGATCCGCGCCTGGTGACGGTCGTCGAAGGCGGGCGTGCCGAGAATGAGGCGCTGCTCGATGAATGCTGGGACAAAATCTTCTTTACCGGTAGTGTTCCGGTCGGCAAGCTCGTCATGGAGCGCGCGAGCAAAAACCTCACGCC
>CAUAJB010000075.1 GCA_958429225.1 uncultured Collinsella sp.
AACCCTGGACCTTGGGATTAAGAGTCCCCTGCTCTACCAACTGAGCTAACGACCCGATATCAACACGAAGCAAGAACTGGGGTGGGTAAAGGGACTCGAACCCTCGACCTACGGGACCACAACCCGTCGCTCTAGCCAACTGAGCTACACCCACCGTGTCCTGTGCGCTTCGCGCTCGACTATTATTGCAAGGAACGCCACGTGATGCAAGCCCCAATTTTCAAGAATTTTGAAAAGAGTCTTTCGAGACCATTTCGAGCAAATCCCACCGGTTTCATAGGAGTAAACTTGCCCCACTGCAAATGCTCGAAAGGACCGTCATGAAAGAACTCTCCAACCGCACGGCAACGTTTACCGATTCGGTCATCCGCCGCATGACACGCATCTCCAATAAGTACGGCGCTGTCAATCTCTCGCAGGGCTTCCCTGACTTCGATCCCCCAGCGCAGCTGCTCGATAGCCTCAGCACCATCGCCACCGACCCCAAGCCGCTTTACCACCAGTACTCCATCACCTGGGGCTCCCAGGCCATGCGTGAGGCGCTTGCCGCCAAGCAGGAGCATTTTATGGGCATGTCGGTAAACCCCAACGAGAATATCGTAGTCACCTGCGGCTCCACCGAGGCCATGATGGCCGCCATGATGACGGTTACGAACCCCGGAGACAAGGTCGTCATCTTCTCGCCGTTCTACGAGAACTACGGCGCCGACACGATCCTTTCGGGTGCCGAGCCTATCTACGTGCCGCTCAACCCGCCCACATTCGACTTTGACCGCGAGACACTCGAGGCGGCCTTCCGCGACAACGACCCCAAGGCCATCGTCCTGTGCAACCCTTCCAACCCTTGCGGCAAGGTCTTTACGCGCGAGGAGCTCACCTTTATCGCCGACCTCTGCAAAAAGTACGACACCTACTGCATCACCGACGAGGTGTACGAGCACATCGTCTACGCGCCCCACGAGCACGTCTATATGGCCACGCTGCCCGGCATGTTCGAGCGAACCATCAGCTGCAGCTCGCTGTCCAAAACGTACTCCATCACCGGCTGGCGTCTGGGCTACACCATTGCCCCGGCCCAGATCACCGAGCGCATCAAGAAGGTCCACGACTTCCTCACCGTGGGTGCCGCCGCTCCCCTGCAGGAAGCTGTCGTCACCGCCCTCAACTTCGACGACAGCTATTACCAGGAGGTCCTCGACCTCTACACCGCCAAGCGCGACCTGTTCTGCCAGGGGCTCGATAGCATCGGTCTTGAGCATAACGTGCCGCAGGGCGCCTACTACGTCATGATGGACATCTCTGAGTTTGGCTATGACAGCGACCTCGAATTCTGCGAGGACCTCGCATCCAAGGTGGGCGTGGGCGCCGTGCCCGGCTCGAGCTTCTTCCGCGAGCCCGTCAACCATCTGATTCGTTTCCACTTTGCCAAGCGGGACGAGACGCTTAACGCGGCACTGGAGAACCTCAAGTCGCTACGTGATAAAATCAAGCCGCGCGGGTAAGGACGGCCCGGCAACTAAAGCAACCAAAGAAGCCCCGCACCGCCCGCCACGTTGCGAGGCTTCTTTTTATAGCGCTTTCTTAAATGGTTTAGAGCCCTATACTTTAGTCACGGAGCAACTCGTCCCAGAGAGAGGAATACTATGGCAGAACAGCAGCTTATCGGAGCGCTCGAGGCCGGCGGCACCAAGATGGTCTGCGCCACGGGCTATGCAGACGGTACGGTCCTGGAGCGTGAGCAGATCGCGACCACGACCCCGCAGGAGACCGTTGAGGCCGTCAATGCATGGTTTGCCGACAAGGGCATCGCCGCGCTGGGCATCGGCGCCTTTGGCCCCACCGCAGTCAACCCTGCCTCGCCCCAATACGGCAAGATCCTGGAGACGCCCAAAACGGCATGGCGCTACTTTGACCTGCTGGGCACTATCCAAAACGAGCTCAATATCCCCTGCGGCTACGACACCGACGTCAACGTCGCCTGCCTGGGCGAGGTCACCTTTGGTTGCGCCCAGGGCCTCACTGACGTTGTGTATCTGACCATCGGCACCGGCGTGGGCGCCGGAGTGCTCTCGGGCGGTAAGCTCGTACACGGCATGATGCATCCCGAGGCCGGCCACATCCTGGTCACGCGCGACCCGCGCGACACCATTGGCGAGCACAGCGCCTGCCCCTTCCACGACAATTGCCTCGAGGGTCTCATCGCCGGCCCCGGCGTTAAAAAGCGCTGGGATGGCAAGAGCGCCGGAGACATGGCCGATGACCCGGAGGCCATGGACCTGCTCGCAGGCTATCTGGCACAGGCGCTCATGACCTACACGCTGTGCTACGCGCCGCAAAAGATCATCATCGGTGGCGGCGTGGCCGACCACACCCCCATCGTGCCGCTCGCGCGCAAGAAGTGCGCCGAGATGCTCAACGGTTATATCGTCACGCCCGAGGTCAACGACATCGATACCTATATTGTCAACAACAGCCTTGAGGGCAAGCAGGGCATCATGGGCTGCCTGGCCCTGGGCGCGCAGGCGCTTCAGTAACAGACGCACCCACAGGGCGTGGCGCGCCCGGCAAATCCAACCTACGGAACGACGCCACCACGCCCTATATAAGCCCTCTAATAAAAAAGGCCGCCTAGCACCAAGCATACGTCCTAGGCGGCCTTTTTGGCACATATGAGCGATCGTAGTAGATATCGGAGCACAACGCCCGTTGCCGCTCCACAGCAGTCGATCATCACATCGGTGATCATGCCGGCGCGTCCCGGCACAAAGAGCTGAATCGTCTCGTCGATCGAAGGAATCAGCAGCAGGAACACCGCCGTGGGCAGCAGCACGTCAAAGGTGCGCCGGCCCTCAAAATCAAAGGCGTGCGTTGCCAAGATGCCGAGCACCATATACTCGGTAAAATGCGCGCACTTGCGAACAACAAAGTTGGTCACCCATTCATATGGAAGTCCCACGCCGTGCAGGAAACCGCGGATAGCTTCCATGACCGTTAGGCTCAGCGAGCCCGACCCCGAGCCGGGAACCAGCGAATTGCCCCAGATCAAGAGCGCCATCAGGCAGGTCACGACCGCCCATTTTCGATTGATCTTAACCATGCAGAAGTTATGCCTCCGCGCGGAGCGGCGCGAAGCTGGCGGTACCGCCCTCGATAACGCTCAGGTAGGCACGGCCCGTACGCTTGGCGGTAGAGGACTGCAGGCGCTCGATCTCCTCCTCGAGGATCTGATTGACGCGCTCGTGACGACGGTTTTCCATAATGCCGGCGGCAATAGCCTCGGCCCGCTCGATGCTCTCGCGCGAGATACGGGCAGTATCCTCGGGGAACACAGCGCTGTGACGGCCGACATAGGCGGGGGCAGCAGGCTGAGGGGCAGCGACGGGAGCGGGGGCTGCAACAGGAGCAGGCTCGTCAATCTCATCCAGAATCGCGGTGGCGGCGGCCCACATGTCCTCGTGGCCCGAGTAATCAGCCATGGGGACATCAACCTCGAGTGAGGCATCCGGAAGGTCGCCGGTGTCGATGCGATCTTGGGCATCAATCGATGCGGTGATGGCTGCAGGCTCATCGAGGTCATCGAAATCGATATCCGCGGCACCGGAGATGATAGGCATGCTGGCGAGGTTTACATTGTACGGCGCAGCCTCAGCCGCCTGCTGCTGGGCAGGAGCGCCCCACAGCGAGCTTTCGGCGGCACGGCGGGCGGCAACGGCCTCCTCGTCCGCGGCCATGGCTTCATCAACGTACGAATTGTCGGCAGAAGCGTTCGCGTCCGCCGAGGTAGCACTGTAGGCGTTATTGGCTGCCGCGTTGGCGACAAGTGCCACGAAAGCCGCCGTGCTGCCCGCAGGGGCGGCCTGGGAGCCAGATACGGCGCGTGCCGCGGCGGCGATGTCGTCGCGATTGAAGGAGCCGGTCTGCCCGCCGTTGGTGAGCTCGTCGATGGCGACTTGATAGACGTCGCGCGAGTGTGCAGGGTCGCAGCTCACCGGCGAATCGTCGTCGAGCATACTGTCGATCATGGACCAAGCCTCGGCCTCGTCCATGGCATCTGCGGCTCGAGCGATGGTAGGGACACCATCATCGGTATGACGGCGCTGGAACGCACCAGTCAGGCCGGAAAGGAATGCCGAGGTAGACTGCTCCGACTGAGCCTGAGAAGCAGAAGCGGTAGCATAAGGAGTCGCATCCTGCTGCTGAGCTGGAATCGAGGCGGTCTTGAACTCGCTTTGATGCTGATTGAGATTGGCGGCACCGCCCATGGCATCGGGCTGGAACAGACGCTCTTCACGCTGCGCATGGTACTCGGAGATACCCAGCGAGGCGGCATAGATACCCACGCCCGCCACCGCGCCCACGGCGAAGGGAACCGCACCCGCCACGACCGTCTCGTTCACCGACAAAAACGGTAGCGTCGCGGCATACATAACCACGGGAGCGGCAAGGCCGATCCCGCACGAAAGTCCGGCAAGGACTGCTCGTTGTGTTGCATCAGAAGAAGCCATGAGCTCTCCCCATCTTCCAGCACCCAAATCGCATCATTCAGTTGGCTGCGCGAGAGAAGATGAAGCGGGGCTATGCCCCAAAGCAACGGTATATGGTTCGTTTCATCTGCGTTTTCCGTCGCGAAGCTTAAAAGCTATTATGCGAAACCGCCCTGTCGATTGCAAGCGACGATGTCGGATTGAAACGGGAAACCTGCTGCTTGCCAGTCTTATGGTCGATAACTGGCGCCGAGTGGCGATATAAAAAGGGCCGAGGCGCAAGCCCCGACCCTTCATCGCGCCGGCAATAACGCCGCGTGCGGTTGACGACTTAGAACGTCTGCTCGTAGTCGCTATGCTTTTTGGCCGAACGCACCAGGAACTCCTGGTTGGTGTTGGTGCCCTTGAGGCCCTTGATAAACGATGCGGCCGCGCGCTCGGTATTGTTCATGCCGGCGAGGATGCGACGCAGACCAAAGACAAACGGGCGCATCTGCTCGTCGACCAGCAGGTCCTCGTTGCGCGTACCCGAGGCAACAGGGTCGATGGCCGGGAAAATGCGGCGATCGGCCAGGTCGCGGTCGAGCTTGAGCTCCATGTTGCCGGTACCCTTGAACTCCTCAAAGATGACCTCGTCCATCTTGGAACCGGTATCGATGAGTGCGGAGGCCAGGATGGTGAGCGAGCCACCGTTCTCGATATTGCGGGCTGCACCCAGAAAACGCTTGGGCGGATACAGTGCCGCCGAATCAACGCCGCCCGAAAGGATGCGGCCTGAGGCGGGCGCCGCCAAGTTGTAGGCGCGGGCAAGACGCGTGATGGAGTCGAGCACAACTACAACATCGCCGCCCAGTTCCACGATGCGCTTGGCGCGCTCGATGACGAGCTCTGCCACGCGAGTGTGGTTGTCGGCGGGCATATCGAAGGTCGACGCCACAACCTCGCCCTTGATGGAACGCTGCATATCGGTGACCTCTTCGGGGCGCTCGTCGACGAGCAGGCAGATGAGGTGCACCTCGGGGTTGTTAATCGAGATAGACTGGCAGATTTTCTTGAGGATCGTCGTCTTGCCGGCCTTAGGCGGGGACACAATCAGGCCGCGCTGACCCTTGCCGATCGGCGACACGATGTCGATGGCACGACCGGTAATGGAATCCTTGCCATGCTCCATGCGCAGCGGCTCGTTGGGATAGACCGGGGTGAGGTCGCCGAACTTGGGGCGATTGCGAATCTGCTCAGGATCCATGCCGTTGACGGTCGTGATCTTGGCGAGGCCGGCGCGCTTGTCGCCGCCGCGCGAAGGACGCAGCGAGCCCTCGATGACATCGCCCGTGCGCAGACGCGCGGAACGGATGAGGTATGCGGGCACGAAGGCGTCGTCGTTGGACTTCATGTAGCCATGGGCGTGGATGATGCCGGAGCTGTCTGGGCGAATCTGCAGAATGCCCTTGATATCGCGGAAACCCTCGGCCTTTGCGGCGGTAGTGTAGATCTCCTCGACGAGCTCGGCCTTCTTCTTGCCGGTCGTCTCGATCTCGAACTCCTTGGCCTTCTCGCGCAGCTCGGCGACCTTCATGGCCGCGAGCTCCTCGCGCGAAAGCGTGGGCTCAGTCGGAGCGGCATTGCGCTCCTTATTGCGCCGCTTGCGGTCGCGCTGACGGTTGCGGCGATCGTTGTTACGCTCGTCCTTGCGCTCGTTGCGGTCATTACGCTCGTCGTTGCGCTTGTGCTGACGGCGGTTGGGGCGAGCGCTCTCTTCGGTCTCGACGGGGGCGGTGCCATCGGTTGCGGAGGCGTCTTCGTTAGCCGAAGCATCATCGCTGGCCTCGGCATTGGAATCGCCCTGCGGCTCGGCCTCGGCATGCTGCTCGACGGCCTTGGCCTTAGCGGACTTCTTGCGACCGCGCTTGGGCTTCTCGGACGCAGACTGTTCGACGTCTTGGGGCTCGGCGGCATCAGTCGATGCATCGGCGGTCGTCTCGGCGGAAACCTCGGACGCACCCTTCTTGGCAGCCTTGGCCTTGGACGTGCGCTTAGCAGCAGTACGATGGCTGCGACCAGGACGGACGTCGGCGGGCTCGACATCGGCAGAAACGGCCTCGGAAGTCGTAGCATCCTGGACGGGCGCGTCGGCAGCGGTTGCAGGCTCGGCGGTCGCCGCAGCATCCCGAGCGGCGGCGGCTGCGGCTGCGGCCTTCTCGGCCTCGACGAAAGCCTTGGGCTTGCGACCGCGACGGTGCGGGCGCAAAGCCGGATCGACAACGGGAACTTCGCTGGCCTCGACAGGCGCAGCGGGCTCAACAGGCGATGTGCCCTCCCCTGCCGCGGAACGGACCGAAGCCTCAGCGAGCTCGGGGGTTACCTGATCGGCAACCTGCTCGGCCTTAGCAGCCGTGCGACGGCGTGTGCGCGGTACCGGCTTCTCGGTTGGCTGGTCGGCGACAGGGGTCTCGGTGGCGGCAGGCGTCTCGGGCACAAACGGAGCTGCAAGCTCGGTCAGAGCCGCGGCCTCACGCTCGGCAGCACGACGGCGGGCGCGCACCACCTGAGCCTCGCTAATCTGCGCCAACGCACGTGCCTGCGCGACCTCATCGGAAATCGGCGCCGAGGAGTCAGCTGCAACGGTACGCTTGGCGCGCGTCGTGCGCGTGGTACGGCGCTTGGGCTTGGTGACCTCCTCGCCGTCATCGGCAGGCTTGGCCGCGCGGCGCGTACGCTTGGGCTTTGCCGGAGCAGCCTCCTCACCAGTTGCAGACACGGCCTTCTCAGCCGCTACAGGCGTAGGCGTCGAAGCAGCCTTAGGCGTCTCAGGAGCCGAGGCTTGCGCGGGCGCCGCGACCTGGTCCGACGCAACCGGTGCAGCGGGAGCGGCTTGCGTCGTCGTTATTTCGTTTTCTTGCTGTTGATCAGACACAGTGTTTGCTCAACTTTCTTTTCAAGCCCTGTGATCACATGCTCCCTGCATAAACCTTCAGGGCGGCTAAACAGTCTAGCTCCGTCAAATACCGACGGACATCATTGATCTGTATCGAGATATTTGCGTCATATACGCAGCGTTAGTGTAACACAACCGCAACCACCTGCAACTTAGTCATTGAGGACGTTCTTAAACGACTAGTCAAAAGGGACAATCTTTGGTTTACCGCCCACAAACCTGAATGCCTCCGCCAAAACTATGACGGTTTACTACGACGAATCGCTCAACCGCGACCACTCCGAAATTTGTTGAACTAAAACCGCAGGTAGATGCCTTGCACTTTTTTGCGAAAAGCCGGCGTGGTTGGAATTTCTCAATTCATCGTAGTAAACCGGCATAGTTTCGTATTTCCAGCAGTCCCAAATTCGTCAATACGACGGCGTTTGTGCAAAAAGCCCGACCTCCATATGAACTGCCTCCCATTTCTTGGACATGAGAAATGGGAGGCTTTCTTTATGCGCG
>CAUAJB010000076.1 GCA_958429225.1 uncultured Collinsella sp.
CCGAGGAGAACCCGGTTGGCTGCACACACGTCCACGCCGCCGAACCCTCCCCGTCGACCACAGCAGCCTTAGCCGCCGTAGACCCGATATCGATCCCGATCCCTATCATGGCTCTCTCCCAATCTAAACATCAAAAGTAGCGGCGCGTTCAGGCGCCTTAGCTCTAGGTTTCTCAGGTGCCGGAGATTGCCCCGAAAGAGGAGCGCAGCGTACTTTGGGTACGCAAGCGACGGTTTGAGGGGCAAGATCCGGTGCCTGAGAAACCTAGAGGGTTTCGATGAAGGCGGCGATGCGCGTCTCAATCTGGCCCATGTCGCCGTTGCTGTAATCGGTCTCGATCTTCATATACGGAATGCCCGCACCCTCGACGGCCTTCTGCATGCGCGCACTCTCCACGTTAAAGGTGTGGCACGCCTGGAGCACGCTCTCCACTACGCCATCGACGCTGTACTTCTCGCACATGGCCAGCGTGTTTTCCATACGACCGTCGTTGGGCGTCATGACCGAGCAGTTGATGTCCAGGTAGCGGTCGGCGATGGCGCGCAGAATGTCGGGTGCGTCCGGGTCGATCATCATGGCCGCCGTGCGCTCGCCCGAGCAATCGTCCATGCACACGACCACGCCGCCGTTGGACTCGATGGTGCGACCGATCTTGTTGATCACGCCGCCCACCGGGCAACCGGTGATCAGAATGCGCTTAGCATCTGCCGCAACCGGACGCTCGCCCGCGTCGTAGGCTTCTCGTAGCTTGACAACCTTTTGCTCCAGCTGCTGCGTATAGGCCTCGATATCAAAGCTGAACGTACCGGCAAACATAGTGCTCATCAGGTCGACGCCACTCATGGCCGCCGGCTGGTTGGCCTGAAGCGCGAACATATCGAGCTGCGCCACACGCAGGCGATTGCGACGACGGACGGCGGCGCGCAGGTCGTCATCAGTAATCGTAATGCCGTAGAAACCCTCGAGCTCCTCCTTGAGCAGGCGGCACTCCTCGTACCAGCCTTCACGCTCGTAGGCACGATCGCGACCCTGCGGAAGATGCAGAATGTGCGTACGCTTGAGCTCGTTGAGCAGCTCGTACATCTTCTTTTTGCCGTCGCAGGTGGTCTCGCCGATGATCATGTCGCTAAAGTACGTAAACGGACACTTTTGCGAGTAGGCAAAGCCGTAGGTCGACTTGATGAGCGGGCAGAGGTTTGCCGGCAGCACCTTCTCGGCCTCGGGAATCACCTCGTCGGATGTGCCGCACAGAGCGACACTTGCGGCCCCCGCGGCATCGATAATCTCGAGCGGCGTATAGCTGCACAAAAAGCCGACCAGGCGATTACCCGCCTGCTTATAATCCTTGACGCGAATAAACGCCGCCTTGCGCTGCTCGTTGAACTCCTCAAACGTGGACGGCAACGGCTGCTCAATATATTCCGACATATAACTCCTTAACAAACCTTTTAACCAACCAAGGAAACGGCTTTCCCAGGTGCCCGAGGTTGCCGTGAAAGAGGAGTCGCCGCGTACTTTGGTACGCAAGCGACGGTTTGAACGGCAAGATCGGATGCCTGGGGAAGCCGCCGGGACAGATATAGCCCTAAATGGTTTCCAAGAAAGCCTCAATCCTGGTTTGCAGTTGGCCTGCATCCTCACCGGCGTAGTCGGTCGTGATGTGCATAAACGGAATGCCTGCCTCCTCGGCGGCCTTCTCCACGGCAAACGACTCCATCTCGTAGAGCGTGCAGAACTGAAGGGCCACGTCGACGATGCCGTCGGCATGCAGGTCGTGCGCCATCTGGACGATGTCCTTCATACGCTGGTCGTTGGGCGTAAAGACGGCGCAGTTGATCTTAAAGTAGCGCTCGGCGATGGCATCGAGCATCTCGTCGACCGTCTCGCCGGACTCGTCGACCAGGTCCTTGTAGTAGCGCGAGCCCGTGCAGGACTCCTCACCCACCACAACGCCGCCGGCCTTCTCGATAAGGTTGAACAGCTTCCAGTTGGGCACAGCCATGGGCGTGCCGGTGTACAGGATGCGCTTGGTCCCCTTGGGCGCCACGCCCTCGCCGGCCTCGACACGCTGCTCGCACTCAGCCGCCATATCGTTAATGGCTCCGGTCAGACGCGGCGTGTCGTCAATAAAGGCGGCCTGAACGGTCAGCAGGCTGTCGAGACCGCTGATGGGCGCCGGGTCGGCAGCGCGCGTGGCAGCGAGGCGCTGCAGGGCACGGCGCTTCTCATTGACGGCGTGGATGGCGGCCTTCAGGCGCTCGGGCGTAATCGTGACGCCACACTCTTCCTCGATCTTGGCGGCGAGCTTCTTGACCTCGGCCTTCCAGGTCACGAGCGTCGACTCGTCGTGTACATTGGGGATATCCATGACGTACATGTTCTTTTGCGTGGCAAAGAACTCGTAGGCCTTCTTCTTGCCATCGCAGGTGTTCTCGCCCACCACCAGGTCGCTCGACTCAATGTAGGGGCAGACCTCGCCCAGCTTAAAGCCGGCAAAGCTCTTGATAAGCGGGCAGGTGTTGCGCGGCAAGTGCTCCTCAACCTTATCGGTTGCCCAATCGGCACCCGAGCACAGGCCCACGGGAATACCGTCACAGGCAAGTACGATCTCCTCGGGCACGTACACGCAGAACGAGCCCACAATCTTGGTGGCCTCGCCGGCCTCCTTCTTGTCGAGCATCTCCTTAATACGGCCGCTGTGGATGTTGGTGGCCACAAAGTCCAGGTAGGACGTGGACTTGGGGCGATTGTTCTGCGTCAGGAACATGTCGCCGTACATCTGGCCCACGGCGCCCAGCAGCATGTCGTGGTCGGCAAGATTCATGCCGAGGCTCTCCCACATCGGATGGAAATCGAATTCTTCAGCCATGACGGTTCCCCTCTCGAACCAAAAATGGATAGCTACGGTATTCCTGCACGGTGGGTGGCGAAAACCCAGCCGCGCTCAAACCCGGATTTTTGGGGAACCCGCTTTGCAGCTGATTATTTAGTTGTGCGTCGTCTCTCCCGGAGCCGTGAACATACCTGCTCATATGCGGCTCCGAGCCATATATAGGGCACGCGCGGCAACGCGGCGAATGTATGTCGTCTGCGGCATGTGCGCACCCTCCTTAACAAGTTGAGGTCAACTATATCAACGGTCGTCGACCATGCGAACACCGTTGACATTCGTACGACAGCGTCGTGTGCCGTCGTTTAATAAATAATTATCTATGTTGATAAGAGTTTTTCATCCATCATTCGGCGAACGGCAAGACAAAGCCGCCGAGGCTTATATCCCCGACGGCATACCCGGCGCTATCGACAAACCAAATGGATCTTACTCGCATCGAAGTGCATGCGCAGCGTCTCGCCTGCTTGCGGCAGCTCGTCGACAGGCACGCCCACCTTGTTGACCTTCCACTGCAGACGCGTGGGCGCATCGACGCGCGGCACGTCCAGCAGCACCAGCCGCTCAAAGCGCGAATCGCTCACACGGGCCACATGTAGGTCATAGCTGTTGCGGCCCCGCTCGGCACGGTTGTCCATATGGAAGTAGCTCGCACGAATGCCCAGGTACGCTACGTCGTCGGGCACCTCACGACCTACATTGAAGGTCATGCCCCAGTCGAGGGCCTCAACTTCTTCGTCGCCAATCTTGCGCGCCCGGCTTGTGTTCTTGCAGCCCGTCAGGCGCAGTGCCGCCAGCGTCTGCGGACGGCGGACCACGTCCTCGACGGAGCCGACCTCCTCCACGCGGCCGTTATGCATCACGCAGATGCGCTCACACAGACGGCACGCCTCGTCGATGTCGTGGCTCACGTAGAGCACGGTGCGGTTGCATACATCGAACAGGTCGAGCATGTTCTGTTCGAGGGCGCTCTTAAGATAGGAATCGAGTGCGCTCATGGGCTCGTCGAACATAAAGATGCCCGGATGCGCCGCCACCATGCGTGCAAGCGCCACGCGTTGCTGCTGACCGCCCGAGAGTCGTGCGGGATAGCGGTCGGCAAAATCGGCCAGACCGAAAATGCTCAGATAGCGCCCGGCGAGCTTTTTGCGCGCGGCGGCGTCGCCCGCATCCTTTACACCGGCGCATACGTTGTCGGCCACCGTCATGTTGGGGAATAGCTGATAGTTTTGGAACAGCAGAGCGCATTTACGCTCCTGAGGTGACAGGTTGATGCCCGCCGCCGAGTCAAAAAAGGTCACGCCGTTGACGGCGATCCTGCCCTCGTCGGGCGTCTCCACGCCGGCAATGCAGCGCAGCGTGCAACTCTTGCCGCAACCCGAGGCACCCAACAGCGCCACGCGCTCCTCGCCAGCCTCAAGCTGCATGTCGAGCACAAACCCGGGATAGCGCTTTTTAATATCCAGAACAAGCGACATAGCTTATCGACCTCCCTGCGGCGCCGCATCATCGCGCATGAGCTCGGCCAGCGCCTCGCGATCGATACGCAAGGCATCGCCGCCCGCCGGGTCGAGCGAATCGCCCTGTCCGGCAAGATCTTTGACCTGTTTGCGCTCCACACAGGAAAGGCCCCGCTCGCGATACTTTTGCGAATGAGCGGTGTACATATTGATAAACAGGATGACCAGGAAACTAAACACGATCACGACGGCGACCCAAAAGAGCGCCACCGACGTGTTGCCGCCCATCCACTCAAAGTAGATGGCGATGGGAATGGTCTGCGTAATACCGGCGTAGTTGCCCGCAAAGAACAGGGTGCAGCCAAACTCGCCCATTGCGCGGGCAAAGGCGAGCACCGTGCCGGCGGCAATCGAGGGCCAGCCAAGCGGCATCATAAGCTTGGTAAAGATGCGACGCTCGGACCAGCCCAGCGTGCGCGCCGCATCGAGCATCTGCGTGTCGAGGCTCTCGAAGGCGCCGAGTGCCGTACGATAGACGAGCGGGAACGACACCACCACGGCAGAGATCACCGCCGCCGGCCACGTAAAGACGATCGAGACGCCGTGCGCGATAAGCCACTGGCCCACCCCGGTCGAGCGGCCAAACAGCATGAGGAGCAGAAAGCCGCAGACCGTGGGCGGCAGCACCATAGGAATCGTAAAGACCGAATCGAGCAGGCCCTTGATACGACTCGAGGTACCCATAGTCTTCCACGCGGCGAACAAGCCCAGCGCAACGGAGATCAGCAGGGCAAGGCCGCTCGTTTTTATGGACACCCAAAACGGGCGATAGTCGATGTCGCCCAAAAAGGAGACCAGAGAGGTCAAGGGCCCCTGCTCATCCCGCAACACGACAGACGATGCCTCAACCATTTGAGCGCTATCAAGCCAACGCGCGCCGCCCTTGGCATCACCCGAGGCTGATGCAATCACCACATAGCGGTCCCCATCCGCACCGCGCTCGTCAAAGCCATAGATATACCCGCCGGCATCAAACGTTGTTTCCGCCGTGACATACCAAGGAAGATCCATATCCCCTAGCTGCGCACCCCCCATGCAGTTTGCGCTGTCGAGCTTACAAACGAGGGCCTTGAGACCCGATACGCACTCGTTGTCCTGCGGATCCAATCCAAACTTCTCGACCGCCTTGGGCGATATCCACGCCACAACGCGATCGGCAGCAGGCGCCACCACAAGGTCCACGTCCTCGTCAACGGGAAACCGGTAGCCCTCAGGCTGGCCTTCCATGGCACGAGCGGTCCCCTTGGCCAACCGCTCAAAACCCTCGATTCCATAGGAAAGCCCATGAGCGGTCGCAGCAACCTGGGCCCCGTCCTCGGCGTCCCCAGCAAACGCAAATCCCGGCACCCAGCAAAGCGCGAAGGTCAAAGCACAGGCGACAAGCATGCGGAATCTATTAAGCACGAAAAGCTCCAAGCGAATACAAGGACGGAGTGAAACACAAAACGATGGAATTATCGCGCCAAGCCGCACTACTCGGAAAGCTCGAAGCCGTACTTAGCCCAAATCTTCTGAGCCTTCTTGTTGGTCAGACAGAAGTCGATAAATGCCTTGGCCTCGTCGGCGTGCTCGGAGCTCTCGGCAACGGCACCCGGGTACACGATGGGTTTGTGCGAATCCTCGGGGCACACGAAGGCTTCCTCGATGCCGTCGTAGCGGAAGATATCGGAGCTGTAGACAAAACCGGCCACGCAGTCGCCTGTAGAGACGTAAGACGCAGCGGTGCCGACCTTATCGGCCAGGGCCACCTTGTCGGCGATCTCGGGAGCATACTCGCCGTCGTCACCCTCGGTGCCGGTGTAGAGGCCCACGGAGGCCAGGGCCTGGTTGGCATACTTGCCAGCGGGAACGGTCTTGGCGTCGCCAACGGCGATCTTGCCGTCCAGATTCGCGACGTCGGCGATAGCCTCGACCTTGGTGTCGGAGTCCTCGGCGCGAATGATCACGAGGTCGTTGACGAACATGTCCTCACGGGTGTCGGCGTCGACGAGCTCGGCAGCCTCGGCGTCGTCCATGGTGCCCTGGGAAGCGGTGATGAGCACGTCGACCGTGGCGCCGGCACGCATCTGCTCGACGAGGTCGCCGGAGGCCTTAAACTGCGTGTCGGCAAACGTGGTGCCGGTCTGCTCGGTGTAAAGCTCCTGGACCTCGGGCAGAGCCTTCTCGAGCGAGTTGGCAGCAAAGACTTGCAGCCCAACAGCCTTCTTGGACGAAATCTTGGCGGAGCCGGCATCGGAGCCGGTCGACTCAGACTCCTTATTGCCGGAACAGCCGGCAAGCCCAAGGCCGGCAGCGGCGACAGCAGAAAGCGAGACGAATCCGCGGCGAGAAACCATATCGAACATGCTCAACCCTTTCGAAGGCTACGCCCGGGCGTCCCGCCGCGAGCTTTATTCTGTTAATAGATTATACTTTCACGCGAATAATGTTTATGATAAATATCCCTCGCCTGGTAATTTTCTTTTACCAATAACCACGAGACGGCCCGCACTGTCGCTGCATAAGAAAGGCAGAGCGACTCGCAAGGTCGCTCCGCCGCAGGTAGCGCGCTTATTTGGCGTGCCCGCCGCCCGCCGTCATTTGGGCCGCGTGCTCCAGCTGATCGCTCACGGCCTCCCAGCTTTCGCGGGCCGCTTTCGTGGATCCCGGAAAGTTGATGACAAGCGTATACCCACGCTGCATGCACACGGCGCGCGAGAGCATAGCGCGGCGCGTCTTGGTCATGGAGTACGCACGGATTGCCTCTGCAATACCCGGCACATCGCGGTCGCAGATGGCACGCGTCGCCTCGGGCGTCACATCGCGCATCGAAAGCCCCGTGCCGCCGCAGGTGAGCACGACATTGGCGTGGCACTCATCGGCGGCTTCCACAATGGCATCACCGATCTCGCTGGCGTCGTCGCGCACGACCACATGTGAGGCGACCGTCCATCCCTGCGCCTCGATAAGTTCCTCGAGCGCGGCACCCGCCTCGTCCTGCGCAAGATCGCGCGTATCCGAGCACGTCACGATCGAAATCTTCAACTCCATAGCGTTCCTCCTATAGCACCGTTCCCTCGGGCAGGTCGACGCGCACAACGTCCACGACATCTCCCGCCTTGAGCTCGCACGGTCCTTCGTCAATGTACAGCAGGCAGTTCGCACGCTGCATAGTTCCAAGCAGCGCCGAATTCTGCGTCTTAGCCTCGGTCACCAGCAGCTCACCGGTCTCGGGGTCGCGCAAAACCGTCGCGCGATCGAAGAAGCGGCGATGCTGTCGTTTTTTCACGCTATGCGTGAGCGTCGCCTGCTGCACGGGACGCATGCCTTCGGCAAATCCGCGCAACTTGCGAATCGCCGGGCGGGCGAGCATCTCAAAGCCCACATACGCCGCTGCGGGATTGCCCGAAAGCCCCAAATACGGCTTACCCCCAAGCAAGCCAAACGTAATGGCCTTGCCCGGACGCATCGAGATGCGATCGAACAGCACCTCGCCCTCGCGCCGGACGAGCG
>CAUAJB010000077.1 GCA_958429225.1 uncultured Collinsella sp.
AATCGCGAAATTAAAACCGCAGGTAGACGGCTTATCAAAAATCGAAAATTGCCGGTATGGATGGGGGTCTCCGAATCAGCCCCGTAATCCGGCATAGTTTTGAAATGGCACTAAAGTAGGCACAAGCTAAATACCGATTCCAAGGATAGTTGCGGTGGAATAGTTCCAAGATGCCGGGGTTTTGGCGGGAATCAGGAACTATTTCACCGCAATTGAGGAGGGGCGGGGTGGATGGCGGGGTAGCTAAAAGAGCCCCGTCCTAAATTAGCTGCTTAGGCTGGGTCGATGTCCATGCTGGCGATGAGGTCGGTACCGGTGTCTAGGAGGTTGGGTAGGACGACGTCGCCCATGCGGATGGGGGCGTTGACGACTAGGCCTCGGATGAGGTTCATGGCTTGGGCGTGGAGTGCCAGAGGGATGGCCTCAGCCGTGCGCACAGGCAGCAGCGTCTCGTCGCCGCCGGAGACGGCCACGGTCGTCGTGAGTACGCGCATGGGGCAGGTGAGCTCCTGATGTGCGAATTTATCGCCGCGCGGGCAGCTGTTTCCGGCCACGGAGCGAACCTCTACCACGGCGCCGTCTGCGTCACGCTCCACCTCTACGGTCAGGAGACACTCGGATGGGCAGGTGGTGCAGTTGAACTGCAGCGTTTCGATCGCGTTTATGCTCATGGCCTTACGCCTCCTCTACGGGATCGACGGACAGGACAATCTCGCTAACACCTAGGTCGAGTGCGCGCTGGATTACCTTTGCCGGCAGCGGGAAGCTTTCCATTACGCTCGGTTTAAACGGGCGGACCTTGCCTGCATACAGTTCCTCGCCGCCTGCCAGAATGCGCACGCGGGCGGCGTTGACCGGTCGGCATACGCGGAAGTTGAGTTTGGTGAGTGCCACAGCCGTAATGCGTCCCGGCAGCGCGTAGCCCGCAATGCCGGCGGGGGAGACCGTGAGCTGGCAGCCTGGGCCCGCAGCGTCCGCATCGGCCACATCACCACAGACCAGTGCGTACGCCACCGCAGCTGCGCCAGCCCTCTCGGACTCGGTCGTCACGTTGTCGGCCAGGTCGTGCACGTGCAGCACGTTGCCGCAGGCAAAGATACCCGGCACACCCGTCTGCAGACTCTGGTCCACCACGGCGCCGCGCGTGCGCGGGTCAAGCTCTACGCCCGCGGCAACCGAAAGCTCATTCTCGGGAATCAGGCCCACCGAAAGCAGTAACGTGTCGCACGGAACAACGCGCTCGGTCCCCGGAATGGGCGCCAGGCGCTCGTCGACCTGACTCACCTCGACGGCTTCCACGCGATCGTGCCCAATTACACGCGTCACGGTGGTGGACAGGTGCAGCGGAATGCCAAAGTCGTCAAGGCAGTTCTTGACGTTGCGGCGCAGACCATTGGCGTATGGCATGAGCTCGTACACGCCCTCGACGGAAATCCCCTCGAGCGTGCAGCGGCGTGCCATGATTAGCCCGATATCGCCCGAACCCAAAATGACGGCGCGCGAGCCGGGTTTGAGGTTCTCGATATTGATGTATCGCTGCGCCAAGCCGGCCGTAAACACGCCTGCGGGACGACTGCCGGGGATCTTGATCTCGCTGCGCGTGCGCTCTCGGCACCCCATGGCAAGGACGACCGCGCGCCCGGTGAGCTGCAGCATGCCGGCAGGGCTCATGAGCGTGACGGTATGGACCGCGGCGTCTTCCGTAGGCTCGCCTGAATCAATCCCAATCACCATGCTGTTCAGGAACAGCGCAATGTCGGTTGCGTGCACCTGGTCGATAAAGCGCTGCGCGTACTCGGGACCGGTGAGCTCCTGCTTAAAGTGCGACAGGCCAAAGCCGGGGTGGATGCACTGGCGGAGGATGCCGCCCAGGTGCTGCTCGCGCTCCACGATGGCCACGCGTGCGCCTGTCTTATGCGCGGCCAGCGCGGCCGCCATGCCGGCAGGTCCGCCGCCGATAACGACCACGTCGAAGGCTTGCGTTTGTACGGCTTCGACGACGCTGCAATCATTAGCGCTCGATGTGAATTCCGCCATCCTAGCGTACCCCCTTCAAAGGTCCCTCGACCAGCCAGGAGCCGGCGTCCTCCAGTAATACCTCGCTAGGGTCGCAGCCCAACTCGCGGGCAAGAATCGCCACCACACGGCTCTGGCAAAAACCGCTCTGGCACCGACCCATGCCGGCTCGGCAGCGGCGCTTGACGCCCTCGACCGAAACCGCGCCCGGGCGGCGTCGAATCGCGGCCACTATCTCGGCCTCGGGCACCGTCTCACAGCGGCAGACAATCTGTCCCCACGCGGGATCGGATTCGATCAGCTCTTCCTTGCGCGCAAGCGGCGCACGGTCAAAGTCGTCCGGTGCGCGGCGAATCGGGTCCCAATCGTCCCGTTCGTGCAGGACCACGCCGGCATTGCGTAACACCTGCTCCATGCGCTCGGCGATGGCTGGCGCGCTCGCCACGCCCGGCGACTGAATGCCTGCCGCCTGGAACAGCCCCGGTACGACGGCCGACTTTCCAATAAAGAAGTCGTTCGTTCCCTTAATGACCGGACGCCCGCCGGCAAACGCGCGCACCACGCGGAGCGTGTCCAGATCGGGCACCAGCTTGCGCGCGTCGGTCAGGAGCACGTTGACATCGGTCGCGTAAGTCTGTGTATCACCCGGCTCGCGTACGGCGGCCGTTGCGGTAATTACGGTGTTGCCATGTACGGTTCCCGTCACAATGACGCCCTTGGAAATTGGCGTGGGCACTGGGTAGAGCGGCATGAGCGCGCGCGGCTCCTTGTCTAGCACCACAATATTGCCCTGGCGCCAGACCATCTGAAACTCCTCGGCGCCCGCCATTTGCGAGATGTCCGCGGCGCCGTTGCCCGCGGCGTTGATCAGGTAACGGCAGCGCACATTGCCGGCGGGCGTCACCAGCGTAAAGCGCGCGCGGCCCTTGCCGTCGGCGGCAGTGCCCCCGTCAGCGCCGCCGGCAACTTCAATGGCCTCCACCGGTGCGGAGCGCATAAACGTCACGCCGTTGGCAACCGCGTTCTCCAGCGCGGCGATGGCCACTTCAAACGGGTCGACGTAACCGGTCGAGGGGCACCACAACGCGTACGTCGCCTTAGCACTCGCGCGCGGCTCCAGCTTGTGGATGCGCTCGGGGCCGATAATCGACAGCTCGGGCACGCCGTTGGCAAGGCCATTCCGTCGCAGCTTCTCCAGGTGTGCGCGGTCTTCGTCGTTGAAGCCCAGCACCATCGACCCGGTGCGGTGGAACAAAAAGCCTAGCTCCTGGGCCCACGTGCCATATAGCTCGCAACCACGGGCGTTGACCTGCGCCTTTACCGTGCCCGGAGCCGGATCGTAGCCGGCGTGCACCAGGCCGCCGTTGGCCTTCGACGCGCCCAGCGCGATATCGTTGGCCGCCTCGACCACGCAAATGGACAAGTCATAGCGCGCGAGCTGCCGCGCGATGGCGCACCCGGTAATGCCCGCGCCCACAATCGCGATATCAAACGTTTCTGCCACGGTGCCTCCTAGACAAGTTGACAGGCCGTCAATAGGACTATCCTACGGTCTGCACACCCCCAGTGCAGCGGCAATGCGGCGAACAGCCTCGCAACATCCGCCAACGGCAGGCGAGGGGAGTCTCGGCACGAATGTCGACCTCGTTAGACCGCGGGCACCACCACCCAAGCTCGCGGTCGATACCGCCACCCGTTACAGATTGAGATGTTTCTATCCGCCCATGCCTGCGACCTGCCAAATCGTTAACCCCCGTGTTACACTAACTCGAGCTGTAACTACCCCGAAAGGTACCCGTAATGTCCAAGTACATCTCCGAGCTTATGTCGCCGCAGCTTATGGGCGTCGTCTATGCCTTCGTCGGCTTTATCATCGCCCTGTATGTGCTGTCGGTCGTCTATGTGTTCATCGACGCTCGCCGCCGCGGCGCCAGCGCCTACGTGGCATGGGGCATCATCGCCCTCATCCCGTTTGTGGGCCTCATCGCCTACCTGGTCCTGCGCCCGCACTCCTACGCGTCCGACCGCGAGGAGCAGGAGCTGGACATGGCCCTGCGCGAGCGCCAGCTTGCCCAGTACGGCACCTGCCCGCAGTGCGGCGCGCCCATCGAGAAGGACTTCGTCGTCTGCCCCGTGTGCGATACCCAGGTTCGCAACGTGTGACCCAGCTGCCATCGCCCGCTCGATGCGCACTGGAAGGTCTGCCCCTACTGCCGAACTCGCATCCAGTAACGCATCCATCGCCGGGCCGGTCGCAAGCCACGGGCACCGCGCGCCACACGCAAGCCGCACGCGCGTCCCACACCCCGCCGCGCACGATGAAGCATGCGTAGAAAATCGCCCGCCGTGCCATTAAGGTGCGGCGGGCGCTTGTATACCAAGGCAACCTGCCTATAATGATGCAAGTCAAAAACGCCGAGCGCATCGCACGCACTTGCATCAGGCATCCGAGAGGAGAAAACATACCCATGAAGGCACTCTACAATGACGGTTCGGTGGCCGAGCTCCCGCAGGACGAGGTCACGCACGTCATCCGCCACTCTGCCGCGCACATCATGGCGCAGGCCATCAAGCGTCTCTATCCCGAGGCCGACTTTGCCTACGGCCCCGCGACCGACAACGGCTTCTACTACGACGTCGACCTGCCCGAGGGCGTCAAGATCAGCGAGGACGACTTCCCCGCGATCGAGGCCGAGATGAAAAAGATCGTCAAGGAGAACCTCAAGTTTTCCGTGTACGAGAAGCCCCGCGCCGAGGCCATCGCCCTTATGGAGGAGCGCGGCGAGAAGTACAAGGTCGAGCACATTGGCGATCTGGACGACGACGCCCGCATCACCTTCTACCAGCAGGGCGACTACATCGACATGTGCGTCGGTCCCCATATCTGCTACACCAAGGCGCTGAAGGCCTTTAAGCTCACCGGCGTCTCGGGCGCCTATTGGATGGGCGACAAGGACAACAAGATGCTCACCCGCATCAACGGCGTCGCCTTTGCCACCAAAGAAGAGCTCGACGAGCACATGCATATGCTGGAGGAGGCCAAGAAGCGCGACCACCGCAAGATCGGCCGCGAGATGAACCTCTTTATGATGCGCGACGAGGCCCCCGGCTTCCCGTTCTTCCTGCCTAACGGCATGATCCTTAAGAACACGCTGCTGGACTACTGGCGCGAGATCCACCACAAGGCCGGCTACGTGGAGATCTCCACGCCGCTCATCATGAACAAGCAGCTGTGGAAGACCTCGGGCCACTGGGACCACTACAAGGACAACATGTACTCCACCGTCATCGACGACGAAGAGTACTGCATTAAGCCCATGAACTGCCCAGGCGGCGTGCTGGTGTACGCCTCCAAGCCGCACTCCTACCGCGAGCTGCCCATCCGCGCCGGCGAGATTGGCTTGGTGCACCGTCACGAGCTGCGCGGCGCCCTGCACGGCCTGTTCCGCGTGCGCTGCTTTAACCAGGACGACGCCCACCTGTTTGTGCGTCCCGACCAGCTGACCGATGAGATCGTGGGTGTGGTCAACCTCATCGACTCCGTGTACCAAAAGTTTGGCTTTAAGTATCACGTTGAGCTTTCCACCCGCCCCGAGGACTCCATGGGTTCGGACGAGGACTGGGCGCGCGCCGAGGAGGGCCTGCGCACCGCACTGGAGCAGTTGCACATGGACTACGAGGTCAACGAGGGCGATGGCGCCTTCTACGGCCCCAAGATCGACTTCCATCTGGAGGACTCGCTCGGCCGTACCTGGCAGTGCGGTACCGTGCAGCTCGACTTCCAGATGCCGCTCAACTTTGACCTGGAGTACGTGGACGCCGACGGCACCAAGAAGCGCCCCATCATGCTGCATCGCGTGTGCTTTGGCTCCATCGAGCGCTTCATCGGTATTCTGATTGAGCACTTTGCGGGCAAGTTCCCCACCTGGCTGGCTCCCGTGCAGGTCAAGGCGCTTCCCGTTTCCGAGAAGAGCCGCGACTACGCCCACGAGGTGTGCTCCAAGCTGGAGGAAGCCGGCATTCGCGTGGTCTGCGACGACCGCGACGAGAAGATCGGCTACAAGATCCGCGAGGCCCGCAGCATCGACCGCGTGCCCTACATGCTCATCCTGGGCGAGAAGGAGGTCGAGGCCGGCAACATCTCCGTCCGCGATCGCTCCAACGAGACCGTTCAGATGAGCGTTGACGAGTTTGTTGCCAAGGTGCTCGAGGAGATCAAGACCCGCGCCTAAGGCAAGCTTCACAACAGTTAACAAAGGCGACCGTCCACAAAGGGCGGTCGCCTTTTTTCATGTCAAAATGAGAAAAGCCGCTGGTTGAGCGGCTTTTTTTGTTGCACAAAAAGGTACAGGTTTTTGTAGAGGGGTATGGAGATGCACCTACTAGCAGTACATTTTGCGTAATCTGGGCAAACGCTGATTAATTGCTCGTATAATGTCGTCTGTCGAAAGATACAAAAACCTGTACTTTTGCGACTGCGCCTAGCTGCGAGCGAGAAGCCTGTTCTAAACGCCCCTGCATTTGCGTGCATCGCAAAGCCAAAAGAGGGGGGGGCGAGAACATGGAACAGACGGCACGGCGCCAAGAGCAGCTGCCAGGCGCTTTTAACGGCGCCAGCACCAACAGCCAGCACGGCCGCGTCCGCTGGTATCTGGTTCACACCCCCCATGGAAAAGAGCGCGAGACCTGCGAAAAGGTCCGCTGCATTATCCCGCACGAGCTGATGCAGGACGCTTTTGTGATGCAAAAGGAGTTCTGGTTTAAGCGGGATGGCGCCTGGTCGCTCCAAACCAAACCCATGTACAAGGAATATTTCTTCGTCGCCACGCACGATGCCGCCGCGCTCGATAGGGCTTTGGCCCAGTTGAGCTTTGGCTGTCGCATCGCCGGCAGTAGGGAGCGGGCGTATATGCCCATGCCGGACGACGCGCAGGACTGGTACCGCAGCGTGCTGGACGACGACGGCGTGGTGCGCAACAGCGTTGCGCGCATAGAAGATGGCGTGTTGCACATAGAGCAGGGTCCCTTGGTGGGGCAAGAGGCCCGCGTTAAAAAGATCGACCGTCATAAGCGCTGGTGCCTGGTAGACGTGGGCGAAGGCGACTCCGCTTTTAGGGAGTTGCTGCCGCTCGATGTTCCCAGCAAGACGTAAGGGAGACGTTGCACCAGCTATTCGTTCGCATTTTTGAATTAATCGTTTGGGGAATTTCTGGGGAACAGGGACGTAACTATGACTGTGGCTGCTAAAGAAGTAACAGAGAGCAATGCGCCCGTGGGGGCGGCACTGATTGCTCAGGCCATGGACCGGCGTGAGGGCGTCGGCCGTTACAAGGCCATGCAATCCATCATGGACTGGGATCGTTCGCGCCTGGTCTACCGCGCCGTTAAGCGCGCCTTTGACGTCGTGTTCAGCGGCTGCGTGCTGGCCGTCATTTCCGTTCCCAGCCTTGTGCTTGCCGCGGCCATCCGCCTTGAGAGCGAGGGCAACCCCTTCTACAGCCAGATCCGCGTGGGCCAGACCCACCGCGATGGCAGCCTGTCAACCTTCCGCATGTGGAAGTTCCGCTCCATGTACAAGGACGCCGACGAGCGCCTCTCCGAGCTCAAGGAGCAGAACGAGATCGCCGGCGCCATGTTCAAGATGAAGGAGGACCCGCGCGTCACCAGGATCGGCAAGTTCATCCGCAAGCACTCCATTGACGAGTTCCC
>CAUAJB010000078.1 GCA_958429225.1 uncultured Collinsella sp.
TCGGGGTCGGCAAAGTAGTGGAACTCGTCCATGGCCACGCAGCCCACGTCGGCGTCCTCACCCTCGCGTAGCGCATCGTTGGCAAGGATTTCGGCCGTGCAACAGATAACGGGCGCCTTGGTGTTGATATGCGTGTCGCCGGTGATCATACCGACGTTATCGCGGCCGAGCACCTGTACCAGATCGAAGAACTTTTCGCTGACCAAGGCCTTGATAGGGGCCGTGTAATAGCAACGTTTGCCCTGCGCCATGCCCATAAAGAGCATGCCCAGCGCGACGAGCGATTTGCCCGATCCGGTTGGTGTTCCCAAAATGACGTGATCACCGGCAGCCAGGTCCATGAGGGCCTCTTCTTGGTGATCCCACAGCTCAATGCCACGGTCGCTCGTCCACTCAAAGAAGCGTTCGAAGGCCTGATCGGGTGTGAGCCATGGTTCGGGCTCGCTGCCGTCCTCGGGCTCCCACCAGGTGGGGGAGAGCGCGCCGAGGGAGCCGAACTCGGCTTCGGTGCCCGTACCGCCCGAGAACGAGCTGGCGGCGCCGGCGCCGGAGACGGTGCTGGCGGCGGTATCTGTCGTGGTCTGTGCCATGTGTTTGCTTTCTCTCGCGATTGCCCGCCAACTATTATGGCGTAGCGTCGGCGCGGGGCGCCAGCGCGCGAGAAAATGCAGGAAATGGGCGCGTGAAGTTAGTGCTCTTGCGGCAGGCGCTTCTTGCCCTTGCGGGCACGGTTTCTAAAGTTCTCGACGGCTTCTTCCATGCCCAGAGGTACATAGGTGAGCTCTTCGAGGTTATCGGGTAGATAGCAGGCAAGGCTTTGCTCCTGCGCGCGGCCCGCCGCGAGCTGTTCATCGCTGGGCTGCGCGCCGGGTGTGGCGCAAATGCCATAGACGGCGGCACCCATCTCACGCGTGCGGCATTCATATTCGGTCTCGGGATGCTCGGGATGGTCGCGGCGGACGTCGTCGCTTACCCAAAGCGTATCGTAGCCGGCCGCGGCAAACTGTCCCAGGGCGTAATCGCGCAACGGCTTGCTGTCGGTGCGCAGTGTGACGGTAGCGCCGGCTGAAAAGAGCGGGCGGTAGAGCATCAGATGGTCGACATGGACGAGTCGTTTTTTAGCGTACTTGGCCTTGGGCTGCGGCGTGGGAAAGTTAATGGTGATGGCATCGAGCTCGCCTGCAGCAAACAACTGCGGCAGCGATGCGGCACCTCGGGGCAGGACGAGTGCGTTGGACAGCTCCTGCTCGCAGATTTTCTGCGCGGCATAGGCGATGCAGATGGGCTCCTGGTCCATACCGATAAAGAGCGTGTTTGGCTCGTGGGCCGCGCGCTCTACAAGGTACGTTCCCTTGCCACAACCAAGATCAAGGTGAAGGTGTTCGAAAGGCTTGCCGCCAGCCGGCGCGCAAGCCTTGCGCCAATCTCCGGCATAGGCTTCGGGGTTCGTCTCAATCGCATCGGCGTAGCGCTCCAGGCGCTCCTCGAGCACAAAGTTCTTAGGCGTGCGAACGTGGACGGCTCCCATGAGGCTCCTTGGTCATAAGTATGGAACGCATAGCCGCGCGTTCCGTCAGTGGGTTGAAAAAGGGTGGGCATAGTTTGCCCGAAAGATGCGGCACGGCCCGGCGGCGAGTCGCCGATACCTACAGGCGCTTGAGAATCACATAGCGGTTGAGCTCGCCGCTGCGACCGTCGGCGTGGAAGCGCTCAAGCTCACGCACGGGGACCTCGCCGCTCTTGTAGAACGTACGGACGCCGCGCACCAGGTCGGTGATCTGCTGATCGTCAAAGTGATGGCAATAGCGGTAGGCGTGGCGGTCGTTTTGCCAGCCAATGAGGTGGTCGCCGGCTTCAAACTGCGTGGAATCGTAACCCTCAAACGGAGGGGTGAGCTCGGCGCGGGCTTCGGCGCGAACGGCCTTGCGCGCCATGCGCTCGTCATTCATAAACTCCCAAAAGCTGATGGCGATGATGCCGCCCGGGCGTGTCTGGCGCACCAGGGCGTCGAGCACGCGCACGCGGTACTCGCACGACGGCACGTGGTGCATAAAGCCAAAGCAGACCGAGATGTCGGCGAGCGGGGCGTCGAAAAGCACGTCGGGCGTCTCGGCGGGATTGAGTTTCATAAGGGCATCGAGCACGTCGAGTTCCTGGAAGTGCAGGTTGGGAATGCGCAGGGCGTGGCCACGTGCATCGATGGCCAGGTCCTGGCATGAGTCGACGCCATAGAACTCAAACGGGCAGCTGGCATCTGCCGAGGGATTTGCACCGTCGACGCCCTTGGCGGCAAGTGCGCCGCCGGCGGCAAAGTTCTCGAATCGCATATTGCCGCAGGCAAGGTCGAAGACGCGGACGGGATGCTCGATCGTGGCGACGTCGAGCTGTTCGAGCGCGATGTCCATGGTGCGAACCCAGCCCGGCCACGGGGCCTGGCGCGTATCGGAGAAGGAGGCGGAGTGCTCGCGATAGAACGTGTTGTTGAGCTGGATGAGCGATGAGGCGAAATCGCGGTTCACGGCGCGGGACTCCCTCCGTTGGCGGTGCGGAATAAACGGTACGACCATACTACCGTTAACGCCGCAACGGGGACAACCAAGCTACGGGTCATTGCTTTGTTTGGACACATTTCCGCAGCTCATATGTGCCCGCAACCGCCGGTTGTCAAAAATCTCACTAGAATAGGTGGCATGTTTTTGGCGGTGGCGGATAGATTTTAACTGTGCAAGGCGCCTTAAGAACAAAAGCGGTCCGGCGGCACGGCTGGCAAAAGCATAGGAGGAACCATGAATGTAGAAACTGCGCAGCGGCTCGCCGACCTTCGCCGCAGCAAAGGCTTTAGCCAAGAAGGGCTGGCGCGAAAGCTGGGGCTGTCGCGCCAGGCGGTCAGCAAATGGGAGCGCGCGGAGAGCTCGCCCGATACCGAGAACCTGATCTCGCTCGCCAAGCTTTATGGCGTGAGTCTGGACGAGCTGCTCAATCCGAGCGACGAGATCGAGGACGATATCGAGTTTGAGAACGAGGACCGCGCCCGCCAGCGCGAGGCCGAGGCGGCAGAGCGCGCTCGCACCCATGAGGCGGCGGTGCGCGCCACCGAAGCGGCAACGCAGGCGAGTGATGCCGCGGCTAAGGCGGCACAGGCGGCAAGCTGGAGTGCACAGGCCGCCAACGCTGCTACGGCGCAGGCGACGAGTGGCCACGCAGTTGGCTCGACTCCGGTGAAGGGCCCCTTCCAGTCGTTCCCGTATTGGGCCGTGTGCTGGCTGCTGTTCTTTTTGCTGATGTTCCTGGTTGGTGCCAGCCCTTTTCCCGCACTGATCTTCTTTACGATTCCCATCTATCACTGGGTGGCGCGTGCGCTCGATGGCGATTGGGCGCGCGGGGATATCCAGGTTGGTCCGGCGCCGGTGGCGGTCAAGGCCCAGGGGAAGGATACTTCTGCGGAACCTGATGCTGACGTGGCTACCGCAGCCACCGCTGAGCCGTGTGCCAAAGAGGGTGACGAATGATGAAGCTTTCGCATGAATCCAGGCTGCGTCTGGGCGTTGGCATCGGAGCGTTTGTGCTCATCATCGGGCTTGTTTTTGGCATTTCACGGACTTTGATTCATTATGATGGCCCGTGGGATCTCGACGATGTCGTATCCGGCTTGTCTGGTATGGACGATGCGGTTGACGAGGACAATCTCTTGGACGACGGCAGCTATTCCGCTCGGCCTCAGCAACTTTCGAGCGAAACGTTTGATGCCGACGCGTTCACATCGCTTGACCTGGATGTGACGTCGGGCACGGTCGAGGTCAAACACGTCTCCGGCGGGCCGGTGCGCGTAATTGAAAGCGGTCGCGTGGCAACGGGGACCGTTGCCTTCGATGCGGCAACCCAGAACCTGGCCGAAATCAAGGGCTCTACGCTCAAGATTCGCCAGTTCGATTGCGATGACGAGCGCGCCATTGACCGCACGGTTACCGTCGAACTGCCGCGCGAAGTTGCCGATAACCTGGTCGGCATTACGGCGAAGGTGGGATCGGGTGATCTGACGGTCGCGGGCATTGCGTGCCATGACCTCAACCTGACTTTGGACTCGGGAGATGTTGAGTTTACTGGCACCGTGACCGATACCCTGAATGCCGAGGTCGGTTTGGGCGATGTGACGTTCGAGCTCTATCAGGCCCCCGCGAAGTCGATGGACGTGAGTGTGGGCTCGGGCGACGTGGAAATAGCGGTTCCGAACTCAACGGGCTTTAAGGCGAGCCTAACTGTGGGCAGCGGTGACTTCGAGAGCGATTTCCTTCCGCTTGGCTACGACGGCGAGACCATATTGAATCATGAATTCGACAACGGTGATAAGTCTGCCACGTATCGTTTTAAGGTCGGTTCGGGCGACATGTCGTTTGATCCGGAGTGACGACGGCGGGCTAAGTCCGCAAACTTAGATGCTTAGATGCGCTGTTTGATGAAGGCGTCGGGGCCGCGGTCGGCTTCGGCGCCTTTGCCTTTACAATGGGGACATGGAACAGATTATCTTGAACATACTCGACGCTCTGCGTCGCGGTGAGACCGTGGACGACAAAGCGCTCGTCAAACTGATACATGCTGAGGCGCGCCGCGAGGGCGCCGATAAGCGCGATTTGGCCAAGCGTCGCCTGCTGCCGTTTTACCAGCGGGTGAAGCGTGAGGAACCGGCGCGTTGGGCGGCATGGAATGTCAATTCCGAGCTGGAGCGTCAGCTGCTGCAGGTGCTTCGCATGAAGCCTCGTCGCACGGCTTCGGGCGTGGCGACCATTACCGTTATCACCAAGCCGTGGCCGTGCTCGGGCGATTGCCTGTTTTGCCCCAACGATCTGCGCATGCCTAAAAGCTATCTGCATGCCGAGCCGGCGTGCGCCCGTGCGGAGCAAAACTGCTTCGACCCGTATCTGCAGGTGAGTGCCCGTTTGACGGCGCTTTCGCAAATGGGGCATGCGACCGATAAGATCGAGCTCATTGTGCTCGGCGGTACCTGGAGCGACTATCCGCAAGGGTATCAAACGTGGTTTATGTCGGAGCTTTTCCGTGCGCTCAATGACGATGCCGTCGCCGGCGTGGCGGCAAACCCCATGTTGGCGCGTCCGGGCATCAGCCGTGCCGAGGCGGGGCGCCTGCTCGATGACGCTCCCGCCGATGCGCTGCCGCCGGTGGTGGCGGAGCGCCGCGAGCGCTATCGGGCTGCCGGTATTGCGGCCGACGAGGCCGAGCTTGCGAGCGGTGTTGCCGACGAGCAGGGGCGTGTGGATGCTGCCGTGGGTGGCTATAACCGCGCGGTGCGTCGTCTGTACGGCCCCGGTACGCCGTGGGGCGAGGTTGCCGAGTGGCAAACGGCAACGATGGAGGAGCTCGAGCGTCAGCAGCGCATCAACGAGACGGCGAAGCATCGCGTGGTGGGGCTCGTTATCGAGACGCGCCCCGATGCCGTAACACCGCAGACCCTCGCGCTCATTCGCCGCCTGGGCTGCACCAAGATTCAGATGGGTATCCAGAGCCTCGACCAGCACCTGCTCGATATCAACGAGCGTCGCATTTCAGTGGCACAGATCGAGCGGGCGTTTTCGCTTGCGCGCCTGTTTGGCTTTAAGATCCACGCGCATTTTATGCTCAACTTGCTGGGTGCCACGCCCGAGGGGGACAAGCGCGACTACGAGTGCTTTATGACCGAGGGGGCCTTTATGCCCGACGAAGTCAAGATCTACCCGTGTGCGCTCATCGAGGGCTCGCGTCTGGTGGGCTGCTATGAGCGCGGCGAGTGGCGCCCCTATTCCGAGGAAGAGCTGCTCGATGTGTTGGCCGATGACATCGTGGTGACGCCGGCGTTCTGCCGCATCAGTCGCATGATCCGCGACTTTAGTTCTGACGACATTATGGTGGGCAACAAGAAACCTAACCTGCGTCAGCTCGTTGAGAACCGCCTGGCTGCTCGGGGCGACGGTGCGACGGTGCGTGAGATTCGCTATCGCGAGATCAGCACGGCGGGTGCCGACCTGGATGAGTTGACCCTTGACGAGGAAGTGACGTACGAGACGCCGGTGACGCACGAGCGCTTTTTGCAGTGGGTGACTCCCGAAGGCAAGATCGCCGGCTTTTTGCGCCTGTCGCTGCCCGACCGTTCGTTTGTTGCCACGCACGCGGACGAGCTGCCAACGGGGCCGGAGGAGGCGATGATTCGCGAGGTGCACGTGTATGGCATGGCGGCGCGCGTGGGGGATCAAGGCCAGGCGGCGCAGCACCATGGATTGGGACGGTCGCTGGTGGAGCGTGCGTGCCATATTGCCCGGGATGCGGGCTATGCGCGTATCAACGTGATTAGCGCGATCGGTACGCGCGAGTACTATCGCCATTTGGGTTTTTATGACCACGGACTCTATCTGCAAAAGGAGCTCTAAATGAACAAGCCGAGTGTTTCTGCCGGCGTCGTTGCCGGCGTTGCCCTGGGAGCCGCAGCGCTTGGTGCGGCCGCTGTCGCTGTTCGTGCTGCCTGTCTGCAGGTTGCGCGAACCCGCAATGGGTTGGCGCGTGTGAAACGCGTGCACGATGAGGGCGGCGATGAGATTCGCGTGTTGGTGCAAGGCGGCGTCTACCAAAGCGCAAGCTACGTTGGCGAGCGTTGGGCGGAGCCCGTCTTTGCGTACTATCGTGCGTTTGACGATGCGTTTGAGGCCGAGGATGCAATGCGTGACGCTTATGGTCACGGTATCGACCGTGTGCTTATGCTGGGCGGCGGCGGGTTTGCCTATCCCAAGTTTGCGCTGATGTCGCACGAGAGCTTGCGCATGGACGTTATCGAGTATGACGGAGAGATTACGCGCCTAGCGCGCCGCTGGTTCTACCTGGACGAGCTGGAGCGCGCGGTGGGCGACCGCTTGCGGGTGATTACCGCTGAGGCTCGCTCGTATCTGGGTGTGACGAGCGTGGGGCATCGTCGCTACGACGTGATCGTGAGCGATTGCTTTGGTGGTGCCGAGCCCGTGCGCGAGCTGGCGACCGTTGAGGCGCTGCGTCTGGCGCGGGGCAGCCTGAACCCCGGGGGTATCTACGTGGCTAATATCGTGAGCGCAAACGAGGGGAGCGATGTGACGTTCCTTCGCGACTGCGCTGCCACGGCACTCGAGGTATTCGCCCACGCCTGGGTGGTCCCATGCGGCGATGCAGAGTTCGGCGGCGAGGAGAACTACCTGCTCATCGCTAGCGACGGTGACTATGCCTTTGCCGAAGCCGTGCCCTTCGACACCGACTTCCTCGGCACCGTCCTTCACGACAAGTAAGTCTCCCCGTCCCAAAAAAAGACTGGTCCTAGGCGTGGTCGCGCCAGCTGCGGACACGCTGCTTCATGCCCTCTATGTCGAGCACGCCTTCGGCAAAGCCCTTGCGCACGAGCTCTTCGGGAACAAACTCGTCGTAGCGGTCAAAGTAAGGCACCTCGCCAGGATAGACGAGCTCGATGGGATCGAAGTCCTTCTCGGCCTCGGCGGTGAGCACCTCAAAGAACGTCTCCTCGTCGGCCTTCATCTTAAACTGCATAAAGTACGGGCGTGACGGGTCGAGTCCGCGAAGGCCCAGCTCCGCGGCACATTTAATCTTGAGCATGCGCTCGAGCGCCAAAAAGGCGTAGCTGCCCAGCCA
>CAUAJB010000079.1 GCA_958429225.1 uncultured Collinsella sp.
CGCAAGACGGAAAGCACATTAAGTGCTTTCCTTTGCGTGCGGAACTCGCGATAAAGTTCATATGCGCCGCCCGGCTCCCGCGGCTCTCAGGGGCTCCCATCCCAAATGCGGAGCAAAGCTCCGCACACCATCTTTTTCTTTCAGCTAAAGCACGCCGGAAATTCGACGCAGCTGGCTAACCTTGCCGGACGTTGTCGACGCCAATCCGGCTCAGAAGCCGCATCGATACAGAAAGGTCCCCGGCGCTGCCCGGGCGCCAGCGGCCGCATATGAACTTTATCGCGAGTTCCGCACGAACAGGAGGCCACTTAATGTGGCCTCCGTCGTGAGCAGGACTGTAGAGCAGGAAAGTTCATATGCGGCCGCTGGCGCCCGGGCAGCGTCGGGGACCGCACCCGTACGACTACAGCGTCATGTTTGGATCGGCGTCGACGTCGAACGGCGAGATTTCGCCTCGGTCGAATTTACGGCGGGCGACCTCCGCGATCATGGCTGCGTTATCGGTACAGGCAGACAAGGGCGGCACCGTTACGCGAATCCCCTGACGTCCAAGCTTCTTGATCATCATCTCGCGCAGATGCGGGTTGGCCGAGACGCCGCCGCCGATGCAGTATTCCTTACATCCGGTAGCGTGCAATGCGTTTTTGGCCTTCTTGTACTGCACGTCAAAGACAGCCGCCTCAAACGAAGCCGCCAGATCGGGCAGGTGAATCGTGCGCCCGGCTTTGGTCTCCTGCTCGATGTAGAGCGTCACGGCCGTTTTAAGACCCGAAAGCGAGAAACGATAGTCTCCCCTGCTGTTAAGCGCACGGGGGAAATCGATCGCGCGGGGATTGCCCGTCTCGGCCAGCTTGGAAATGATGGGGCCACCGGGATAGCCCAGGCCCAACGCCTTGGCCACCTTGTCGAAGGCCTCGCCCACGGCGTCGTCGAGCGTCTCACCGAGCACCTCGTAGTCGCCCCATGCCTTTACGTGCGCGAGCATGGTGTGCCCGCCCGAGACAAGCGTGAAGATGAACGGCGGCTTGAGGTCGGGCTGCGCCAGCAAGTTGGCAAACAGGTGCCCCTCCAGATGGTTGACGCATACGAGCGGCTTACCGGCAGCGTAGGCAAAGCCTTTGGCAAAGGCAACGCCCACCACGAGAGCGCCCACCAGGCCCGGACCCTGTGTCACGCCCACGGCGGCAAGCTCGCTGGGGGCAATGGCTCCACCCTCAAGACCAAGCGATGCTGCGGCATCCTCGAGCGCCGCATCCACGACACTCACAATCACCTCAACGTGTTTGCGCGAGGCGATCTCGGGCACCACGCCGCCAAAGCGGGCGTGAAAATCAATCTGTGTCGACACCTGGTTGGCCAGCATATTGCCATCCGCATCGATAATCGCCACGGCCGTCTCGTCGCAGGAACTCTCGATAGCGAGCACTAGGTGGCGGCGCTCAATTTCGGCACGCTCCCCCTCGGAGCGCCCAGGCGCAGGCAGCGGCCATACGCGCTGCTCTGCCGCCGTCGGCTCCGGCGAAGCATTGTCGACCGGAAGCACCAGGGGCAGCGGCGCCGTCATGACGATGGCATCCTTGCCGGCACCGTAGTAGCCACGGCGACGACCCGCCTCGGTAAAGCCCAGGGCGGCATAGAGTGCAATTGTGCCCTCGTTGCCGTCCTCAACCTCAAGCGAAGCCGTGGTGCAGCCGAGCATCTGCGCGTCATAGCTCACGTGCGACAGAAGCTTGCGGGCGATACCCTCACGGCGATGAGTCGGATCGACGGCAACGTCCAGAATCTGCACATCACCGTCCACGACCATACCGCCGGCAAGACCCAGCAACTGACCGTCGTCGTGCGCCACCCACCAGCTACGCGGAGCGGCAACGTCCTCGCCCAGCTCGGACAAGAACATGCCCGGCGTCCACGCCTCGTGTCCGGCGCCTTCAAAGCAGGCGGTCTCCAGTGCGCTCGCGCCCTCGGCATCCGCCGCGCCCATGGGGCGGAATTGCAGATGACGCCCAGCGAGTTCGTCGGCAACACCTGTCACCTCACTCTGCGCGCTCTCGGCAAGGCCCAGGCGCTTGCGCTCGTTTTCCTCGGCGTCCGAAAGGCGCGTGTAGATCGGCAAGACGCGAGCGGGATCGCCATCGCCTGCGGCGTGCGCCATCAGCAGGCCCTCGCCCGAGGGCCACCACAGGCCTCGCTCCACGCAGCGTGCCGTCTCGTCCTCACCCAGCAGCTTGCCATAACGCACGAGACCGTCACCAGTTAGCTGAACCTGATCCCAGCCCGCGGTCTGACGCCACTCATCAAGCGCCACGGCGGCCTTGACCACGCGCTCGCGCTGAAACAGACGCTCGGGACCCTCATCGACCAGCATATACAGCGCCGGATATACCTCACCGCGCATAGCATCGGCCAAGATACCAAGCTTGCCGCGCACGCCAGCCTTCCACGCCGTCCAAGCGCAGGCGTCGAGCGTCGACACGCCCAGCAGCGGAACATTGGCACCACGCGCGAGGCCCTTGGCAGTGGAGATGCCGATGCGCACACCCGTAAAGGACCCCGGGCCGCGGCCGACCACATAGCAACCAACATCGCTGCGATCCAGACCGGCTTGAGCCAGCACGCCATCAACGGTATTCACGAGCTCAACGTTGGCGTGACGGCGACACATGTGGTCGCCACTCACGAGCTTCGTCTCGCCCGTCTGCCCATCAATCCAGCTTGCCGCGCAGGCAAGCATGTCGGTCGAGGTATCGAGCGCCACCACCAGCGCGTTGTCGTTATGCAAGCTCATCTTGTACAGCCCTATCAATCAAATGGGAAAGCTCCATTGCGCGGTCACCGTGCGCCTCAAGCGTTATCGTTCGCACATCGCTGTCGCCCTCATCACGCTTGAGCGTCACCGAAAGATACTCATCCGTCAGCTCGTCCTGGAATTGTTCGCCCCATTCCAGCAGGCAAGCACCCTCATAGCCCAGCACATCGAAAATGCCCGTATCCTCGAGCTCGTAGGCATGCTCCAGGCGGTATAGATCAAAGTGAAACAGCGGAATACGACCTTGATCGTGAACGGCCATGAGCGCAAACGTAGGGCTCGTAACCATATGCCCATCGCCCAGCCCGCGCGAGACGCCCTTGGTAAAGTGAGTTTTGCCCACTCCCAGGCCACCGGTCAGGATGAGCACATCGCCGTCCTCAAGGCACGGTGCAATTAGCTCGCCAAAGTACTCCGTATCGGCAGCGCAAGTCGTTTTGTAAGTACCTACCCCCAGGCGCTCCAGGGACATATATGCTCCTTATTATTCCGAGGCGTCCTCTGGTGCGGGATGTCGCTCCAGATAATCGCCCAGCATCTTAAAGTCTTCCTCCAGCAGCTCCTGCCACGCCGGATTGCGCAGCGCTGCTGCCGGATGAAAAGTGGGCATTACTACAAAATGCCCCATCTGGTGGAACCTGCCGCGCAGCTTAGTAATACCAATCTCGGTCTTAAGCACAAAGTGTGTCGCGGGGTTGCCGAGCGTCACGATAATATCGGGCCAGATGCTTCGAATCTGCTCACGCAAAAACGGCGAGCAAGCCAGCACTTCCTCGGGACGCGGATTGCGGTTTCCCGGCGGGCGGCACTTAAGCACGTTGGCAATGTAGACGTCTTCGCGTTTGAGCCCCGCCAGCGACAAAATGCCGTTGAGGTCCTCGCCTGCCGCCCCCACAAAGGGCTCGCCCTGCAAATCCTCATTGCGGCCCGGCGCCTCACCAATAAACATCACGCGAGCGCGGGGGTTTCCCACGCCAAACACGATATTGTGACGCGACTGGTAGAGCTGGCAGAGGTGACAATCGCTCAGAACGGCCTCAATTTCCTCGAGTGCGACCTCACGTGGTGCCTGATGGGTATGGCCGGGGATGTGCATGACGCCCATAGCGGCTCCTACACGTAGACCTTGTCGAGACGCATGCCAAAGCCGCAGGCGACCTCGTAGTTAATCGTTCCGCGCAGTCGGGCCATCTCGTCCATAGTGATCTCGGCATCGCCATCGCGGCCGACAATGATCATCTCGTCACCATACTCGGCCTCGGGAATCTCGTGTGCCGGGTTGGACTGAATGGCGACCATAAACTGGTCCATGCAGATATTGCCAACCTGATGCACACGCTCGCCGCGATACAGCACATCCATACGATTGGAAAGCGTACGCGATAGGCCATCGGCATAACCGATCGGCAGCGTGCAGATCTGAACGCGCGTACGCGGTACGCGGTAGGTAAAACCGTAGCCCACGCCCTCACCCATCGCAGGGTGTGCCACGCGCGTCACACGCGCATGGACGCTCATAACGGGATCAAGCTGCATCACGCGGCCACTCAGCTCGCACGGCTGCATGCCATACAAGCCAACGCCGGCGCGGATCATATCAAAATGCATCGAGGGGTCAAGCATCGAGGACGGCGTGTTGGCGCAGTGCACGATACCGCACTCAAAACCCGCATCCTTAATGGCCTGAACGGCCTCGGTAAAGCGTTGACACTGCAGCTTGTAGTCCCAGCCCGAAGGTTCATCGGCCGTGGCGAAGTGCGTAAATACGCCGTCGCACTGAATACCGCGATGGAAATTTATACCGCGGACAAAGTCGAGCACCTGCGTGTAGTGAACGCCGATACGATTCATGCCCGTCTCGATGGCGAGATGATACTTGCCCACTTTGCCCGCCGCGACGGCACATTCGCCATACGCAAGAGCAAAATCAGACGTATAGACCGAAGGCATGATATCAAACTCGAGCAACGTCGGAATGGCCTCGATAGGCGGCTCGCTTAGGATGAGGATGGGTTTCGTAATCCCGCCCTGTCGGAGCTCAACGCCCTCGTTAACCGTCGCCACGGCAAACATGTCGGCACCGGCCGAATACATGATCTTGGCGCACTCAACAGCTCCATGACCATAAGCATCGGCCTTGACCACGCAGCACAGGCGCTGACGTGGATTCAGCAAGTTCTTATAGGCCCTCGTGTTGCGACGGAGCGCCCCGCGGTCGATCTCGACCCAGGACCAGCGCGTCAAATCGGCTTTATTCATGATTAGTCATCCGACCCTTCGTCCATGATTCCCAGATCTTCGAGCGCATCCTTTGCCGCCAGTTCCATGGCCGGACCGATCAAGTCGATAAGATCGGTCGCGATGACGCTCTTCTCACCATACTCCGTCGCCGCGGCAAAACCGGCGTAGCTGTGAAGTGCGACGGCGTACGAATACAGCAGCTCCCAACGATCCATCTCGTCGCGCATGGTGGCAAGCGTGCCGGCCAAAATACCCGCGAGAACATCACCCGAACCGGCAGTTGCCAGAGAAGCCGGACCCGAGAGCGGCAGCAGCACACGCTCAACGCCACAGATAGCCGTCGTCGGCCCCTTGGCAATGACCACCAGATTGTCAGAGCCTGCAGCCCAGACAACCTTCTGCGCGGCTGCAATCGCAGTACCAAGGTCGTTCACCTCGTCACCGGCAACCAGACGCGAAAGTTCACGATAGTGCGGCGTCATAACCAACGGCTGCTCGCGACGATACATCTCGGGATTACTATCAATACCGTCAATGGCAATCTTAGCAAGGCAGTTGAGTGCATCGGCGTCCAAGATAAGCGGCACATCAAGCTCGAGCAAGCCCGAAACCACCTGCATAGCGCCGGCAGATGTCGTCATACCGGGACCGCACAGCACACAGCTGTACTTCTTTGCAATCTCGCACACCGTCATGCGCGCAGCGGCGCCAAAGGAGCCGCGGGAATCAGACGGAATAGCAAAGACGGGAATCGAAGGAAGTGCCATGCGAATAAGATTGGCGCAGGCGTCAGGAGCCGCGACTGCCACGTAACCAGCACCCGCGCGAGCTGCAGACTTGGCCGCCATAATGGCAGCACCAGGATATTGCGCAGATCCGGCGACAATAAGCACAGAGCCACGGGAATACTTATCGATATTCGTAGGTAGTGGGGCAAAGTAATCAACTAAGTCACCGGGCTCGACAATCTCGGCGGCGTGGTCGACATCATCGATGACCTCGTCAAGACGGTCGTAAAGATTGCCGCAGATCAAATCGCCAGCATACTCAGGACCATCAGCGCTATACAGACCAATCTTGGGCGCAATCATCGTCACCGTATGCTCGGCACGAATGCAGTCGTCATCAACAACGCCCGTCTCGGCATTCAGGCCCGAGGGAACATCAATGGATACGACACAATCGGCGCATTCATTGACCGTAGGAATCCAGATGGAGAACGGCGCACGCAGATTTCCGTGGAAACCGGTACCAAAAATGGCATCGACAACAACATCGGCCTTATCGATCAAAACCTCGAGTTCGTCACGCGAGGGGCCGACGCAAACGTGCACATCGCGGCCGGCAGTACGACGAGCAACATGACGTGCCAGAGCAGCAGGAATCTCATCCGGCTCAACCGGAGAAACGATATCCACGTCCACACCCTTATGGCTCAGGATATCGGCGGCAACCCAACCGTCGCCGCCATTATTACCAAAACCGACCAGAACGAGAACCCGATCGGGATTGAGCTTCAAGACCTCGTTGGCGGCAAACTCACCCGCTAGCTCCATAAGCTCGGCCTTCGAAGTCCCTTCGCGTTCGATGATATCCTCGAGACGAACGACTTCTTCGGTACTCAAAACCGGTTTCATCTATGCTCCTAGCGTATCTTGCGAAGCATCGCCCAGGTGCTCCGTCAATGCTGAATTCTGCAGCTGCTCAAGCTCATCTAAAACAGAGCGAGCCTCTTTAAATGTCTGCGCAACGCGTTTCTTGGTGCTCACCTTTTCATCTTTTGGCTTAGGCCGAGCATCTTCGGTAATCGCGATGGCATTCGCAACGGCCAAGTCTCCTGTAAGCGTAATGGAAAGAGCGACCTCAACAACACCAAGCTCATGAGCGATCTCGAGTGCACGGCCCGAAAGCAGCGCCTTCGGTTTGCCGAGTTTATCACGCGTTACCGAAACATCCTTGCGACCAACGCCTTGACTAAAACCCGTGCCGAGAGCTTTAAGCACCGCCTCGCGCGAAGCAAAGCGGCTCGCATAGTGAGCAGCGGGACGCGATGATGCATCGCAATACGCACGCTCATCTTCGGTAAACACACGCCGAGCAAACGACGGCGTCTTTTCAAGAATTGATTTCATGCGGGAAATCTCGACGATATCAACGCCGATACCAGCTTCAGCCATGTTCACCTCCATATCGCACAGACTAAGTTATTGTAGCCCGTTCACAGAAGATGCGACAAACGAGGGTTATAAAACACAGCTACTATGTGAGACAAAAGCCCGTAAACGCAAAAAAGGGGGAGGCCGCGAGGCCTCCCCCTTCTCAGTTCAAGC
>CAUAJB010000080.1 GCA_958429225.1 uncultured Collinsella sp.
CCCGCCATGGACCTGCTGATGGAAGACACCAGCTGGGACAAGATCTACGACCCGCAGCGCCTGGCCCGCAACGAGGTGCCGCTCCAGGCCGCGGTGTATTTCGACGACATGTACGTCGATTCGGGCATGCAGCTTGATACGCTCAGCCGCGTGGGCAACTCGCATGCCTGGGTGACCAACGAGTTCGAGCACGACGGCCTGCACGGCAGCGTGGTATTCAAGCACCTCTTCGACGAGGCCCTCAACCGCGGAGACCTGCGCCGAATCTTCTAGCAAAGGAGTGTCCCCACCTGCCGGCACAAAAGAAACGTCCCCAGGTGCCGGCACGAGAAAGACAGCGCTGCGGGAAACGATCCGCAGCGCTGTCTTTCTTTATGCAAATACGATCAAGTTATCCCTGTGTATCGCCGGCTTCTCGGCCAGGTTAGCGAGCAGGCGGTTGCTGGCAATCTGATCCTGGCGGCGGCCGGCAGCAAGCTCCAGCACGTCCGAATCGGCCTCGGCGATACCGCGGGCGACAACCATACCGCTCGGGTCGCACACATCGAGCACATCGCCCTCGGCAAACTCGCCATCGACCTGGCGAATACCCACCGCGAGTAAGGACGAACCGCGACTGACCAGCGCCTTCGCGGCACCGTCGTCAACCGTTACCGAGCCATGAGCCTTGTCACCCAGCGCGATCCACAGCTTGCGCGGCGCAATGTCCAGGCGCTCCGCCGGCGGATCGAACAGGGTTCCCACGCTCTCGCCACGGGCCAGGCGCACGAGCGCATCGGGCTCCTCGCCCGAGCAAATCACGCTCTGAATGCCGGCCGTCATCAAAATGCGGCTCGCGCGGATCTTGGTAATCATGCCGCCCGTGCCCACCGATGTAGAAGAATCGCCCGCCGAGGCGATAATCTTGGCATCGATCTTATGCACGACAGGAACAAACTCGGCCGTGGGGTCCTCATGCGGATTGGCAGTATAGAGACCATCGATGTCCGAGAGCGTCACGCACAGATCGGCAGAAACCAGGCAGCTCACAAGCGCCGCCAGCGTGTCGTTGTCACCAAACTTGATCTCGTCGACGGTAACGGTATCGTTCTCGTTGACGACCGGCACCACGCCAAGCTCCACGAGGCGCAGCAGGGCGTCGCGTGCATGCAGGTAGGACGTGCGGCGGGCCGTATCGTGGCGCGTGAGCAGCACGAGCGAGGTGAGCAGGTCGCGTGCATGGAACTCCTCGTCGTAGGCCGACGAGATGATGCACTGACCGGCCGAGGCGCAGGCCTGCAGGCTCGGCAGGTCACCGACCGGCTTGCGGTCGAAGCCCAACACGGGATAGCCACAGGCGATAGCGCCCGAGCTCACCACGACCAGACGCCAGCCGAGCTTGCGCAGCGCTGCGGCCTGATCGGCAAGCCCGCCGATAAAGGAGCGGTTGACCTTGCCATCGGCACCCACCACCGTGGACGAACCGATCTTTACCACCATCGTTTTATAAGAAGTCGTCATACGTCAAACCAATCGAATGTCGAGCGTTCGGGCGAGCTGGGGCAGCTGGGGCACCCGGTGCGGGACGGACGAAAATGATCCGTTTTCCTCCGTCCCCTTCGGATCATTTTGCCCAAGGGAAGGCCGATGCCGCGGCCATGTTCTTGCGCACGAGCTCGTCGCGCACCTGGGCCAGGCCCTGTTCCATACCCACCACGTAGGTCTGCGGATACAGGAAGCGTTTGAAAGCCGCGTCCAGATGATCGAGCGCCCAAGCACAGCGCTCGCGCGCGTCCTCGATGCTCTCGCGAGGAGCCACCGCGCTGCCGTCGCGCACAATCGGCACCAGCAGCTCACGATACTCGAGCTCGGACACATCGGTCACCAAGGCGGCATCGTTCACGGCCACAAGGGTATTGCCGCGCGCGGCGCCCTCCCCTGCCAGATGGTCCTCGTCATAGATCATGTCGCAGACCGGGCCGCCAAAGCCGTCGTAATAGCGGCGCACACGCTGCACACCGGGGATCGTGCGCTTGTAGGGCTGTTCGGAGAGCTTCACCACCGGCGTCCACGGGTCCGTCTCGCTCGCGCGGCGGGCCGAAAGCTTGTACACGCCGCCCAGCGCCGGCTGATCGTAGCAGGTCGCGAGTTTGGTACCCACGCCAAAGCTGTCGATGGGTGCGCCCTGGTCGAGCAGCGACTGGATCGTGTACTCGTCCAGGTCGTTGGAGACCGAAATCCCCACATAGGGCAGGCACTCAGCATCAAAACGGCCGCGGACATACTTGGACAGCTTGGCGAGGTCGCCCGAGTCGATGCGAATAGCCGACAGGCGCTCGCCCACCGCCTCCATCTCCTTGGCAACCGTAATGGCATGCTCGCAGCCCTCGCGTACATCGTAGGTGTCGATGAGCAGCGTACAGTTCTTGGGGCTCGACTTGGCAAAGGCGCGGAAGGCCTCGAGCTCGGAATCGAAGCTCATCACCCAGCTGTGCGCATGCGTGCCAAAGACGGGAATACCGTAGCGGCGGCCGGCGAGCACATTGGACGTAGAGGAGCAGCCGGCGACGTAGCTCGCGCGCGCGACGGCCAGGCCGCCATCGGGACCCTGGGCTCGGCGCAGGCCAAACTCCGCCACGGGGCGGCCGTCGGCGGCGAGCACCACGCGCGCCGTCTTGGTGGCAACAAGCGTCTGGAAGCCGACAATGTTAAGCAGCGCCGTCTCGAGCAGCTGGCACTCCAGCGCGGGGCCGGTGACGCGCACCATGGGCTCGCGCGGAAAGACGAGCTCGCCTTCGGGAACGGCGTCGATGTTTACATGCGCACGAAAATCACGCAGGTAGTCGAGGAATCCAGGCTTAAACATCGCGCCGCCGGCAGGGGCCTGGAGCGAGGCGAGGTAGTCGATGTCCTCGGGCGTAAAGCGAAGGTTCTCGACCAGCTCGGGCAGTTCGGCGGTGCCGCACATGACGGCATAGGCGCTGCCAAAGGGATGGTCGCGGTAAAACGCGGTAAAACAACCCTGTTCATTGGCCTTGCCGCTCTCCCACAGGCCCTGGGCCATAGTGAGCTCGTACAGATCGGTGAGCATTGCAATGTCGGTGGGATGAGAGATGTCGGTCAAAGCCATGGGGCGACCTTTCGAATGTGTGGTGCAGAATATGAAGGTTGGACGAGAGCAGAGCATGCGGACATGACGCCCGATGCAAATCGGTTAGAGCAGGCCCATGCTGGTCAGGATCGTGTAGCCCATAAAGATGACAAACGCGATGAGGGCAAGGACAATGATGATTTTTTGAGCCGGCGCCATGCCAGGGATCTCGTTCTCGCCCGTAGGCTCCTTGGAGGTAACCATGCGCTGGGCAAAGGTCATCTCGTCACGGCTCGGCTTGGGCTCGACGGACTTGGGACGAGCGGCCTTTTTAGGCTGAGGTTTGGGCGCGGCAGGTGCAGGCTTCGCGGTAGCGGGCTTGGGTGCGGGCGCGGGCTTGCGCTCGGATGCAGCGTTCGAGGCGACCTCCTCGGCCTTCGCACGCTCGGCACGCAGGGCAGCCAGCTCCTCACGCTCGCGACGGGCCTCTTCCCGAGCCTCGCGGCGGGCCTTCTCAGCGCGGAGCTCTTCCAACTCGGCGCGCTCCTCGTCGGACAATGGTTGGGACTCAAGCTCGGCCATGGTATAGCCCTTTCTTTTAAAAAAAGCCGCCGACACAATGTCAGCGGCTTATCAAATCCAAGGGTGGAGACGAAGGGAGTCGAACCCTCGGCCTCTGCCATGCGACGGCAGCGCTCTCCCAACTGAGCTACGTCCCCAGGACAAGTCGATATTTTACCTACGGCTCGCCAACTGTCAACGCCCAATAACCAGTCTTTTTGGAGCGCGGCTATTTTGACAACTTCTCGAACAGGCGATCCTCTCGATGATTATTTAATCCCCGTCCCAGAAAAATCATCGACGAACGCACTACTTTGCGCTGGTAAGAACACCGGTGGTGTCGAAGGCCGGGGTGAAGCTCTCGTCTACCGCGCCGCCCTCTTGCCAGAACATCGTCGTAAAGCCCAAGTCGTCGGCATGGTCGAGCACCTGCTCGTACTCCTCGCGCGTCACGGCACGCGCCAGGTCGCCGCCCTGCTCGCGCATAAGCGCATTGGGCGTGTACTGGTTCATGACCGAGATCGGCACGTCGCCCACCGTCTGCCACACCAGGTCTAACACGCGGCACGAGTCTTCCGCATGCCCCGGCAGTACCAAGTGGCGCACGATGATGCCGCGCTTCATGAGCCCCTCGTCGTCCACCAACTCTCCCCCGCGGCGCTCGATCTCGCGCGCCATCTGGGCCAGGCCCGACACGGCCACACGCGGGTAATCCTTTATATGAGAGAGCGACTGCGCAAGCCCGGCATCGGCATATTTAAAGTCGGTAAGCCACACATCGACCAGGTCGCCGAGCGCCGCCACGGCACTCGCGCGCTCATAACCGCTCGTGTTGTAGACAATTGGGATGACCAGCCCGCGCGCCCGTGCCGCGGCAATCGCGGCAGGCAACAGGTGCGCATAGTGCGTCGCCGTCACCAAATTGATGTTGTTGGCACCCTGGTCCTGCAGTTCCAGCATAATCTCGACCAGGCGCTCAGGCGAAATCTCAAGGCCAAAATTGCCGGTCGAGATCTCGTGGTTCTGGCAGTAGATACATTTAAGCGAGCAACCGCTAAAGAAGATCGTGCCCGAACCGGCCTCGCCCGAGATAGGCGGCTCCTCCCACATATGAAGCGCCGCGCGGGCCACCCTGAGCGTGTCGTTAGCACCGCATACGCCGCGCGCGCCCTCATCGCGCGCCGCACCGCAACGGCGCGGACACAAATGGCAGGCGGGCGAAAAAAGTTCGGTCAACGACGTCGGCATAAAAACATGCTCCAAAACAACGATTCAGCAGCTCAAACGTAAAGGGCCAGGCCGCATAGACGGCTCCGTCCCTAAGGCGCCGTAATCGTCCGACACGATTTTTGTAATGTCAAGACTGGAATCGATAAAGTGCCGCTTTATGATGTAGGTATTCCGCCCCCCGCGGAGCAACTGGGTGAACCGTCGCGTTTATTTAGGGAGCCCACACAGTCGTACCTAGTACAGGTATCCTTCGTTGTTAAGGACGCTGGAACAGTCGATGAGGGCACCCACCTGTTTTAGGTGGGTTCATTTTCGTAACGTGGGGGGTGGTTTTCTTTTGCCGAAAATCACCATACAGTCCATATGGATCCCCGCCGGCATCCCGACAAGCCATCGACAACATCCCAATATCTGGTAAGCGCGTGATTATCGCTGCGTGCAATTACATGCACCCCCCTTGGTCGAGTATTATGGTTCGGCTATGCCCTTTGCGCATGGCGTTCTTCTGACCTTTTCCTTCGACGCTTGGCGGTTTTTAGATTCATGGCTTCATCCCCGAGCTACATACCGTACCTATGCGTGGCAGCGGCGGCTTTTATCACGACCTTCCTCGCGGTGCCCCTGGTCAAGCGCTTGGCAATTAAGCTCGATGCCGTCGACTATCCTTCTAAGCGCCGCATCAACACCAAGCCCATCCCGCGTTTGGGCGGAACGGCGGTATTTTTGGGCCTGGTCGTTGCCTGCATTGTGCAAATCCTTGGCACCTGGTACCTAGGCTGGCCACCCGTCCTGGTGCCGCACCCGCGCCTTCACATTAGCTATCCCATGCTGGCGCTCTCCTTTACCGTCATCTTTGCGACCGGCGCCATCGACGACGTCTTCCAGCTCACGCCCAAGCAAAAGCTGGCCGGACAGGTCCTCGCCGCGCTTATCGCCTGCATGGGCGGCCTAAAAATCGGCGTCATCGTCAACCCGTTTGCTCCCGGCGAAATCATGCTCGGATGGCTCGCCTACCCCATTACCGTGATCTATCTGGTGGCATTCACCAACATCATTAACCTCATCGACGGCCTCGACGGCTTGGCCACAGGCATCTGCGGCATCGCGTCGTTCACCATGTTTTCGATGGCCGTTCTCTCGGGCCGCATCGACGCCGCCGCGCTCTCCATTGCGCTCTTTGGCGCCTGTCTGGCCTTTTTGCGCTACAACTTCAACCCCGCCAGCATCTTCTTGGGCGACTCGGGGTCGCTGTTGCTGGGCTTTGCGCTGGGTTCCATCTCGCTGCTCAACGTGAGTCGCACCGCCGCGCTCACCTCGCTCATCATCCCGCTCATCGTGGCCGGCGTGCCCATCATCGATACGTTCAGCGCCATCGTGCGCCGCAAGCGCGCCCACATTAGCATCGGGCAGGCCGACAAGGGCCACATCCATCACCGCCTGATCCAAGAGGGCTACAACCAAAAGCAAGCCGTGCTGCTCATCTACGCCTGGTGCATCATGCTTTCGGCCGGTGCCGCCGCGATCAACCAGGTCGAGGTTCCCATGCGCGTGCTCATCTTTACCGTGCTCGCCATTGGCTCGGCGGCCTTTGCCAAGCATCTACATCTGTTTGAGCCCGTGCTGCGCCACCATTACAACAAGCGCACGCACGAGGACGAACTGGTCACCCCCGACGACCCCGCTTTTAAGCAGGAGGAGCAGGCAGCCGAGGAGCGCAAAGAAGAGCGCCACCACAAGCTCTAGGGCAAGCTGCCGAGGATGTGCCAAGGCACCGTTGGCCAAGCGCGGGCGCGCCGCGCCCATCGCACAAGCCACCCCTCTCCCGCCCCTCGCCTACTTACGTCCCGCCCCTCCAATAAACGCGTTATCATCTTGACCCATGAACATACGTTAGGAGCAATCATGCCAAACGAGAACAGCTACGAAGTCGCGCTGCAAAAGAGCAACGCCATTCGCGAGGGCCTGGCCAATACGCCCGAGAAGTTCACCATGCTCACCGGTGATCGCCCCACCGGCCGTCTGCACCTGGGCCACTACTTCGGTACCCTCAAGGGCCGTGTTGAGCTGCAGAACATGGGCGCCAAGACCAACGTGCTCATCGCCGACTACCAGGTCATCACTGACCGCGACACGACCGAGCACATCCAGGACAACGTGTACAGCATGGTCATGGACTATCTTGCCTGCGGTATCGACCCCGACAAGACCATGATCTACGCGCACTCCGCCGTGCCCGCAGCCAACCAGCTCATGCTGCCGTTCCTGTC
>CAUAJB010000081.1 GCA_958429225.1 uncultured Collinsella sp.
GACGCCGTGATGCAGGAGGAGATTTTCGGCCCCATCTTGCCGGTGCTGACGTTTGAGAGCCTAGACGAGGCCGAGACGTTTATTACGGATCGTCCGACGCCGCTGGCCCTGTATATCTTTAGTCAGGATCGCGCGGTTCAGCAGCGCTTTGTGCGCTACGTGCCCTTTGGCGGCGGCTGCGTTAACGACACCATCATGCATCTGGCTACGAGCCATATGGGCTTTGGCGGCATGGGAGCGAGCGGTATGGGGCAGTACCATGGCCGCGAGAGTTTCGATACGTTTAGCCACAAGAAGAGCATCGTGAACAAGGCAACGTGGTTGGACGTGCCGTTTCGGTATGCGCCCTACGCAAGCTGGAAACACAAATTCGTGCGCATGTTTGTGCATTAGGAAATGGCAGGTAATACGAACAAGTGTTCCTATTACCTGCCATTTACGTTAGACTACTGCTATGGGGTACGGATGGGCCAACTCCCTTTAGAAGGGAATTGGTATGAACGTAAGCGATGTTATTTCGTTACTGGCGTTGTTAATCGCGGCTATCGAACTCGGCCTGTTTATCGGCCGAATGAAATAGCCGCCCCCGCGTAAGCGAAGACGGCCACTTCTCACGATGAAAACGTGTATCGGAGTTGGCAAGACCCGCTGCAACGGGTGCCATCCGTACCCCTATCTTATCTGCAAGCGCTCTGTCTCGCAAGCGTTGCGGCAACTGGGTGAAAGGCGCGAGTGGGTGAATTTGTGTCCGCACGGGCCCGTAAGCTTCTCAGTACGGTTAAGCGCCGATTTATCCGGCTGTTAGAGGAGCTGCTATGTACGAGCCTTCACGTGTTCTTCTGTCATTTCACATTGCAGGATTTCAGTATGCCGATGGCGCCTTGGTCCTGGGCGATCTTAAAGCGGGCGATAAACTGACGCTGTGTGCCGAGCGCGATAATCCCCATGACCCCGAGGCGGTTGCGATCTACTACGGCAACACCAAGCTTGGCTATGTTCCGGGAAACGAGGTCGGCCCGCTGTCCTTGATGATGTATTACGGCCACGAGGACGTATTTGAGGCCCGTGTGCAACAGGTCGCCCCCGAGCGCAGCCCGTGGCATCAGGTGCGCGTTGGGCTCTATGTGGTGGATGCTCGCTAGTCGGCAATGGAGGCTGCCATGTTTGATGACGATGACCTGTTCGATCTGACAGATGATCCGTTTGGGTGGGATATGCTACTCGATGACGATGAGTTGGGGCAGGACCGTAGGAAACGGCAGGACAAGAAAACTCAGGGTGACGCTTCGAAAAAGCAAGACAAGCGCCGCCGCGGACTGTTCGGCGGGCTCTTTGGATAACCGCCGCATCGCTACGTCTGTATACTTAGCACGAGTTGAACACGTTGCGAAATGAGGGCATAGACGATGATGTGGTTTACCGCCGACCTGCACCTGGGCGATACGAATATCTTGCACGACATGGATCGACCGTTTGATTCGGTCGAGGAGATGAACCGCAAGGTCATCGATGCCATCAATGAGTGTGTGGCTGTGGACGACCGCCTCTATATCTTGGGAGACTTTACCTATCGTTTACCCCTGGCGGAGGCGGTGCGCCTGCGCGAGCGCATCGAATGCCAGAATGTGACGCTCGTCCGTGGTAACCATGACAGCGACTGGGAAGATCCAGCTGCGCCCCAAATCTGGGAAGACGTGCGTGATTACTTGGAGGTTGCTCCCGGCTATGCCAAGGGCCATCGTCTGGTTATGAGCCACTACCCCATGCTTAGCTGGAATGGCAAGGCACGTGGCGCCATCATGCTGCACGGGCATATCCACAGCAGGGGAGACCGCACCAACGCGCGCAACCGCGATCGCGAGCGCCCTATCTTTCGCTACGATGTCGGTCTCGATGCCAACGAGTACAGGCCCGTAAGCCGTGATCAGATTCTTAGCTTCTTTGGGTTATAGGGCGCCAGAGCCACCACAAAGGGGACAGGCACCTTTGTGGTGGCTCTGGCGCCGTTGCCATTATGGCAGCGGCGCCTTTTTTGTCCGTGCGGCGCGGTAGAGTGTAGGCGGTCGAAATTTGCGTCCATCGAGGAGCTGCTATGAACGAGATTAAGTGCCCGCATTGCGGCGAAGTTTTTAAGGTCGATGCGTCCGGCTATGCGGATATCGTCAAGCAAGTACGCGATGCCGAGTTTTCGCGCGACCTGGACGAGCGTGTGAAGGCAGTCCAGCGCGAGGGCGAGCAAGCGCTGGAGCTTGAGCGCTCGCGTTCGACGGCTGCCTTGCAAAAGGCAGAGTCTCAGCGCAACGCTCAGCTTGTCGAGCAGAAGAACACTGCGGATCAGAAACTGGCGCAAGAGGTTGCCAAGCGCGATGCTGAGCTTGCCGAGCTGCGCGCTAAGCTCGAGGGCGCTGCCGCAGAGCGCGAGAGTGCAAGCCAGCGCGCGGCGGTAGAGGCACGAGCCAATGCTCAAAAGGAAAATGCCGAACTCCAGCGTGAGATTGATAGCCTGCGTGCGCAGCTTGGGCGCAAAGATGACGAAGCAAAGCTTGCCGAGTCGGCGGCGCGCAACGCTGCTCAAAACGATTTAGCTGCGCGCGACGCTCAGATTGCCGAGCTGCAGGCCAGGCTCGCCGCGGCGGACAAAGCCCAGGAGATGGCGCTTGCCGCTGCCGCGGCAGAGTCGCAGCGTGAGCTCGATGCCGCTCGCAGCGAGGCCGAGCGCGCGCTTACTGACTATCGCGCGAAGGCGCAAGAGAAGTTTTCCGCCGCAAAGGCTCAGTCTGAGCAAGAGGCCGAGGGCCTGCGTGCCCAGCTGCGCGAGCAGGAACTGATGGCAAAAATGAACCTGTCAGAGGCGGTCGCCGCGGCGGAGCGAGAGCGCGATGAGGCACGTGCCAAACTGACGAGCGAGCTGGCGGTGCGCGATTCTCGCGAGGAACAGGCCAAGGCGGCACACGAGCTCGAGCTTGCGCAGGCCAAGCGTGCGAGCGATGACCTGATTCGCTACAAGGATGAAGAGATCGAGCGCCTTAAGGACATGAAGGTCCGCCTGTCCACCAAGATGGTGGGCGAGTCGCTCGAGCAGCACTGCGAGACCGAGTTTAACCGTCTGCGCATGACGGCGTTTCCTAACGCGTACTTCGAGAAGGATAACGATGCGTCCGAGGGCACCAAGGGCGACTTTATCTTCCGCGAGTGCGACGCAAGCGGTAACGAGGTCATTTCGATTATGTTCGAGATGAAAAACGAGAACGACGAGACCGCGACCAAACATAAAAACGAGGACTTCTTTAAGAAACTCGATCACGATCGTCGCCAGAAAGGCTGTGAGTACGCGGTGCTCTGCACGTTGCTCGAACCCGAGAGCGAGCTTTACAACGCCGGCATCGTGGACGTGAGCTATCGCTACGAGAAGATGTACGTGATTCGCCCACAGTTCTTTATTCCCATGATCACGCTTCTTCGCAACGCCGCCATGGGTTCGCTGCGCTATAAGCAGGAGCTGGCGGAGTACAAACAGCAGAATATCGACGTCACGAACTTCGAAGCCAAGATGGAAAAGTTCAAGAATGATTTCGGTCGCAACTACGAGATCGCGAGCCGAAAGTTCCAAACGGCGATTGATGAGATCGACAAGACGATTAGCCATCTGCAGAAAACCAAGGAGGCGTTGCTGTCCTCCGAGAACAATCTGCGCCTAGCCAACAAGAAGGCCGACGATCTTACCATTCGCAAGCTCACGTGGGGCAACAAGACCATGAAAGCAGCGTTTGACGAGGCACGCGGGGCTGCGACAGAGACAAACGATGAGCCCGCCGAGGCGGATTCGTATGAGATCGAGGATGCCGAGTAAGGTATAGCGGATAGTGCAAAAGCGGGGCCGCTGGCGAAATTGTCAACGGCCCCGTTTCGTTTCGGTATGTTCGGCTAGTCCTCGAGCAGGTCCTCGATAAAGCCCACGCGGTAGTTCTTGAAGATGACCTCGCCGCCGTCTTGCGTGGCATCCAGGTCGACGTCGCCCATGATGCCAAAGTCGTGGTCGCCATCCTCGTCGGCAAAAATCTGGTGCACATGCCATACGTGCGCGGTCTTCTCGTCGGACTCATCGATGGAAAACATCGCGGCGCTGCGGGCATCTCCATCGGTGAGGATTTCCTCGTGCTGCTCATGGTAGGCATCGAGTGCCTTTTGCCAGCGGATCTCGCCCATGCCCCAGCCGTCGTCGAGCTCGCCTAGGTCGCGAACGTGCTCGCGGGCGGCAAGGGTCACGCGACGGAAGAGCGCGTTGCGCACCAACAGCGTGCAGCCGCGACGGTCCGCCACGACCTCGTCGATGCCCTGCGGCGGCGCAGCATCGAGGGCTGCCGGGTTGCCGGCGTTCTCCCACTCGTCCACCAGGCTCGAGTCCACCGAGCGCACCACAAAGCCCAGCCACGAGATAATGTCGCGCAGGCGCTCGTCGCGCTTCTCGATGGGCACGGTACGGTCGAGTGAACGGTAGGCCTCTGCCAGGTAGCGCAGTAAAATGCCCTCGGAGCGGGCGATGCCGAGCTTTTGAATGTAACCCTTAAAATCGCTCGCGCTTTCCAGCATATCGCGCAGGACACTCTTGGGAGAGAGCTGGTAGTCGTTTGCCCAGGGCACTTCCTGGCAGTACTTGTCAAAGGCGGCGTCGAGCAAATCCTCGAGCGGCTTTTCGTACGTGACGTCCTGAATGCGCTCCAGACGCTCCTCATAGTCGACGCCGTCGGCCTTCATCTCGGCCATAGCACGATCACGTGCTGCGCGCTCCTGTGCGCGCAGCACCTGTTTGGGATCCTCGAGCGTTGCCTCGACCATCGAGATCAGATCCATGGTATAGGTCTCACTCTCGGGGTCGAGCAGCTCCAGCGCGGCAAGCAAAAACGGCGAGAGCGGCTGGTCGAGCGCAAAGTCCTCGGGCAGATCGACCGTCAGTGCATAGTCGATGTCTGGTGCGGCGTCAGTCGGGGCGTCGGGCGCGGTCGGCACCTCGGTGCGAACGACGACGCCGGAATCGATGAGCGTGGCGAAGATTTCGTCGGCGCGAACCTCGAGCTTGGCCTTTTCCTCGGGGGTCTGCAAGCTCGTCTCGATGAGGTCGTGCACGCGGGCGCGAGCGTCGCCGCCCTGTTCGACCACGCTAATCACCATGGAGTGTGTGATGCGCAGGCGTGGCTTGAGCGTTTCGGGCTGCGTCTCGATCAGGCGCTCAAAGGTCTGCTTGTTCCAGGTGACAAAGCCCTCGGGGGCCTTTTTCTTTTTAATCTTACGGAGCTTTTTGGGGTCGTCGCCCGCTTTGGCCATAAGCTTGGCATTCTCGATCTCGTGCTCGGGTGCCTCGGCAATCACCATGCCCTCGGTATCAAAGCCCGAGCGGCCGGCGCGACCGGCAATCTGGTGGAACTCGCGGGCGCGCAGACGACGCATCTTGTAGCCATCGAACTTGGTGAGCGCGGTGAGCACCACGGTGTGGATGGGTACGTTGATGCCGACGCCGAGCGTATCGGTGCCGCAGATGACGGGCAGCAGACCCTGCTGCGCCAAGCGCTCGACCAGCAGGCGATAGCGCGGCAGCATGCCAGCATGGTGCACGCCGACGCCGCAGCCGAGCAGGCGCTTGAGAATCTTGCCAAAGGCCGTCGAGAAGCTCGTGCCTTTGGCAGCTTCCTTAATGGCCTCGCGCTGCTCCTTACTAGCGATGCCAAAGTTGGCGAGCGACTGTGCCGTCGCAAGGGCGGCATCCTGGCTAAAGTGCACGATATAGAGCGGGGCCTCGCCGCGGCGCATGGCGAGCTCGACCGTGCCCTCGAGGGAGGTCGTCACATAGTCGTAGCTCAGCGGCACGGGGCGTGGGGCATCGACGACCAAGTCACAGGTAGCGCCGGTGTGCTTCTCGAGCGAGGCGGCGATGGCGGTGACATCGCCGAGCGTGGCGCTCATGAGCATAAACTGCGTGTGGGGCAGGGTGAGCAGCGGTACCTGCCAGGCCCAGCCGCGGTCGGGGTCCGCATAGAAGTGGAACTCGTCCATGGCAACGCAGCCCACGTCGCACTTCTCGCCCTCGCGGAGCGCCTGGTTGGCCAGGATCTCGGCCGTGCAGCAGATGATGGGCGCATCGGCGTTGATGGAGGCGTCGCCGGTGATCATGCCGACGTTCTCCTTGCCAAAGAGCTCGACGAAGTCAAAGAACTTCTCGCTGACCAGGGCCTTGATGGGGGCGGTGTAGTAGGAGCGGCGGTCCGTGCAGACGCTCATGAAAGCAAGGCCCAGGGCAACCATGGACTTGCCGGAGCCGGTGGGCGTGCCCAGGATGAGGTTGTCTCCGGCCGCGAGGTCCAGGAGGGCCTCCTCCTGGTGGGGCCACAGCTCTATGCCGCGAGACTCGACCCAGCCCAGAAAGAGCTCGAGGGCCTCGTCGGCGGGGATGTTGGGGTAGGTGGACTCGTCGGGCCAGGGGATGAGCCGCCCGAGCGAGCCGTGGCCGTTGGGGCCTTCGTCGACGGCGTTGGCGTCGAGCGCGGCCTCGGTGGTGCTGTCTGACATGCGGTGGGGCCTTTCTGCGAAGTTGACCCTCTCATTATGGCGTCCGCCGGTCGCTTG
>CAUAJB010000082.1 GCA_958429225.1 uncultured Collinsella sp.
GCGAGGCACTGGCAGCGGCTGGCTATGACGTGGCGGCCGACGACGCGCGCGTGATCGCGACCGGCTACGGTCGTGTCGCCGTGCCCTATGCGCATAAGGTCGTGACCGAGATTACCTGCCACGGCACCGGTGCCGTGCGTCTGTTTGGCGATCACGGTACCGTGATCGATGTGGGTGGTCAGGACACCAAGGTCATCCAGCTTAAAGGCGGCCGCGTGGCCAAATTTGCCATGAACGACAAGTGCGCTGCCGGAACGGGGCGCTTTTTGGAGATCATGGCCGACCGCCTAGGCATTTCCCAGCAGCAGATGGCTGACCTGGCGCGTTCCGGTGAGCCCACCAAGATCAGCAGCATGTGTACGGTGTTTGCCGAAAGCGAGGTCATCAGCCTCATCGGTCGCGGTGAGCCGCGCGAGAACATTGCGCGTGGCGTGATCGACAGCGTGGTTTCGCGCGTGGCGACCATGGCCGGGCAGGCCGCGGGCGCCCCGTACTATCTGACCGGCGGTCTGTGCGAAAACGCCTATGTCGTTGAACGGTTGGGCGAGCTACTGGGGTCGCCGTTGACCACCTCGCCCCAGGCTCGCTTTGCCGGAGCGATCGGCGCGGCTGTCCGCGCCGCTGCCTTGGCCTAGGGGTGTACCGCGACATGCGCATCCTCAATATCTCGGCACAAAAACCAGAAAGCACCGGCAGCGGCACCTACCTTGCCGCGCTCGTGCGCGAGCAGATCGAGACGGGGCATCGCGCCGCCGTGCTTTGCGGCGCGGCACCGGGTGATACTCAAGACGAGCTGGACCGGCGTGCTGCCGTGTTTGCCGTACCGTTCGAGTCGCCCGAGCTGCCGTTTCCCATCTGCGGTATGTCCGATGTCATGCCCTATCCCTCTACGCGTTATCGTGACCTGACGCCTTCGATGCTCAAGGCATTTGAGCGGGCATTTGCTGCTGCAATCGATCGGGCGGTGGCTGAGTTTCAGCCCGATCTGGTGCTCTGCCATCACCTGTATCTGGTGACCGCATTGGCGCGCGAGTGCGTCCGGGGCGTGCCGGTTGTTGCCGTGTGCCATTCGACCGACCTGCGCCAGCTGCGTTCGCATGCGCTCGAGCGCGATCGCATCGTAAGTGCGGTTCGTCGGCTCGATGCCGTCTTTGCGCTCCATGCTGAGCAGGCTGAGCAGATTGGCCTGGTGTGCGGCGTCGATACCGATCGCATCCACGTGATTGGGACGGGCTACGACCATCGCGTCTTCTGCCGCGACGCAAGCGTGGCGAGGCAGCCGGGATCGCTTGTGTACGTGGGCAAGATTTGCTTTAAAAAGGGCGTCGAGTCGCTGGTCCGAGCCGTGTCATTGCCGATTGACGATGGCGTCCGCCCATCTGGCTTGGTACTTGTGGGCGGCCGCGGGGACAATGCCGAGTACGCGCGTATCGAGCGCTTGGCTGCGGCCTCGAATGTGCCGGTGGCGCTGGCGGGGCGCCTGGATAGCGATGGGCTCGTGCGTGCCTACCGCAGTTCCGACGTCTTTGTGCTGCCTTCGTTTTACGAGGGTCTGCCGCTCGTGACGATCGAGGCTCTCGCGTGCGGCTGCAAAGTTGTGGCGACCGATTTGCCCGGCGTTCGTCCCTGGATGGAGGCGATGCTTCCCGGTGCTCCCGTGACGTGGGTGGCGTCGCCGCGTATGACGGATGTCGACACGCCCGTGGCGGCCGACCTTCCGTTGTTTGAGCGCGCACTGGCAGATGCTATCGCGCAGGCGCTTGCGGAGCCGCCTTCGACGTTCGAGCCGTCGGCGGTCTCTTGGGAAGCGTGCCTGGGGCGTATACTTAAAGTCGTTGTTTTGTTGGAAGGGGGTTCGTATGGCTGACGATCAGATTAAGCTCACGTCTATGACGGCCGCGAGCGGTTGAGCCGCTAAGTTGGCTCCCGGAGCCCTCGCCCAGGTCCTGGGCGATTTACCCAATGTGCATAACGACAACCTGCTCGTGGGGTTCGATACCTCTGACGATGCGAGCGTCTTCCGCGTAGGGGAGAACCTGGGCCTCGTGCAGTCCATCGACTTCTTCCCACCGATGGTCGACGACCCGTTTCTGTTTGGCCAGATTGCCGCGGCAAACTCACTGTCGGACATCTATGCCATGGGTGGGCGGCCGAGCCATGCCATGAACTTGCTCTGCATACCCAGTTGCCTGGGCGTTGAGGTTGCCGGGCAGATTTTGGCGGGTGGCGCCGACAAGTGCGTCGAGGCCGGCTGCACCATCGCGGGCGGCCACACCATCAACGACGACGAGCCCAAGTACGGCCTGTCCGTGAGCGGTTTTGTGCCGCTCGATCGCATGCTCGCTAACAGCGGCGCACGCGTGGGCGATGTTCTGCTGCTGACCAAGGCGATCGGCTCGGGCATCATCACCACGGCCATTAAGGGCGAGCTTATCGAGCAGGACGAGGCCGCAGCCATGTTTGACTCGATGCGAACCCTCAACGAGGCGCCGATTCGTCTGGCCGAGGGACTTGAGCTTCACGGCTGCACCGACATTACGGGCTTTGGCCTGATCGGGCACGCGTGCGAGATGGCCGAGGGCTCGGGCGTGCAGATCGAGCTTACGTCGGGGTCGGTGCCGCTCTTTGACCAGGTGCTCGACATGGCGCGTCTGGGCATTATCCCCGCGGGCTCCTACCGCAACCAGGACTTCTTTGGCCCGCGCGTGACGGCTGACGATGAGCTGGAGCCGGGCATGTTGGATGCGCTGTACGATCCGCAGACTTCGGGTGGTTTGCTTATTGCGGCGCCTGCTGCCGATGTGGATGAGCTTGCGCGCCGTTTACGTGCCGAGGGGCGCATCGCGGCCGTTGTCGGGCGCGTGTGCGAGGCGGAGCCGGGCGGTCCTGCCGTCCACGTTGTGCATTAAGGAAAACCGTTTATGCGACTGCCTACTGTTCTGGGCGGTCCCTTTTGAAAGGATGTAACTATGTCTACCAAGATTGAAGTCAATGCCATGGGCGATGCCTGCCCGCTGCCCGTCGTCAAGACGCTTAAGGCGCTCAAACAGCTCGATGGCGAGGGTGCCGTGGTGACCTCGGTCGATAACGAGACCGCCGTCAAGAACATCTCCAAGATGGCGCAGGAGAAGGGGTGCACGGCCTCGGTCGAGAAGGTTTCTGACGCCGAGTGGCGCGTGACTGTCGCGACCGCCGGTGCCGTTGCCGTGGCCGATCCCGAGCAGGATGGCGCTGCCTTCTGTGATGCCAGCGCCGGCAAGGGCAAGCTCGTCATTTCCGTCTACACCGACTGCATGGGCCGCGGCGACGACGAGCTGGGCCACAAACTCATGAAGGCGTTTATCTTTGCCGTGACGCAGCAGGAGGAGCTGCCCGCGACCATGCTGTTCTACAACGGCGGCGCCAAGCTCACCGTCGAGGGCTCGCCGGTGCTCGATGACCTGAAGGGCCTGGCCGAGCAGGGTGTCGAGATCCTTACCTGCGGTACCTGCCTCGACCACTATGGCATTAAAGACCAGCTCGCGGTGGGCGAGGTCACCAACATGTACGTGATCGTGGAGAAGATGGAGCAGGCCGTGCGCGTCGTGCGTCCGTAGCGTATTGGTTGGAGTTGCCATGAGGGAGAAACGCCCGGCGCTTGTCATAACGTTTCCCACCACGGCGGCCGTCATGGGTTGCGAGTCCCTGTGCATCGAGCGCGGCCTTCCTGGGCGAACGATTCCCGTGCCCGGGGAGGTCGCTGCCGGCTGCGGTCTGGCGTGGAAGGCGTCGCCTGCCGATGAGGAGCTGCTGCGCGGCGAACTCGCCGCGGCGGGCGTTCCTGCCGAGGGCTATACCGTGATTGATATGTGGGAGGTCGTGCGATGATCTACCTGGATAACGCGGCGACGACCATGCACAAGCCGCAGACGGTCATCGATGCCGTGACGCAGGCGATGTGCTCGCTTGGCAATGCCGGGCGCGGCGCCACGTCGGGTGCCCTCGATGCCGCTCGTACGATTCACGGTTGCCGTGCCAAGCTCGCGCTCCTTTTAGGTTGCCCGAGGGCGGACCATGTGTGCTTTACGCCCAACTCTACGGCGGCGCTCAACACCGCCATCTGTGGCGTGGTGCGCCCCGGCGACCGCATGGTCACGACGGTGCTCGAGCACAACTCCGTGCTGCGTCCGCTCAACCGCCTGGCAGCGGAGCGGGGTGTGACCGTTGAGCATGCGGGCTGTGACGTAAGCGGCGCGCTCGACTACGACGAGCTCGAGCGGCTAGTCACGCCCGGTACGCGTGCCGTGGTTGTGACACACGCCTCCAACGTGACCGGCAACGCTGTCGACATTGTGCGTGTGGCGGCCATCGCCCATGCGGCCGGCGCGCTGGTGATCGTCGATGCCTCTCAGTCTGCCGGTACGGCGCATATCGATATGCAGGCCATGGGGCTCGACGTCGTGTGCTTTACCGGCCACAAGGGGCTCATGGGTCCGCAGGGGACCGGCGGCCTGGCCGTGGCGGAGGGCATTGACGTGGCTCCGTGGGCTATGGGCGGCACGGGCGTGCACAGCTTCGATGCGCTGCAGCCACTTGAGTGGCCCACGCGCCTGGAGGCCGGTACGCTCAACGGTCACGGCATCGCGGGACTTTCTGCCGGTCTCGACTTTATCGAGGCACAAGGCGGGGTCGAAGCGATCGCTGCCCACGAGCGTGCGCTCGCTGATCGCTTCCTCGCCGGTGTTCGCGAAATCCCCGGCATTGCGCTCTACGGTGCGTTTGACCAGCCCGTGCGCTCGGCGATCGTTTCACTCAACGTGGGTGATATCGACTCTGCCGAGATCTCGGATGCGCTCATGCAGGGGTGGGGGATTGCGACGCGCCCCGGCGCCCATTGCGCTCCGCTCATGCACCGCGCGCTCGGGACCGAGCGCCAGGGTGTCGTTCGCTTCTCGTTTGGGTATTTCAACACGGACGAGGAAGTCGACACCGCGATTGACGCTTTGCGCGATTTAGCCTGCTAAAGCTGCTAGACCGTTTATACTTGCGGGACGGGTGTTTTTGCCCGTCCCGTTTTTGTTTCGATCCGAAAGGTGCTCTCATGGCCTCATCCGCCCCGCGTGGTCTACGCTCCGACCATGTCGTTACCGTCGGCATCGCCCTGTTCTCGATGCTCTTTGGCGCCGGTAACCTCATTATTCCGCCACTGCTGGCGCTGCAGGCAGGTTCTGCCACGCCGCTCGCCATGCTCGGCTTTCTCATCGCCGCCATCGGCCTGCCCGTCATGGGCTTTATCGCCGTGGCGCTTGCCGGAACGGCGCGCGAGCTTGCCGGCCGCGTGCACCCCAAGTTCGGTGAGTTCTTTGTCGCGGCGGTCTATTTAGCGATCGGCCCGTGCCTGGCTATTCCGCGCACGAGTTCCACGGCCTTCGAGATGCTGGTGCCGCTGCTGCCCGAGGGCGTTTCGCTCGGCACGGCTCGCCTGGTGTTTGCCGTCGGTTTCTTTGTCGTCGCGTTTGCGCTCACGCTGCGTCCGGGCGTTATCACGCGCGTGCTCGGGCGCATTACGGGCCCCGCGCTCATTGCGCTCATCGTGCTGGTCGTGGGTGCCGCCGTGGTCTCGCCGTTGGGTCCCGCTGCCGCTCCGCAGGCCCCCTACAATGCCGGTGCTGCCGTGCAGGGCTTTTTGACCGGCTACCAGACCATGGACCTGCTCGCGTCGCTCGCCTTTGGCATCATCATCGCCGAGACCATCCACGAGCTCGGCGTAACCGACGATAAGCGCGTGGCCTTCGAGATCTCGCGTTCGGGTGTGATCGCCGGCGTGCTCATGGCCATCATCTACTGCGGCCTGGCGCTTGCCGGTATGCAGCTCGGCACGGTTATGCCCGACGCCACCAACGGCGCCGCGATCCTTGCGCGTTCGGCCTCTATGCACTTTGGTCTTGCTGGCACGGTTGTCGTCTTTGCGATTTTCTTCCTCGCCTGCATGAATGTGTGTATTGGCCTTATCAGCTGCTGCTCGCGTTACTTCTGCGAGACGTATGTGGTCGAAGGGGGAGCGGAGGTTTCCGAGGAGGCCATGCGCCGTCCCTTCGCGATGCTCGCCTTTGTGTTCGCGGCGTTTTCATGCGTGCTCTCCAACGTGGGCCTCGACGTGATTCTTATGTTCTCGGTGCCTATGCTTAATGCCCTGTATCCCGTTGCCATTGTGCTGGTACTTATGGGCCTGATGCACGGCTTTTGCGACGCGCATCCGCAGGTGTGGGTCTGGGTCGGCGGCGTTGTCGCGGTGCAGAGCGTAATCACTTCGGTCCGCGATGCGTTCTTTGCGGGCGCGTGGCTGCCGTTCGATGCGTTGCCGCTGGCGGACATTGGAGCTGCGTGGGCGCCGGTCGCCGTGGTTGCCTTTGTGATCGGCCTGCTCCATAGTCGTTTTGTTGCACATTCGAGGAGCTAAGGCATCAATGCTTGCACGGGCGGGGAGTCTCCCTTATAATTTCCTTCGCTTTGGGACACGCAAGGTTTAGACCTTAGCTGCTCAACACCTTCGGGACGTGGCGCAGTTTGGTAGCGCGCCTGCTTTGGGAGCAGGATGTCGCAGGTTC
>CAUAJB010000083.1 GCA_958429225.1 uncultured Collinsella sp.
GAACGTGGTGATCGGTTCGGCCGACACCTTCCGCGCCGCTGCCATCGAGCAGCTCGATGTGTGGGGTCAGCGTGCCGGCGTACCGGTTATCAAGCGTGACCGCGGCTCCGATCCGGCGAGCGTGTGCTATGACGTGCTCGACGAGGCCGATAAGCGCGGCAGCGACCTGGTGCTCATCGATACCGCCGGCCGCCTGCACACGAGTCCCGAGCTCATGCGCGAGCTCGCCAAGGTGGTCAATGTGACCCGTAAGCGCGCCGCCAATATGGCCGCTGGTCCCATGCCTGTCTCGGTCGTGCTTGTGATCGATGCCGCCACTGGTCAGAACGGTCTGAACCAGGCGCTCGAGTTTAACGAGGCGCTGGGCCTGGACGGTATTATCATGACTAAGCTCGACGGCACGGCTAAGGGCGGTATCGCCATGGCCGTGGCCGAGAAGCTCAAGCTCCCGATCCTGCGCATCGGCGTGGGCGAGCAGGTCGATGACCTGCAGGAGTTTAACGCCAAAGATTTCTGCCGCGCCCTGGTGGGCGAGTCCAACTAAGGAGTAACCAGTGTTTGATTCCCTGAGCGATCGCCTCAACGATACATTTGACCGCCTGCGCGGTAAGGGTAAGCTGACCGAGGCCGATATTACTTCGGCTATGCGCGATATTCGCATGGCGCTGCTCGAGGCCGACGTTAACTTTAAGGTCGTCAAGGAGTTCGTTGCCAAGACCAAGGAGCGCTGCATGACCGCCGAGGTCATGGAGTCGCTGTCGCCGGCGCAAAACGTCGTCAAGATCGTGCTCGACGAGCTCACCGAAATGCTCGGCTCCACCGAGAGCAAGCTCGTCTTTAGCAACCGCATCCCCAATGTCATCATGCTCGTGGGCCTGCAGGGCTCCGGTAAGACCACGGCTGCCGTAAAGCTGGCCTACCTGCTCAAGAAGCAGGGCCGCTCGCCGCTGCTCGCCGCGTGCGACGTCTATCGTCCCGCCGCTGCCGACCAGCTGGCCACGCTCGGTGGCGAGATCGGCGTGCCGGTCTTCCGCGGTGACGGCGCGCACCCGGTCGACATTGCCAAGGGCGCCATCCAGGAGGCCGTCGACCATCTGCGTGACGTGGTCATCGTCGATACCGCCGGTCGTCTGCAGATCGACGAGCAGATGATGCAGGAGGCCGTCGACATCAAGAAGGCCGTCAAGCCCGATCAGGTGCTGATGGTCGTCGATGCCATGACCGGCCAGGACATCGTCAACGTCGTCTCGACCTTCGCCGATCGCACCGACTTTGACGGTGTGATTATCTCCAAGCTCGACGGCGATGCCCGTGGCGGTGGCGCACTTTCGGTGCGTCAGGTGACCGGCAAGCCCATCAAGTTTGTGAGCATGGGCGAGAAACCCGATTCGCTGGAGCCGTTCTATCCCGATCGCATGGCCAAGCGCATTCTGGGCATGGGCGACGTCGTCGGCATCATCGAGAAGGCCCAGGAGGCAGCCGATGCAGAGCAGCTTGAAGCTGCCGAGCGTATGCTGCGCGAGGGCTTTACCATGAACGATATGCTCGACCAGATGAAAGCCGTCAAAAAGATGGGCGGCATGAAGGGCATTCTGGGTATGCTCCCCGGTGGCCAGCGCGCGCTCAACCAGATGGGCGGCAACCTGGACGAGGGCATCTTCGACAAGAATGAGGCCATCATCATGTCAATGACCAAGGAGGAGCGCCTTCGCCCCTCCATTATCAACGGCCAGCGTCGCGCCCGTATCGCCAAGGGCGCCGGCGTAACCCCCACTGAGGTCAACAGCCTTATGAAGCAGTGGGGCGAGATGAACAAGATGATGGGCCGCATGCGCACGATGGCCAATCAAGCGCAGGCCGGCGGCAAGAAGGGCAAAAAGGGTAAGAAGGGCAAGAAGATGCGCATGCCCAATATCCCTGGCCTGGACGCTATGGGTCTGGGCGGTATGGGTGGCCTGGGCACGGGCGGTCCCAAGTCCGATATGGAGCTGCTGCGCCAGATGGAAGCGCAGATGCGCAATAAGAAATAGGGCTGTAATTCCAGCTTGATATGGCAAAGGCCACTCGGAAGCTACCGGGTGGCCTTTGTTGTTGGCTTTGATTGTTGGGTTGCGCTTAGCGTCGCGCCTTGAGCTCGCGGTGCCGTGCCGTTAGTGGCAGCCGCAGCCCTCGTGACCCTCGTGCTCGTGATGGCCGTGGCAGCCGCACGTGGCCTCGCCGTTTTGTGCGAGCGTGCCGGCGATAAGGGCTTCGACGCAGGCGTCGCAGCTACCCTGGGCGCCTGCGTATACCGTGATGCCGGCTTGGGTAAGCGCGTTGATGGCGCCGCCGCCGATGCCGCCGCAGATGAGTGTGTCCACGCCGCCGTTGGCGAGCAGGCCCGCAAGGGCACCGTGGCCGGTGCCGCCGGTGCCCACGACCTGCTCGTTGAGTACCTTGCCGTCCTGAATGTCGTAGATCTTGAACTGCTCGCTGCGGCCAAAGTGCATAAAGATGTTGCCGTTGTCGTACGTGGTTGCCACCCTCATGGTGCCGATCTCCTTTGCTGGCCATGCGGCCGTCGTCGTGGTAATGGGGGAGTACGCGATGTTGCCGCCTTCGATGACGATTGCCCGTCCATTGACCAGCGCGTTTGCCACCTTGCGATGCGCGCGGCTGCAGATTGCCGCCACCGTGGCGCGGGCAATGCCCATGTGCTGGGCGACGGCCTCCTGATTGAGGCCTTCCAGGTCGCACAACCGCAGGACTTCGAGCTCGTCGACCGTCATATCGATGGCGTCTCCGCTGGCAAGGCCGTCGGGGGTAAAGCCGCGGTATTCGGGGATGATCCCAACACGGCGCAATTTTTCGCGTCTTCCTGCCATACGCACTCCTTATCTGACATATGTCAACAATAGAATAGCGAACAAACAGAATTGAGCAAGTAATTTCTAGTATATGTCAGAAAATGAGGGCTTATGTTTGGGCTGTGGGGCCGCGTGCGCCTGGGCTACAATAAATCTCGCTTATAGGCGACTGACAGGAGGGTCAATGAGCAAAGCTGATCAGCAGTTTGTAACCATGTGCCGCGATATCTTGGACCATGGCACCACCACCGAGGGCCAAAAGGTCCGTCCGGTGTGGGAGGACGGCACCCCTGCCTATACCATTAAAAACTTTGGTGTCACGGCGCGCTATGATCTGCGCGAGGAGTTCCCCGCGCTCACCCTGCGCCGTACGGCGCTTAAGTCTGCCATGGACGAGATTCTGTGGATCTATCAAAAGAAGTCCAATAACGTGCATGACCTCAACAGCCATATCTGGGATGAGTGGGCCGATGAGACCGGTTCCATCGGTAAAGCCTACGGCTATCAGATTGGTCAGAAGAGCCATTACGTCGAGGGCGACTTCGACCAGATGGACCGTGTGCTGTACGACCTTAAGCACACGCCGTATAGTCGCCGCATTATGACCAATACGTACGTGTTTAGCGATCTGTCCGAGATGCACCTTTATCCGTGCGCCTATAGCGTGACCTATAACGTGACGCAGCGTCCTCAGGACGACAAGCCGACGCTCAACATGATTCTCAACCAGCGCAGCCAGGACATTTTGGCCGCGAACAACTGGAACGTGTGCCAGTACGCCATTTTGCTGATGATGGTCGCGCAGTCGGTCGATATGATTCCCGGTGAGCTGCTGCACGTGATCGCCGACGCCCATATCTATGATCGTCATGTCGATATCGTCCGCGAGCTTATCGAGCGTCCGCAGTTTGCGGCACCCAAGGTAACGCTCAACCCCGATGTGCATGACTTCTATGCGTTTACGACCGATGACCTGATCGTCGAGGGCTATGAGCACGGCCCGCAGGTCAAGAACATTCCCATTGCGGTGTAGGTGGTGCTCATGACGTGTAAGCTATCTGCTATCGTCGCCGTGTGTGACGATTGGGGCATTGGGTGCGAGGGCGACATGGTGGTGTCCAATCGCGCCGATATGCGCCATTTTGTGGCCTGCACCAAGGGCTGCCCGGTTATCATGGGACGCAAGACGCTGCTGAGTTTTCCCGGCGGGCGTCCTCTCAAGAACCGCCGCAATATCGTGCTTACGCGCGATATGGGCTTTACCCACGAGGGCGTCGACGTGGTGCATAGCGTTGACGAAGCGCTCTCTGCGGTTGCCGATGAGCTCGTTGCCTGGGTGATCGGTGGCGGCGATGTCTATCGGCAGTTTTTGCCGTACTGCGTGGAGGCCGAGGTCACTCATAACCACTGCGTCCATCCCGTGGACACGTACTTTCCCGACTTGGACGCCGATCCCGCGTGGGAGATTGCGCAGCGTAGCGGGGTCGCGACGATTGCCGCCGGTGAGGGTGACGAGGGCGTCAATTATGAGTTCGTGACGTATCGTCGCATCGAGGCGTAAATCGTCTGGCGTGAACGGTATCATCGGGTTGATTGAATGCATGGGGCGGCGCTTAGCGTCGCCTCGTTTGGTATAGATGTGCTGTAAAGAAGGGTGCGGGCTGGCTGCTATGACTGATGCCGTTGAGGTTCTGCGAATTGATTCGCTCGAGGACGAGCGGCTCGATGCCTACGTGCGACTGACCGAGCGTGAGCTTCGCTGCGTGCTGGAGCCGCAAAAGGGCATCTTTATTGCGGAGAGCGCCAAGGTCATCGAGCGTGCCGTGCGCGCCGGATATGAGCCGGTGAGCTTTCTTCTGGGCGAGCGCTGGCTCGACCAGATGATGCCGCTGTTTGACCAGCTTGTCGTGCGCGAGGGAGCGGGTCCGGTTCCCGTGTTCGTGGCCTCCATGGAGCTCATGGAGCAGTTGACGGGCTTTAACGTGACGCGCGGCGCGCTGGCGGCGTTCCGTCGCCCGCGTCAGATTCCGGTTGATGAGTTCTTGGGCGGCGTCGTCGAGGCGGCGGGGGATCGTCCGGTGCGCGTGTGCGTGCTTGAGGGTATTGTTGATCACACCAATGTTGGCGCGATTTTCCGCTCGGCTGCCGCATTGAACGTTGACGGTATTTTGGTCAGCCCGATGTGCTGCGACCCGCTGTACCGTCGCTCGGCCCGCGTGAGCATGGGCACCGTGTTTCAGGTGCCGTGGACGCGCATTGGCAGCGAGGCTCGTGTGTGGCCGCATGATGGTCTGAGCGCGTTGCACGATGCCGGTTTTTCGTGTGCCGCTATGGCGTTGACGGACGACTCTGTTTCGCTTGATGATCCTGTACTGCAGAAGATTGATCGCTTGGCGATTTTTATGGGCACCGAGGGTGCCGGCTTGGTCGCCAAGACCATTGCCGGCTGTGACCACGCGGTGCGCATTCCGATGGCGCACGGGGTCGATTCGCTCAACGTGGCCGCGGCGAGTGCCGTCGCCTTTTGGCAGCTGTGCCCGCATGTGAGCAATGAGTATCACTACCAGCCGGGTTTGTATCACTAGGCAGATATTTCGCACCTGGCTCTGATTCGGGGTGTTTCGGTCGACGCCAGTCGGTGCTAAGCTGACATTGGCTTTGGTCTTAAATTGCCGTTTTGTTGTTTAACATACGTTGGCGGGGAGGGCGTGTGGCTAAGAAATCTACGGCTATCGATGTAACGCAGGGTGTCATTTGGCAACAGCTGCTGTCGCTGTGCGTCCCCATCTTCTTTAGTTCGTTTTTTCAGCAGGCCTACACGCTTATCGGTACGTATATCGTTGGCCAGTTTGGCGGCAAGCTCGCGCTGGGCGGCATTCAGGCCACGATGGTCCTCACCGAGCTCTGCATTGGCTTTTGCGTTGGCGTCGGCGCCGGCTGCGCGGTCATTACCGGTCAGTATTTTGGCCAGCACGATGATGAGCGACTGAGTCGTTCGGTCCATACAGCCATGACGCTCGCGCTGGTGGGCGGTATCGCTTTCTCGATTCTTGGCATAGTGTTCGTTGAGCCCATGCTGGTGCTTATGAACACGCCGCATGAACTATTGGCCGAGGGTGTGGCCTATGCTCGCTGTTATTTTGCCGCGATGGTTGCGGCACTGCTGCTGAATATGGGAACCGCACTGCTGCGTGCCGTGGGCGACACGCGCGGGCCCGCCGTGATCATTGCCTCTGGCTGCCTTGTTAACGTGGTGCTGGATATCATCTTTGTCGCTGTGTTGCATATGGAGGCGCTGGGCTGCGGCATCGCAGTGGCGCTGACCATTTGCTCCAATGCAACGATGATCGTGTTGCGCATGATGCGCGCTCCGGGTGCATGGCGTCTTTCGCTGTCTAAGCTCGGTATCGATCGCGGTATTTGCAAGAGTATGATCTCGTGTGGTCTGCCACTCGGTTTTCAATCGGCTGCCTATTCGATCTCGAACGTGCTGATCCAGGTGTCGGTTAATTCGTTTGGCGCCGATGTCACGACTGCTTGGGGTCTATCTGGGCGCCTGGATGGCATTATCTGGATGGTGACCGAGGCGCTCGGCGTATCGATCACTACGTTCTCGGCGCAGAACTTTGGCGCGCGCAACTACGAGCGCATGCGCAAGGGCTACCATACGTCGCTCGTGCTGTCGTTTATGCTCATTGGTGGCCTGTCTGCCGTGCTGCTGGT
>CAUAJB010000084.1 GCA_958429225.1 uncultured Collinsella sp.
GTAGGAGTCGATGAGCTGCTTGCGGTACTTCTTGGGCGTGAGGTCGTTGTCAACCAGATACTGCGCCCAATCCTCATCCTTGGTGTAGCCGTAGGACGTGCGCATGCTCATGATCTGCTTGGTCACGGTGTCCTCGGTAAGGTTGGTGCCGTTGATAGTGGCAGCAACACCGCCGGTCAGCTTGTAGCCCGAGGTGTCCTCAGCCTGCGACATAAGGCCGGAGCACGCCATCGCCGAGACAGAAAGCAGCATCGCCAGCACGCCGATGACCACCAGAACGATCTTGACGGTCTTAGACACGTACGTCTTGCGCTGCTTCTTGCGAGAGCTGGAGGCAGCGCGGGCCTGCTGCTCGGGCGTCGGCGCGGCCTCGGAGTTCTTTTTCTTATTTGCCATAGTTGGCCTTTCGCATAACGAATCGAACAAACGCCATTGTGTCACAACGCGGCCCCCGCGACACGCTTGGTGCATTGGGGACAGGTTAATCTGCACCATTTTGGTGCAAAGGGGACAGCTCTGGCACTTGGCACTTGGGGACGTTCTTTATATGCCGGCACTTCGGGACTGTCCCTTACTGCCGGCAGAAAAGGAACGTCCCCAAGTGCCGACTCAGCCCCACCTTAGAAGTGGCGGCGGATGGCGTCGACCATGCCCTGGGGCGTGGTCTGGCCGAGCACGTCGGCTGCGGCATCGGCGTCCATAAAGATGTTCATGAGCGCCTGCAGGGCCTCGACCTGGCCGCCCGGCTCGGCAATACCCAGATTGATGACGATCTGCACCGGCACCGGAGCGCCCATGCCAGCCATAGCGTTAAATGTCACGGACGCGGCGGGCTTCACCACCGCGATATAGGGCTTGGCCACAAACCCCGGATCGGTATGCGGAATGGCAATGTTTGCCGCCGGCATGGCAAGACCCGTGGGATAGGCATCCTCGCGCGTGCGAACGGCGCCGAGCCAACCGGACGCAATGTAGCCACGTGGTGCAAGCTCGCCCTCGAGCCGCGCAAACACCTCATCCGGCGTCGCACACTCCCAATCAAAAAACACCAACTCAGGCGTAAACAGCGCTTCGTTATCCGCCATGCGCTCACCTCTCTCACCTAGTCACCTGCGACGTTCTTGAATGACCAGTCGTTAAAGACCGTTCCCGATGACTACCCAAAACAAAAGGTGGCCACGCGCGCCTTGGCGCCAATGACCACCCTGACTACTCGGCTAAATTGTACTGTGCGCCGCTAGCCGCGAGGCGCGTCAATTGCAACCTTGCCGCTCTCCAGCACGTGGACGCGGCCGTCGGCGAGCATCTGCACGACCTCGGGATACAGCACGTGCTCAATCGCGTGGATGTGCTCCTCGAGCGTGTCGACGTCCCAGCCCTCCTCAACAGCCAGCGCGCGCTGGGCGATGATGGGGCCGTTGTCGTAGATCTCGTTGGCAAAGTGCACGGTCACACCGGTTACCTTGACGCCGCGCGCAAAGGCATCGTCGATCGCATGCGCGCCGGTAAAGCTCGGCAGCAGTGCCGGATGCAAGTTGACCACGCGGTTGGGAAACGCCGCCAGCAGCGGCGTGTGCACCATGCGCATGTAACCGGCCATGACCACATATTCGCAGCCGCGCTCGAGCAGCTCGTGCGCGATGATCTCGTCGGCGGCGATGGGGTCGGCATAGACATCCTTGGACAGCGTGAGCGTCTGGATGCCCGCGCGCTCAGCGCGCTGCAAACCCTTAGCCGAAGGACGGCTCGACACCACAAGCTCAATCGAAGCGTTGAGCTTGCCGGCGGCGATCAGATCGATCAGCGCCTGCAGGTTGGTACCCGAACCGCTGATGAGCACGCCGATCTTGAGCGGCTCGGCCGTATCGGTGCCGGTCGGACGGGTGTAGGGCACAAAGCCCAGGCTCGCGGCAGCAGCCATCTGCTCGTTAGCGCTCATCGGAGTACACGACCTTACCGGAGCCCTCGACGCACTCGCCCACGCGGAACGGCTTCTCGCCCAGCGCGACCAGGGCCTCGGTCACGGCAGCCTCGTCCTCGGGAGCGACGATCAGGCACAGGCCAACGCCCATGTTGAAGGTCTTGCATGCCTCGTTGGGCGCGAGCTCGGCCTGGCGCGACACGTAGGTGATGACGGGCGGAACGTCCCAACCCATCTCGGCGCCGTTGCGGGTGACCACGGCGTCGACGTCGTCGGCGAGCGCGCGGTTGAGGTTCTCGGTAATACCGCCGCCAGTGATATGGGCGATGGCGTGCACCGGAGCGCCACCGCGCAGCAGCTCCAGAATCGGCTTGACATAGATGCGCGTGGGGGCCAACAGGGCGTCTGCCAGCGATGCGCCGCCGAGTTCCTCGAGCGGACGGCTCAGCTCCTCGGCCTTAGCGGCGGCCTCGGGCGTGCCCGGCTTAATACCGTCGACGCCAATGACCTTACGCACGAGCGAGTAGCCGTTGGAGTGCACGCCGGTGGAAGGCAGGCCCAGGATCACGTCGCCGGGACGGACATTCGCGGGGTCGAGCATCTTGGGACGGTCGACGACGCCCACGGTAAATCCGGCAAGGTCGTAGTCGGCAGGAGCCATGACGCCGGGGTGCTCGGCCATCTCGCCGCCCACGAGCGCGCAGCCCGCGAGCTTGCAGCCGTCGGCCACACCCTTGATGATCTTTGCCATGTGCTCGGCCTCGATGTGGCCGATGGCAACGTAGTCCAGGAAGAACAGCGGCTCGGCACCCGAAGCCAGAATGTCGTTGACGCACATAGCAACCAGGTCCTGGCCCACCGTCTCGTGACGGTCCATGATCTGGGCGAGCACGAGCTTGGTGCCCACGCCGTCGGTACCGCTAATCAGAATCGGGTCTTCCATATCCTTGAGCGCGGCAGCCGAGAACAGGCCACCAAAGCCACCGATGCCGCCGATGACCTCGGGACGGTTGGTGTCCTTAACCATCTGCTTAATAGCGTCAACGGCGCGGCCGCCCTCGGCGGTATCGACGCCGGCATCCTCATACGTCACATGCTTGCTGTCGCTCATCTGAGCCTTCCTCTCCCACTACCGTGGCGCCGCCCGGGCGCCAAACGGTGCTCATAGTTGCGTTCATTTCGGCGCGCGCCATAACAACGCGCGCCGTCATATCAACAAAACAGCAGGTAAAACCTACCAAAATAAACCTGTCCCTTTTTGGCAGGTTTTAGGCCTCGCCGTGTTCCTCTTCCCAGCTGCGATCGTCGTATTTCTCGACCACGGCGTCGTCATCAAAGTGCAGCGGCTTGTCCAGGTTGCGGGGCTTAAAGCCCTCCATGAACTTGTCGCGGCCAAAGCTCTCGGGAATCGCCACGGGGTAGCGGCCGGTAAAGCACGCATCGCAGTAACCGCCCTTGGGCATGACCTTAAGCAGGCCCTCGACCGAAAGGAAGGCCAGCGAATCGGCGCCGATATACTCGCAAATCTCGTCGACCGTCTTGTTGGCGCTGATAAGCTGCGACTGCACGTCGGTATCGATACCGTAGAAGCACGGCCAGATGACCTCGGGCGAGTTGATGCGGATATGAATCTCCTTGGCGCCGGCGTTGCGCAGCATCTTGACGAGCTGCACCATGGTGGTGCCGCGCACGATGGAGTCGTCGATGACGACCAGGCGCTTGCCCTCGATGTTGTCACGCAGCGGGTTGAGCTTCATACGCACGCCCATGGCACGCAGCTCCTGCGTAGGCTCGATAAACGTACGGCCCACATAGCGGTTCTTGATGAGGCCCTCGCCAAAGGGAATGCCACTCTCGTGCGAATAGCCCTCCGCGGGCGGCAGGCCGGAGTCGGGCACGCCGATGACCAGGTCGGCCTCGACGGGCTCCTCATGTGCCAGCTGACGACCCATGTCATAACGGCAGGCGTAGACGCTCTTGCCGTTCATGATGGAATCGGGGCGAGCAAAGTAGACCTGCTCAAAAATGCAGTTAGCAGGCTCTTCGGCGGCAGGCACGCCCTGCTCGGACACAAGGCCCTCGGCGCTGATGCGCAAAATCTCACCGGGACGAACGTCGCGGACGTACTCGGCGCCCACGATATCGAGCGCGCAGGTCTCGGAGGCAACGACCCAGCCGCCGGCGCGCGTGACATGGGTGGTGGCGTCGACCGTCGCGGCGCCGTCCTGCGACGGCAGCTGCGAAACGGATGCGGCATCGGCCTGGTCCAGGCCCTCATCCACCAGCTTGCCCAGCACGAGCGGGCGAATGCCGTGCGGATCGCGGAATGCGTAGAGCGCCTGCTCGTTGATGAGCGTCATGGCGTAGCCGCCGCGCACGAGCTCCATGGTCTTGCGAATGCCCTCGCGCAGATGGCCAGTACGCTGAGTAAAGTAGCCGATGAGTTTGGTCGCGACCTCGGAATCCGAGTTGGAGAGGAACGGTACGCCCAGCTCGATCAGCTGGCGACGCAGCTCGTCGGTGTTGACGAGGGTGCCGTTGTGCGCGAGCGCGATAATGACGCTATTGATGGTAGAGAGGTGCGGCTGAGAGGCTTCCCAGCTCTTGGCGCCGGCGGTGCCGTAGCGCACATGACCCACGGCCAGCTGACCGGAGAGCGTCGACAAGTCGGCATTGGAGAACACGCGGTCGAGCAGGCCCAGATCCTTGCGGACCATAACCGTACCGCCGTCACCAACGGCGATTCCCGCCGATTCTTGGCCGCGATGCTGCAGTGCACGCAGGCCAAAGTACGTCAGTCGAGCCACGTCGCGATCGGGCGCCCAGACACCAAAAACGCCGCATTCCTCATGCAGCTGGTCAGAGTCCGGATCATACGTCGACATGGCGTTCACCTGTCCCGCGGCACGCTCGGCCGCGCGGATGGTTTCTTGAGACATGGCATCCCCTCAGAGCCTCGTATTTTGGCGTTACCCGCCTTATTATACGCACGGCGCGACGCGCTCCCCCGCGCATGAGCAGCGCTTTTTAAAAGCCCACCGAGCTTATTATCCGTTTTGCGACCAAACATTTTATTGGGTAGTCCACTCTCAGGGGCAACGGCCTCGAAGACTTCCCGTGCGCCGTGTCTCGCCCGCGCTAGGGGCTACATTGTTGCAATTGGGACGTTCGTCCTGTCTTTTAGCTGGTCGTCGGCGTATCCTTGTAGGCTACTACAAGACGAGAAAGGTAGCGTATGGATCGAAATCAACTCGACCCCAGTGTCCCCAGCACCACGGAGGCCAAGAAGATCCCCCTTATCATCAAGGTCTACGCAGTCCTGTGCACCCTATCTGGCGTGGGCACGCTCCCGTCAGTCGCCGTCTTTATGTGGCAGGTCATCACCGCACTCATTAACGGCAACGTCGCCGCTAAGCTCGGTGATAACACCCTAGTCGCGGTTGGCCTTATCGTCGCCGGCATTATGCTCTCGGCGGCAAGCGCGATCATCTTGATCGTCTTTGGCCTGGACCTCATCAAGGACCAGCGGCGCAATGCCGCCCGCCTGTCTTACGTCCTCATCGCATTTACCGTCGTGGAGCTTTTAGTTGACGTGATGCTCCAGGGCATCGGACCCTTCCTGCTGCGCCCCGCCGTCCAGCTTGTCATCCTCATTGCGCTGTCGGCCACCGTCGACCCCACGCTACGCCAGGAGCGCGAACTGCAGCGCCGTCTGCAAGAGATGCTCGACCGCGATGCCGCCGCCGAGGGGATGCTCGGCCGCGACGAAACCGGCGAGGGCTACATCAAGCTCAACTACTTCAACCTGTTCTGGGTATTCTTCGTCTGCAGCGTGTTAGGTCTCATTCTCGAGGAAGTCTGGCATATGGTCGTCGTCGATCCCGGCGTCTATCAGGACCGTGCCGGTATGCTATTTGGCCCCTTTAGCCCCATCTACGGATTTGGCGCGGTGCTCATGACCATGGCGCTCAACCGCTTCTATAAAAAGAATCCTCTGATCATTTTCCTGGTAAGTGCCCTGATCGGCGGCGCTTTCGAGGTGTTTGTAGGCTGGTTTATGCAGACCTCATTTGGCGTGGTGTCGTGGAGCTATTCACACATTAGGCTATTCGGCATGCCCGATCCCATCGCGGTATTGACCGGGGGACGCACATGCACGCCGTTTGCCTGCATGTGGGGCCTGGGTGGCCTCATCTGGATCAAGGTCTTGCTGCCGCGCCTGCTTAAGCTCATCAATATGATTCCATGGAAACGCCGCTACTCTGCTACCGTCATCCTGACCGCCGTCATGTTGATCGACGGCGTCATGACGTTGCAATCGCTCGACTATTGGTATCAGCGCGTCAACGGAACCGTTCGAAATATTCCCGTCGCACAGTTCTATGACAAGCATTTCGATAACGAATATATGGAGAACCGTTTTCAGAGTATGACCATGAGCCCCAAGGACGCCACACGCGTGTAGCAAACGCCAGAGCAAAATAGCTCCAACACATCAAAGCCCGCTGGCAGATTGAACTGCCTCCCATTTCTTGGACATGAGAAATGGGAGGCTTTCTTTATGCGCGT
>CAUAJB010000085.1 GCA_958429225.1 uncultured Collinsella sp.
TCATCGTGACCGAAGCTTCCGTAAAGGGCGAAGAGCAGCCCCAGCGCATCTACGGCTAAACCAGCCAAAAACGTGCTTACAAATAGCCTCCGACCACCCGCGGTCGGAGGCTATTTTATATATACGCAATAACCCTAACTACCTGTGCTATTCTGTGTGTTTGTTTAAGCCTCAGCAAAGTCATTACAGACTGAAGTAATCGATACCTAAGGGAGGAATGTAGGCCCGATTTTCGTAGATTCCGCACGAGCCGAAGACCACGTAATGTGGTCTTCGAGCGAGCCCAGGACTTGATCGAGCGAAAATCGGGCCTACATTCCTCCCCGGCGGGACAGGGAGAGATATATGGAAGAAATGCCCAAGAACTACGATCCGTCGACCAACGAGCCGACGATCCTGCAGAAGTGGCTCGACGGCGGCTACTACAAGCGCCGCGAGGGCGTGGGCGACTGCACCGTCACCATTCCGCCTCCCAACGTGACCGGCAAGCTCCACATGGGCCACGCCACCGATGACTCCATCCAGGACGCTATCATCCGTATGGCCCGCATGCGCGGCAAGTCCACGCGCTGGGTGCTCGGCACCGACCACGCCGGTATCGCCACGCAGACCAAGGTCGACAAGAAGCTCAAGAGCGAGGGCATCAGCCGCCTGGAGATTGGCCGCGACAAGTTTGTCGACGCCTGCTGGGATTGGACCCACGAGTACGGCGGCATCATCGTCGAGCAGATCAAGCGCATGGGCTGCTCCGTCGACTTTGATAACGAGCGCTTCACCATGGACGAGGACTACGCCCAGGCCGTGCGCAAGGTGTTCTGCGACTGGTACCACGACGGCCTGATCTACCGCGGCAAGCGCATCGTTAACTGGTGCCCCAACTGCACCACCGCCATCTCGGACGACGAGGCCGAGTATAAGGACGAGAAGGGTCACCTGTGGCACCTGCGCTACCCGCTGACCGAGCCGGTCAGCGGCCAGGACTACATCGTCGTCGCCACCACGCGCCCCGAGACCATGCTCGGCGACACGGGCGTCGCCGTCTCCCCGAAGGACCCCGAGAAGGCCGCCTTTGTGGGTAAGACCGTCAAGCTCCCCATCGTCGACCGCGAAATCCCCATTTTTGAGGATTGGCACGTCGATGCCAACTTTGGCTCCGGCTTCGTCAAGGTCACCCCGGCTCACGATCCCAACGACTACGCCATGGGTCAGGCCCACGACCTGCCGCAGATCAATATCTTCGACGAGCACGCGGTAGTCGTCGAGGGCTACGGCGAGTTTACTGGCATGAACCGCGACGAGTGCCGCGAGGCCGTCATCAAGTGGTTTGAGGAGCACGACCTGCTCGATCACGTCGAGGACCTCGACCACTCCGTCATGCACTGCTACCGTTGCGACTCCGCGCTGGAGCCGTGGCTGTCCGAGCAGTGGTTTGTGGCTGTCGACAAGCTCAAGGGGCCGGCGCTCGACGCCGTCAACTCCGGCAAGGTCACCTTCCACCCCGCGCGCTGGACGCAGACCTACACCACCTGGATGGAGAACCTTAAGGACTGGTGCATCAGCCGCCAGCTGTGGTGGGGCCACCGCATCCCCGTGTTCTACTGCGAGGACTGTGGCTGGGAGGACGCCCTGACCGAGGACACCGACGTGTGCCCCAAGTGCGGCGGCCATCACGTGCATCAGGACGAGAACGTGCTGGACACCTGGTTCAGCTCGCAGCTGTGGACCTTCGCCACGCAGGGCTGGCCGCAAAAGCCGGAGCTGCTCGAGGGCCATCACCCCACGACGGCGCTCGTCACCGCGCGCGACATCATCGCGCTGTGGGTCGCCCGCATGGTCATGAGCTCGCTGTACTTCCTGGACGAGGTGCCGTTTAAGGACGTCGTCATCTACCCGACGATCCTGGCCAAGGACGGCAGCCGCATGTCCAAGTCCAAGGGCAATGGCGTTGACCCCATGGACCTCATCGGTATGTACGGCGCCGACGCCATGCGCTTCAACCTGCTCACGCTGTGCACCAACAACCAGGACGTTAAGTTCGACGCGAACATCGACAAGAAGACCAAGAAGCTCATCGACAGTCCGCGCACCGAGCAGGCCAAGTCGTTCGTCACTAAGATTTGGAACGCCAGCCGCTTCCTGCTCATGAACATGGAGGGCTACACGCCCGGCGAGCCCGTTGTGGAGACGCCGGCAGACGCCTGGATGTTCAGCCGCCTGGCCAAGGCCGTGAAGATGGTCACCGAGGGTATTGAGAACTACACCTTTGGCGATATGGCCCGCGGCGTGCAGCAGTTCTTCTGGAACGAGGTCTGCGATTGGTACGTCGAGGTCACTAAGGCCCGCCTGAAGGGCGAAGGCCGTCTGCAGGCGCAGCGCAACCTGATCTTTGTGCTCGACACCTCCATTCGCCTGATGCACCCGCTTATGCCGTTTGTCACCGAGGAGATCTGGGACAACATGCCGGCGAGCGTGCTCGATCTGGACGCCGAGGGCAACGTGCACCGCGCCGAGGCACTCATGATCGCCAAGTGGCCCGAGCCCGCCGACTACGCCAAGTATGTCGACGAGGAAGCCGAGCGCGCGTTTGAGCTGTGCCGCGCCGTCGTTTCCGCCGCCCGCGCCACGCGTTCGCGCTATCGCCTGAGCCCCAAGGCCGAGCTCGACGTGGTCGTGCGCGCCGGTGCCGAGGACATCGAGAAGCTCGAGAGCCTGCGCTCGACCATCGAGCCTCTGGCAAACACTGCCTCGCTGGTCATGGGTACCGATGTCGAGAAGCCGTCTGCGAGCATTGCTGTGGTCGACAGCGGCGTCGAGGTCTTTGTGGTGCTTGAGGGCAAGGTTGACCTTTCGGCCGAGAAGGCTCGCCTGGAGAAGGAGATTGCCGCGGCCCAGAAGGAGCTGGCCGGCTGCGAGAAGACGCTCGCCAATGAGGGCTTTGTGGCCAAGGCCGCGCCTGCGGTGGTCCAGAAGAAGAGGGACCGTGCAGCTGAGCTCAAGGAGATCCTGGCGGCGCTGACTGCTCAGGTTGCTGACTTCTCGTAGATCTTACTGAGGGGCGCGTCCCGACGCTTTGTTCGCTACTGCGAACAGTCCTGCGCAAGACGGACAGCACATTAAGTGCTGTCCTTTGCGTGCGGAACTTGTATCGAGCAAAGCGTCGGGCCGCTCCTAGTGCGGTTACGTGGTTGTTTGTAACTGGTAGGTTAGGGCCACTGGGTTGTGGCCTTGATCTTACTGCAAAGCGGTGTTTGGCTGATATTTTGAATGGGAGGGGCTCGTTGTTTATTACGGGCCTCTTTTTATGTTGAGGGGACTTTGGCTATGGCTAAGCGTTCTGGGTTGTATTCGGTGCCGTTTGAGGTTCCGGAGCTTTCTTTTGATGAGGCTGTTGCACTTGCGGCCGATACGGGCAAGATTGCGCGTTATTCTACGCCGCTGCTCGAGACCGTCGTCGAGATGCTCGATGAGCTTGGTCGTCCTGACGAGTTCTATGATTGCGTTCAGATAGCCGGTACCAATGGAAAGACCTCTACGACGCGATTCTCGGCTGCCATTCTTCGTGGTGAGGGCCTTAAGACGGCGCTCTTTACGTCTCCTCATCTGGTGCGCTATCCCGAGCGTATGGAGATTGATGGAAAGGTCGTCTCAGACGAGGTCTTTGCCCATGGTGTCTCTGCGGCGTATGAGGCGGGCCGTCGTCTCAATGCGCGTCGTGAGGCGGCGGGCGAGGAGCTCCGTTCTATTACGCCCTTCGATCTTTTGTCCGTGGCCGGTTTGACTATGTTTGCCGAGGCCGCGGTGGACGTTGCCGTGCTTGAGGTCGGCATGGGCGGACGCTGGGATGCTACGAGTGCGACCGATCCCGTGGCCGTTGCCATTACGGGCATTGGACTCGACCACACGAAGGTCCTTGGCGACACGCTTGAGGCTATTGCGGGGGAGAAGGCTGCGGTTATTAAGCCTGGGCGCCTGGTTGTTTTGGGCGAGGGCACGCATGAGCCGAGCGTTCAGCGCGTGATGGATGCACGTTGCCGTGAGTGCGGCGTTATGCCGCTCGTGGTGAGCCATACGACGACCAAACTTCCGGCACACGTGGGCGATACGGTGGAGTTTAGCTGTACCACGCCGCGCGCGATCTATACGTCGAGTATGGTCAAGCCGGCGTATCAGCCGCAGAATGCCGCGTGCGCGATTATGCTGTGCGAGGGCTATTTGGGTCGCGAGCTCGACCACGATGCGCTTGATGCTTCGCTTATGGGCTGTCCTACGCCGGGTCGCTTTGATGTGCTGGGAACCGATCCGCTCAAGCTGATTGATGCCTGTCATAACCCCCAGAGCTGCGAGAACTTTGTGAGCGCGCTGGACGAGATCGACCCGTGCGTTGAGAATCGCCCCACGCTGCTGTGCGCCGCATTGGCTGACAAGGACGTGGCGGGTATCGTCGACGCGCTGATTCCAGCCTTCCCGCGCGTGGTCGTGACGCAGACCGATTCTGATCGCGCCCTGCCGGCAGAGGAGCTCGCCGCCCTGGTGGACGCCGATAAGCTCGCGGGCGTGTACCCCAGCGTGTCCGAGGCCCTCGCAGCCCTCGATGCCGCGGGCGAACCTTTCGTAGCAGCCGGCACCATCACCCTAGCCGGCGAAGTGGCGGGCTTGTTGCGCTAACCCATCCCCTCATCAGTTGCGGTGAAATACGGACTGTTTTACAAGCTAGAAGCCTCAAGCAGTCCGTATATCACCGCAACTTAAAAGCAGTCAATTTGGGACGGGGCTTTTTTGGCTGCCCTGTGCCCCGAGTTGACTCGCTTGCCACGAAATGGGCCTATCTACTACGTTTGATCGGTTACCCTCGACCACACGGAACATCGCGAAATTAAAACTGCAGGTAGACGGCTTGCGGATATTGCGAAAACCCGGTCATGGTCGACCCATGCGGGTTAAACGTAGTAGACGGCCCGTTTTCGTGGCGCGACGTAATCGCAATGTGACAAAGGGACTGTCCCTTTGTCACATTGGCTAGTCTAGACGGACCGGATCGTGGGGGTAGGCGTTTAGAATCTCGACGCCGGTCTCGGTAACTAGGGCTAGGTCCTCGATGCGGACGCCGGTGCGGCCGGGGAGGTAGATGCCCGGCTCGATGGAGAACGTCATGCCCGGCTCGACGACCTGCTCGTTGACGAGCGAGACGTCGCCCGGTTCGTGGTCCTGCAGGCCAATCGAGTGTCCCAGTCGATGCGTGAAGTACTGCCCATAGCCCACGCCTTCAATTACGTCGCGCGCGGCGCGGTCCAGGTCGCACATGCGCACGCCTGGTGCTATGAGCGCCTCGGCGGCCTCGTTGGCGCGGCGCACGATGTCGTAGATGCGTGCCGTCTCCTCGTCCGGCTCGCCCCAAAAGAACGTGCGTGTCATGTCCGAGCAGTAGTTGCGGCGGCGCCCGCCAATGTCGAACAGCACCACGTCGCCGCGCTTGAGTACGGTGTCGTCAGGCTCGTGGTGCGGGTCGCCGGCGTTGGCGCCAAAGCTTACGATGGGCGGAAAGCTAAAGCCCTCGCAGCCGTGCTTGCGATACAGACCGAGCATTTGGTCGGCAATTTCGCGCTCCGTTACGCCCTCGTGGACGAGCTTGATGGCGTCGGCCATCACGGCGTCGTTAGCGGCCGAGGACGCGCGCATTAGCTCCTGCTCGGCTTCGTCCTTGTGGGCGCGTGCGACGGTGACGGCAAAGTCGCCCAGGAAGAACTCGCTTGCGGCGTGACGATCCATAAGGGGCATCAAAAAGCCGGAGCGCATAACGGTGTCGATGCCGAGTGGTTTGGTCGGATCGACCTCGCGAGCGATGGCGTCGGCCACGACGTCGGTATCGGTGTGGTAGGCGACGCGGGCATTGTCATACTCGGGCAGCTGATGCAGGGCGTTGACCAAGATTACGGGCTCGCAATTGCGTGCGAGCAGCACGCCACAAAAACGCTCGAACATATCGGCATAAAAGCCGGTCAGGTAATAAATAGACCACGGGTCGTTTACGAGCAGCTGCGCGCTGGGGTGCTGAGCCTCGAGGGCATCGAGCACGCGCGCCACACGCTGGTCATCGACATGCGCCATGAAACATCCTTTCGCTAGGGTGCCACCATGGTATCCCCAATGCCAGGGTAGTCAATTTGCGACGGGGCTATTTTAGCTGCGTAAAACTTGCGGAATGATTTTTCTGGGACGGGGATTAAATAATCATTCGGCACCCAATGATTATTTAATCCCCGTCCCAGAAAAATCATTTGAGCGAGCTGATAGGTTAAAGTAGTCAATATAGTCCCGTCCCGAATTAGCTGCTTTCAAAACTATGGCGGATTACGGGGCTGGACCTGTATTACTTGACCATGGGAAAAATCGCGAAATTAAAACCGCAGGTAGACGGCTTATCAAAAATCGAAAATTGCCGG
>CAUAJB010000086.1 GCA_958429225.1 uncultured Collinsella sp.
CGCCGCGCGGCAAGCCGCGAGGAGTTCATCGTCCGACGCCTGCGGATTGCCCCACTGCAGGTTCTCGCGCACGGTACCCGTAAACAGCACATTCTTTTGCAGCACAATGCCCACAGCGTCGCGCAAGGCGGCGAGGTCGTAGTCGCGCACGTCGCGTCCGCCCACAAGCACGGCGCCTTCGGTGGCGTCGTACAGGCGCGCAATCAGCTGCACAAGCGAGCTCTTGCCCGAGCCCGTGCCGCCGAGGATGCCCACCGTCGAGCCGCTCTCGATGCGAAGGTCGATATGCTCGAGCACATCCTCGGCTGCATCCGCGCGGTATTTCAAGGAAACGTCGCGAAACTCGATACTGCCGTCCGCTGGCGCCGCAATCGCGAGGTCTCCCGCGGGGTTGGCGATAAAGGGCTCCTCATCGAGCACCTCGGCGATACGGCCCACACTCGTAAGAGCGCGCGTGAGCAGCAAAAACACGTTGGAAATCATCATGAGCGAATTCATGATCAGCAGCACGTAGCTCATAAAGCCCGTGAGCGAGCCCACGCCCAGCTTGCCGGCGAGAATCATGCGGCCGCCAATCCACAGGATGGAGAGCGCAGCCACGTACATCGACAGCTGAAACACCGGCAGGTTGAGCACCGCGTTGCCAAAGGTCTTCGTCGCAGTGCGCGCGAGCTCGGTATTGACGGTGTCGAACTTGGCCTCCTCGTGCTCGGTACGAACGTAGGCCTTGACGGCACGCACGGCGGTGAGGTCCTCCTGTACCACGCCGTTGAGGTGGTCCATCGAGGTCTGGAGTTGGCGGTAGAGCGGGCTCACGCGATAGGTGATGACGCCCAGTACGATTGCCAGCACAGGCAAGATGATCGCAAAGACGGTGGCGAGCGGGCGCGACAGCATCAGCGCGTAGATAAGGCCGACGATAAGCGTCACCGGGCCGCGCACCATAGGGCGAAAGCCGTTGCCCACAGCATTTTGGATAACGGTGATGTCCGTGGTCATGCGGGTGACGAGCGAGCTGGCGTCGTGGTTGTCCAGGTTGCCAAAAGCGAGCGTCTGAATCTTTTTGTACTCGGCCTCGCGCAGGTTAGCGCCTAGGCCCGAGGCAACGCGGGCGGACGTGCGGGCATAACCCAAGCCCAGTACCAGCGAAAGCGCAGCGCACACCAACATGTACGCGCCCTGTAGCAGCATGTAGTTGATATCACACGCAGGCACGCCCACATCGATGATGTTGGCCATGATGACCGGGATAAACAGCTCGAGCACCGTCTCGACCGACACAAAGAACACGCCGAGGATGGCATCGCGACGGTATGCCCCTAGATAGGAAAACAGTATTTTGAGATTGCGCACGCAGGTTCAACCCCCATCAAACGTTGTTCGCAAACGCACGTATTATTGCGCGCCGAATAATGGTGTCAAGTATTCCGAAATCGTTTTCTGCAAGGTTAGCGCCGGCGGCGAGTTCTCGTGACGTGTGTCCATATTCACTCGGAATAATGGTGCGCGCGACTTATTTCGCCCCACTGCCAACATAAACCTTGACTCTACAATCGTTGTAGGGTTTTCACTACACTGGTAGCTAAACGAACCCAGCCAGAAAGCCCCGCCCATGGAACACGACCTCACACGCGGCAATGTCCTTAAGACCATCGCGGTCTTTGCCCTGCCTTATATGCTCTCGTACTTTTTGCAGATGCTCTACGGCATGGCCGACCTGTACATGATGGGGCAGTTTAGCGGCGCTGCCGGCATCACCGCCGTGGGCAATGGCGCGCAGACGCTCTATATCATTACCGTGACGCTCGTGGGCCTGGCCATGGGAACGACGGTCATCGTCGGCCACGCCGTGGGCTCGCGCCGCTTCGATCGCGCCGAGACCGCCATCGGCAACACCATCACGCTGTTTATGGGCGTCTCGGTGGTACTGGCCGCTGTCCTGCTCGCACTGTGCCCGCAAATCGTGGCACTCATTGGCACGCCAGCCGAGGCGGTCGAAGGAACCGCCGCCTACCTGCGTATCTGCTTCATGGGCATTCCCTTTATCGCCGCGTACAACATCCTCTCGGCCATCTTTCGCGGGCTGGGAGATTCGCGTTCGCCTATGTACGTGATCGGCGTGGCATGCATCATCAACATCGCGCTCGATTATCTGTTTATCGGGCACATGGGGCTCGGCCCCGTGGGCGCGGCGCTCGGCACGGTAACCGCCCAGACGGCCAGCGTCGCCCTCGCACTCGTGTGGCTCAAGAGCCGCCGCACGAACATCCACGTTAAGCGCAGCGACCTGCGTCCCCAGCCCGAGGTGCTCGGCAGTATTCTTAAGATCGGCGTGCCCGTGGCCGTGCAGGACGGCTGTATCCAGGTGGCGTTTATGTTTATCACCGTCATCGCCAACCACCGAGGGCTCGTCGACGCCGCCGCCGTGGGCCTGGTCGAGAAGATGATCAGCTTTTTGTTCATTGTGCCGAGTTCCATGGGTGCCACCGTCAGCGCGCTCACGGCGCAAAACGCCGGCGCGGGCAAGGGCGATCGTGCGCGTCAGGTGCTCAAGGACGCCATGACCATCTCGATAGTGTACGGCTGTCTGATCACGGTGCTGATATGGCTAGTGGCGCCGGCGTTTATCGGCTTTTTTGCCAAGGACGCCGCGGTAGTCGCGGCCGGCACCGGCTATATGCGCAGCTATATTTTCGACGCGATTTTTGCCGGCATCCACATTTGCTTTAGCGGCTTTTTCGCTGCGTATGGCAAGAGCTACATCGGCTTTGCGCACAACGTGCTGGCCGTGGCGCTCATTCGCGTGCCGGGCGCGTGGCTGCTGTCGAACGCCTATTCCGATACGTTGTTTCCCATGGGCATCGCTTCGCCGTGCGGATCGATTTTGTCGGCAGTCATCTGTGTTGTCGCGTTTACCGTGCTCAACCGGCGCGGGGCTTTTGACAAGTTGGCAGCGTAGCGGGACGACGCGAAATCGCCCTTATCGACGACATCATCAGCGACGACCCGGCGACCTACGTGACGCAGATCACGGTGCCCGTTGCCCCGTTCAGATAAGAACTGCCTAGATAACGTTCGGCTGAAGGCAGAATCCTGACGTTATAGGCCATATTTTGCCTCAAGGTCATCGAGGGCCTCAAAGGCATCACGCGCCGTGCCGGCAGCACGCTCCCGCTCGGCCACAGCTATACGAGCCATCAGGCGAGCCTTAGCCTGTTCCTGAACCATGAGGTCGTAGTCCTAGGATCGAAGTACAACAAATTTGCTATAGCCGTTTTTTGTAACAGTCACTGGACCAGGAGTAGTTTCAACGAGCTCCGAGAATTTCGCGGTGTCCCGCATATCTTTAATTGGAACGCAAACGGGCATGTTCAACTCCAATCATAATTATGTACATAATTATGAAGTGTAGCTCAACTAACGAGCGTCGGCTACAGAAGATCTACCACACTGGAGACAGTCCTCGATATGGCGGTTTTACTCCTCCGGAATCGGAAACGCACGGATGAACTCTGCAGGCGAGAAGGTCTTGATGGTCGAGCGCACAAAAGCGGCGCGGTCACGCGTGATAATAAAGTCCACGCCGGCACGCTCGGCCATCGCACGGATACAGCCGTCCTCAAAGTCCGGCTCATCGGAATAGGCGGAGGCAAAACAAGCCTCTTGGTCGAGAGACTCTACCGAGTAGCTCTTAAGGCAGTCGCGCACTACCTCGCGCCCGCGCGCCTCGCCGGCCTGTTTGGTGAGAATGTAATACGCGTCCTTGAGAGAGCAGGCCGAAACAACGCCTTCGATAAGCCCCACGTCGACGAGCCCCTTGATCGTTTGCGCCGCTGCGTGCTCCGGCCGGCCCGGAAGCACGCAATCGAGCAGAAAATTGGTATCGAGAAATGCTCTCATAGGTAGCGCTCCCTCGCGACGCGCTTTTCATCTTCAACCGTCATCGTATCGAGCGGCGTTCCCTTTGGCATTTTGGCTACGATATCGAGATACTCCTGGTAGTCCTCATCCTCCGCGAGCATCTCGCGAATCTCCTTCCAGGTGATCTTGGGATGCCACATCGTACCCACGTCGCGCTTGGGCTTGCCCGTGCCGCACGTCGGTTTTGCGCCCCCACGCTCCTGGGCAGCGTCATATTCCACCGTAACTGGACCTTCATAGTCGAGCGGCACGATCTTGAACAACGGCTTGCTCCGCTTGAAGACCACAACCTCCTCGCCCTCATTGGCAACCTTTTCGGCCACCTGCGTAAGGTTTTGGCGCAGTTCCGAAAACGCGACGGTAACCATAACTGCTCCTCTCAACATATATCTTCACTGCTAAGTATACACGTTAATATTAATGTTAAAGTGTATAAAACTCATCACAATGGGGCAGCCCGTTGTGGGACCTCACTGCGGGGCCCCTTTGCTTTGCATGAATCTTCTATCGCTCCGGAACGACACCGCTCCGCAGGGTCACCCTCAGCAACCTACATGACGCAGATCATGCTGCCCGCCACCACGCCCAAATAAAAACCTCCCGGAAAGTATCAACCTTTCCGGGAGGTTTTCTAATTTGATTATCGATGTCCTAAGCCTGGGGCACCTGACCAGTAGCCAAGATTTGCTCGAGTGCGTCCTCGTCCAGCACGGGTACGCCCAGCTGTTCGGCCTTGGTGAGCTTGGAGCCCGCCTTGGGGCCGGCGACCAGATAACTCGTCTTCTTTGACACACTGCCCGAAACCTTGGCGCCAAGCACCTTGAGCGCCGCGCCTGCCTCGTCGCGCGTGCGGTTTACGAGCGTGCCGGTGAGCACGAAAGTCAGACCCGCAAGCGGCTGTGCGTCGGCGAGCTCGCCCGCCACGCCAGCGTCGGCTGCGGCTTGCGCGTGCGCGGCGCCCAAATCGACCTCGAGCGACAGGCCCGCCTGGCGCAGGCGCTCCAGCACGGCAAGGTTCTCGGGCACGGCCAGGAACTGCTTGACGCTCGCCGCAATCTTGGGACCGATGCCCTCGCACTCGGCGATGTCCTCTTCGCTCGCCAAGATGAGCTTGTCAATCGACAGGAATCGCTCGGCGATAACCTCGCCCACGCTCTTGCCCACGTGGCGGATACCCAGGGCAAACAGCACGCGACCGAGCGGCTGGCTCTTGGACTTGTTGAGCTCGGCGATGATTTTCTCGGCCGTCTTGAGGCCCACCGGAATGGGGTCGCCCTTCTTGACGCCCTTTTTGCTGTTGGAGCTGGCATAGGTGCGCCCCGTGTCCAGGCCGGCGATGTCGTCGACCGTGAGCTGGTAGAAGTCTGCGACGTCGTGAATCAGGCCGGCGGCGATCATCTTGTCGACAATCTCGTCGCCTAGGCCGTCGACGTCCATGCAGCCGCGGCTCACCCAGTGGAGCAGGCGCTCCTTGAGCTGCGCGGGGCAGTCGATGGAGACGCAGCGGTAGGCAACCTCGCCGTCCTCGTGGACCACGGGGCTGCCGCACACGGGGCAGACCTCGGGCATGTGCCAGTCGACCGAATCGGCCGGGCGCTTATCGAGTACCGGGCCCACGACCTCGGGGATTACGTCGCCTGCCTTGTGCACGATGATGGTGTCGCCCTCGCGCACGTTTTTGCGACGGATCTCGTCGATATTGTGCAGCGTGGCGCGCGCGATGGTGGAGCCGGCAACCGTCACCGGGTCGAACTCGGCGACCGGCGTGAGCACACCGGTGCGGCCCACCTGGATGCGAATTTCGCGCAGGACGGTCTGCTTTTCCTCGGGCGGGAACTTAAAGGCAATGGCCCAGCGCGGCGCGCGGGCGGTAAAGCCCAGGTCGAGCTGCTGCTGGAAGCTATCGACCTTTACGACCACGCCATCGATGTCGTAGTCCAGGTCGCCGCGGTGCTCGAGCGCCTGGGCACAGAACTCGTGGACCTCGGTGGGCGTGGCACAACGGGCCACGTTGGGGTTGACGCTAAAGCCGGCGCTGCGCAGCCAATCGAGGAACTCACGCTGGCTGTGGACGTGCAGCGGGTCGGTATCGGCGATGGCATAGATAAAGGTGGCCAGGTCGCGGCGCGCCGTGACCTTGGGATCCTTCTGACGCAGGCTGCCGGCGGCGGCGTTGCGCGGGTTGGCGAAGGGATCGCGGCCCTCGGCATCGGCCTCGTCGTTCAGACGAACAAAGCTGCCCTTGGGCATGTAGACCTCGCCGCGTACCTCAATGGTGCGCTCGCGGTCGGCGCCCATGTGGGCGAGCGCCGGCTCGGACAGGTGCATGGGCACATCCTTGAT
>CAUAJB010000087.1 GCA_958429225.1 uncultured Collinsella sp.
CGCTATTTAGGGCGTCCAAGATTTGGGGCGCAGTTCAATATGGGAGATCGGGCTTTCAAGGCTCAGTTAAACCAAACTTGCGCGGTCAAATGACCCGTAGCTTACATCTGCTCGGGAGCGGAGACACCAACAAGGGTGAGCACCAGGGCGAGCGTCACGCGGACGGCGTCGCAAGCGGCCAGACGGGCACGCGAAAGCTCGGGGTCGACGGGACGGCCCTCGCTCGGCAGAACCTGGCAGGCAGCGTAGAAGCTGTGGAAGTCGCCGGCGAGTTCCTCAGCAAAGTGCGTCAGACGGAACGGGGCGCGGTCGCGAGCGCAGCTGGCGATGAGGTCGGTGAGCTCGTTGAGCTTACGCGAAAGGGCGAGCTCGGTCGGGTCGGTCAGCAGCGAGTAATCAACGTTCTCACCGATGGCCTTGGCGGCGACGGCCTTCATGCCCATCTCGTCAGCCTGCTCGGGCGTAACGTCGGCGGCACGGCGCAGGATGGAGCACACGCGGGCGTGAGCATACTGCACGTAATAGACCGGGTTGGAGTTGTCGCGCTTCTTAACGGCCTCAATATCGAAGTCGACCATCTGGTTGGAGCTCTTGGAGATGAGCGTGTAGCGGGCGGCGTCGGAACCGACCTCGTCGACGAGCTCCTGCAGGGTCACCATGGTGCCCTTGCGCTTGGACATACGGACGGGCTTGCCGTTGCGCAGCAGGTTGACGAGCTGGCCCAGCAGAACCTCAAACTTGCCGGGATAGCCAAGAGCGTCGCAGACGCAGCGGACGCGCTCGATGTAGCCGTGGTGGTCGGCACCCCAGATGTCGATGACGTGGTCGACGCGCTGGAACTTATCCCAGTGATAGGCAACGTCGGAGGCGAAGTAGGTGTACTCGCCGTCGGACTTGATCAGGACGCGGTCCTTGTCATCGCCCAGGTCGGTGGAGCGGAACCACAGGGCGCCGTCCTTGGTGTAGAGGTAGCCCATCTTGTCGAGCTTCTCAAAAGCGCGGTCGACGGCGGAGGTGCCGGCGGTCTCGCCCTCAGTGTCCTTCACATACAGTGAGCGCTCGGAGAACCAACGATCGAAGTCGCAGTTAACGGCATGGCAAAGGTCGCGCATGTTGTCGACCATCTTTACATAGCCGCGCTCGCGGAAGCTCTCCATACGCTCCTGAGGATCGGCGTTGACCCACTTATCGCCGTCAGTGCGCCAGAACTCGGCGGCCTCGTCGATGATGTAGTCGCCGCCATAGGAGTCCTTGCCAAGGGTCTCGGCAAAGTTATCCTGGTACGGATGAGTCTCGGGATGCTCGTCATTCTCGTCGGCAACGAAGGCGTCGCGGTCGGCAATCAGCAGCTTGTGAGCCTCGTCGATATCCACGCCCTGCTTGGCGATGATGTCGGCAAGCTGCATATAGCGCGTGCTGATGGAGTTGCCGAAGGTGTTCATCTGAGAGCCGTGGTCGTTGATGTAGAACTCACGCTGGATGTCGTAACCGGCGTGGTCCATAACACGGCAGAGTGAGTCGCCCAGCGCGGCCCAGCGGCCGTGGCCGATGTGCATGGGGCCGACGGGGTTAGCGGAAACGAACTCGACCTGGGTCTTCAGGCCACCACCGACGTTGGACTTAGCGAAGTCCATACCCTTCTCGCGAGCCTCGCCAAAGATGGCATTCTTGACGGCAACGGAGAGGTAGAAGTTGATGAAGCCGGGGCCTGCGATCTCGACCTTCTCGATCGCGGGGTCCTCGGGCATATGGGCAACGATGGCCTCGGCGATCTTGCGCGGGGCGCAGTGGGCCAGCTTGGCGGACTTCAGGGCCATGGTAGAGGTCCACTCGCCATGAGAAGTGTCAGCCGGTCGCTCGATAGCGCAATCGTCAAGTTCAAATGCGGAAAGGTCGCCGGCCTCCTGGGCCGCAGCAAGCGCAGCGCGTACCAGCTCTTCAATCTTCTCGGGCATAGATCCTCCTTGTGTTAAAGCCCCCGAGCTCTTGGTCACTCGTAGGGTAAAAGCCAGAGTTTGTAGCACTCTATCACAAGCGACGGGCACTGTCGCAGGGTAAAGCTAATAGATATTGCATATGCACAAAAATGACTACAGCTTGTATGGAGTCACTCAAAGATGCCAGTCTGCCTGCAGATTATGCAGGCGTTGAAAATGCATAAAGGTGTGAATGAGCTGCGTCTGTTATCGAATACTCTTACCTATCAGAGTTGTGTGCTTTTCCTGCATAAAGTAAGGGTTTGCGCACGTCAGCGTGTTATTCTAGACATACGTAAATTCGTATAAGTTGGAGGTAGCATGTTCTCAATCGGTCAACACGTCATTCATCCGGGCCAGGGAGTCTGCACCGTCGTCGGTTTTAGGGACGACACACCGCAGCCCATGCTGCTGCTCGAGACCAAGCAGGGACATGCGCAGACGATCCTCATGTACCCCGTGGCGCAGGCCGACCGTTTGCACGCCGCCATCTCGCAGCAAGATGCCGAGCACCTGCTGAGCCACTATGACGAGCTGGAGTGCGACACCTTTACCGAGCGCAACAGCTCGCTTGAGGAGACGCACTTTAAGCAGCAGCTCAAGCTGGGCGCGCCCGAGACGGTCCGCGTGGCAAAGACCATGATGTACCGCATTCGCCAGGCCGAGGAAGCTGATAAAAAGCCCAGCTCCTACTACATGCGCGTACTCAAGGAAGCCAAGCGCCGCTCCATCGAGGAGTTCGCCGTGGCCTTGGGCGTCACCGAGGAGGCCGCCGAAGCCCGCCTAGCCCAAGCCGCCCTCAACTAACCCAACCGCGCCAAAACCACCACAAAGGGGACAGGCACCTTTGTGGTGGTTTTCTTGTTCTAGTAGTATTCATTCTTATCGATACCCACGAGCACAAGGAGTCTCCTATGGCAGAGCCGCTTACCGCCGGAATCACCCGCGACCGCGCGTTCGAACTGCTCAACGAGCACAACAAGGACCCGTTCCATATCACCCATGGCGAGACGGTCGAGGGCACTATGCGCTACTTTGCGCGCGAGTTCGACCCCGAGAACGAGGAGTTTTGGGGCATCGTCGGTCTGCTGCACGACCTGGATTGGGAGGAGCATGAGGACGACCCCATGAACCACACCATCTATGCTGCCGAGATTCTTAAGGGCGAAGGTGCGTCTCCAGAGCTCATTCGCGCCATCCAGACGCACACGTCCGACTTCAACACCTCGCTGCCCAAGCCCGAGCTGCAGATGGAAAAGATCCTGTTTGCCTGCGATGAGCTCACCGGCCTGATCGGCGCTGCAGTCATCATGCGCCCGAGCAAGAGCGTTATGGACTTTACGACCAAGTCGCTCAAGAAGAAGTTCAAGGACAAGCGCTTTGCCGCCGGCTGCTCGCGCGACGTGATTTCGCAGGGCGCCGAGATGTTGGGCTGGGAGCTCCCCGAGCTCTTTGACCGCACCATCGCGGCCATGCAGTCCTTCGCCCCCGACCGCGATACCTTCCAGGCCTAACCGCCCACGCCACCTAAAACCACCACGAAGGGGACAGGCACCTTTGTGGTGGTTTTCGTTTACGAGGGGTTTAGGGGCGGACCTGGCCGGTGCCGCGGAGCTTGTATTTGTAGGTGGTGAGGGCCTCGGCGGCGAAGGGTCCGCGGGCGTGGAGCTTTTGGGTCGAGATGCCAATCTCGGCGCCCAGGCCAAACTCGCCGCCGTCGGTGAAGCGCGTGCTGGCGTTGGCGTACACGGCCGAGGCATCGACCGCATCCAGGAAGCGCTCGCAAGCATCCGTGTTCTCGGCAACGATGGCCTCGGAGTGCATCGTGCCGTAGCGGTTGATGTGTGCGATGGCCTCGTCCTCGCTTGCCACGACCTTCACGCTCATCTCGAGCGCCAGGTACTCGCGACCCCAGTCCTCCTCAGTCGCGGCGACGTAGTCATCGCCCTCCACAAAGCCGGCGTCGGCGCACGCGGCGCACGTGGCCTCGTCACCGTGAATGAGCACGCCGTGGTCGTGCAGCACGGCAACGACCGCAGGCAAAAACGCATCGGCCACAGCACGGTCGACCAGCAGCGACTCGGCGGCATTGCACACGCCAACGCGCTGGGTCTTGGCATTGACGATAATGTTGAGCGCCTTATCAAAGTCGGCGGATTCATGCACGTAGATGTGGCAGTTGCCCGTGCCCGTCTCGATCACCGGCACAAGCGACTCGCGCACGCAGCGCTGGATCAGGCCGGCGCCGCCGCGCGGAATGAGTACGTCGACAATGCCACGGAGCTTCATGAGCTCGCCAGTGGCCTCGCGGTCGGTGGACTCGATCATCGAGACGGCCTCGCGCGGGAAACCCTTGGCCTCGAGCGCATCGGCCAGCAACTCGGCGATCATGGCGCACGAGTGATAGGCAAGTGAACCGCCGCGCAGGATGCAGGCGTTGCCGGTGCGGATGCAGATGCCCGCGGCGTCGGCCGTCACGTTGGGGCGCGCCTCGTAGACCATGGCGACCAGGCCCAACGGCACGCTCACGCGGGTGAGGTCCACGCCGCTTGCAAGCACGCGGTGGTCGAGCACGCGGCCGACAGGATCGGGCAGCTCGGCGAGCTTCTCCAGGCCGGCGGCCATGCCCTCGACGCGCTCGGGCGTCAGCAACAGGCGATCGAGGAGCCCCGCCGAGGTGCCCGCATCGCGCGCAGCGGACATATCGAGCTCGTTGGCGGCAACGATGGAATCGACACCATCGCGCAGCGCTGTGGCCATGGCGCGCACGGCCTCCTGACGCTGCTCATCGCTCGCCGTGGCAAGCGATGCCGACGCTGCCTTGGCGGCAACGGCAAGATCGTGGACATACGTGGCTATATCGACCGACATGGGCGGCCCTTTCTCTTAGTAGTTTGCCCACCATGGTAGCCGATTTGTGCATGCCCTCGCGCACGGCGGTAGAATTGGTCAATCCGAAACACCGCAACGAACGGAAGTACCGCATGGCCCTCATCACTTCGTACCACGTCCCCGGCCTCTATGTCGAGGACCACAGCATCGACGTCCCCCTTGACTGGCGCGGCCTGGAGCCGATGCTGTTGGCCGTCGGCAGCACCATGCGCCGTGGCGCCATGCCGGCACCCATCGCCGGCGCGCCCGAGAGCATCAAGCTCTTCTACCGCGTGGTTTGCGCGCCCGACCGCATCAACGACGATCTACCGCTGCTCCTGTTTTTGCAGGGCGGCCCCGGCGGCGAGAGTCCGCGTCCGCTCTCGCCCACGAGCGATGGTTGGATTGAGGAGGCCGTCAAGCACTTCCGCGTCGTCCTGCCCGACCAGCGCGGCACCGGGCGCAGCAGCTGTGTAGACGGGCGTACGATCGCGGCTCTGGGCGAGCGCGCGACGGCGGCCGGCTCCGATGCCGCGCGCTCGCAGGCGGACTTTCTCAAGCGTCACCTCGCCAGCTCCATCGTGCGCGATTTTGAGTATCTGCGCCTGGTGGGCTTTGGCGGAAAACCCTGGGTCACACTCGGCCAGAGCTACGGCGGCTTTTTGACGTTGAGCTATCTGTCGCTCTTCCCCGAGGGCGTGGTGGCGAGCTTTACCTGCGGTGGCATTCCGCACGTGCCGGCGAGCGCCAGCGAGGTCTACGCGCACACCTTCCCGCGCATGGCCGCCAAGACGCAGCAGTATTACGACCGCTACCCCGCCGACGTCGAGCGCGTGGCGGTTCTTGCCGATGCGCTTGAGGAGCAGAAGCCCGTGCTGCCCGACGGCTCACCAATGACGGTGGAACGTCTACAGCTCATGGGCAGCGACTTTGGCATGAAGCCGAGCTTTGAGCGCATGCATTGGATTATCGATCACGCTTTTGTTGACGGCGACGGCACGCTGAGCTGCGGTGCCTCAGTATCCGATAGTTTTTTGATGCGCGCCTTCGAGCGCACCAACACGCGCACGAATCCGCTGTACTGGCCGCTTCAGGAGTTCATCTACGCCGACGGCGACACCATGCCCATTCGCTGGGCCGCGGCAGAGGAGAAGGCCCATCGCGCCGAGTTCGACACGCTCGCGCGCCCGCTCATGTTTACCGGCGAGGCCATGTTCCCGTGGATGTTTGAGCAGATGCCCGAGCTTAAGCCGTTTAAACCCGCCATGGACCTGCTGATGGAAGACACCAGCTGGGACAAGATCTACGACCCGC
>CAUAJB010000088.1 GCA_958429225.1 uncultured Collinsella sp.
CAAGCAGGACGGCACCAAGATCGCCGTCATGGACCTGGTTGCCGACGAGGAAGGCTCGGGGCCCAATCCCATCGAGTGGCTCCTTGTGAAGCTCGACCGCCTGGGCCGCCGCATCGACAACCGCCCGCTCACGGCAGAGAGCGAGACCGTAGCCAAGGCTCCTGAGATGTAGGGCTGGGGGAACATTACATTTGAGATTGGAGAGGCGTCCAACGGGCGCCTCTTTTTGAATACCTCTTAAACGGGATGCGTCAGAATCACCAAAGCGACATTGCTAGCCGTTTACCTTCGCTGTGTCTTTTCGGACCTTGAAAACGGGTCCACCGGGCATGCTAGTAGATCCTTTCGACCTCCTTGGTCAAGGCCCTGAAAAGATCCCCAGCTGAGGGGTCTGCCCCAGGACACAGCGATTGCCAGGCACCCGTTTCTCCGATGGTGCCCGCACTCGTCATAACAAGATCGTCGCTCCGCCTGCGAATGGAGACACTAACGGAGCGGCCATTATGGAACCCATGGATATCGACTTTATTTATGCGCCCATCAGCTAGATAACTAATCATGACATTGATGCTGTCACCATACTCCGGCAATTCGAAGCCGTGGGAATCCATCAATAGCTTCACGTCCTGATGGTAAATGCGGGCCTCGACGACATTCTTGGGCATCTTCCCCGTCTTTGTTGGAGAGCAAAAGCCGATGCTTGGCTCCTCTTCGCTCATGCCTCGGTCAAACCTAAGCATGCACGGGCATACCGACTCAATGGTTCGCAAGGCGTCCGCCGCGACCTTTTCCTCGGTAAACATCTCCACGTCGATGCCGTTTTCTTCCATATAGGCACGGTTTTTACGTTGAAGCTCTAGCCGAGCCGCAGCCTCCCCATCTCCACGCTGTTCCCAATTTCCGGAGTCGGCGACATTTCGATCGAATGTAGAATCAACGGAACATGGCGCTTGCTGTTGAATCTGATCACTGTCGCCGAGACGCCTTAGCTCGGAGCGTCTCATCAGTAGTGTCACAATATCAAACAGCCAACCAAATCCAAAAAGGCCAAAGGTAAAGAGATATAGAAAGAAGCTACCCCACATCCGTGCATACGCCCTATGAGCGCCCGACCACCCAAGAAGGAAGCATAGCAAAAGCGCCTTGTTTGCCCTGTCAACCGACGTAATCTCTCGAGTGAGAGATTTCTGTTCAGGCTTCGCCAAAGGTGTAATTTCATGCGATGAAACAGTAATTGAGGACGTCCTTGACGCCGAGCTCCGAGCGCCTGATTTAGCAACGGCGCGAGCGACATCCCCAGCTCCGACGGTCGTTCTGCTGTATACGGCATTGTAAGCAGCCTTCTTCGGATTTTTGATCCACCCCATGCCCTTCTTACCATAGCCGGGGATTATCGCCCGCTTTACCGCGCGCTTCGCTCTGCCGGTCGTTCTTGCCTTGAGTGATGTCTTTAGATTCGGCTTACGCAGCCCGACCTTTACCATATTTCTACTCCATCCCCTCGGAACCCCACACCGGGGTGCACGAGCACGCCTGGGTCTCCCCGTTTTCAAGCGCCCCGTGTTTGCCTAATGTTCACGCCCTTTCGGACTCTAATCCCCAGCTGCCATTCTTGATAATAAAAAAGGGCCCCAAATGGGACCCTTCTTCAAAGTCATACTGGCGGAGAGCTGGGGATTCGAACCCCAGATGCCCTTTTGGGGCATACTCGCTTAGCAGGCGAGCACCTTCGGCCTCTCGGTCAGCTCTCCGTAACAGCCGTTCTATAGTAACCAAACAGCCGAAGTTGGGCAAGGGGAATTTTGAGGCGTTTCCTCTTTTACCTCTCTTTTACCAGTAAACGTCTCAGTCAATCATCTCAACCTGTAACATCTGCAGGCCGTAATCCCCTCCAGATGTTACAGGTTGAGACAAAGATACAAGGACGGCCCCAGCGACAGCGCGGACAGCCCATTCTTTATTAGTCCTCTCGAACGGTCTCCAACAGATAATCGCGCATGTACGGAATTGCAAACGAAACACAGCCATAGCCCGCGGGCTCAATCAACCCCGCATCGATCAGACGCTTGCGATATGACCCAACTTTGTTCGCCGACAAACCCATCTTCTTGGCGATATCGCCGTTGGCGATATCGACGCCCTCGCATTGAGCCATCGCCGCGAGATACTGAAACTGCCGTTCCGACACCCTGCGCAGCGCTGGGGCAATCACCATAGCATTAAAGCTATCAAGAGCCGCCTGGATACCCTTACGAGCCGCCTCTTCGCTCACGCTCTCCGCCCCACTGCGCGCAGCAACCTGCCAAGCGTAATATCCGACCAGCTGGACCATAAAGGGATAGCCTGCCGAAGCTTTTGTTAATAGCTCAGCGGCACCTTTGTCGAGCTCCTTGCCCGCTCGTCTCATCGTATCCTCAAACGATCCGCCAACTTCAAAATCGGAAAGCCGAGTAAGTTCAACATGTTTGGCTCGCTGAAGGAACGTCAACGTATCATCCACCACCACGCCATCTACCGATGTCGGCAGCCCGGCGAAAGCGAAAGCGACATTCGCTCCTTGGCGGATCAAGAGCTGCATCTCATTGCCTAGCTCGCGCATTTCCTCAGTTGAGGCATCCTGGATCTCGTCGAGCGTAATGAGCAGACCACCGCGCTTCGCAGCATCGTACATCGCCTCGCCCAGATGAGAGGCCGACTTCGACATCTCCATGGAGCCAAGGCTGACCCCTAAAATCGATGGGGAAATCGAGATTGATTCAAGACGAACGTTTCGCTGCAGAGCCTCGAGGATTCTATTGCAAAAACCAGCATTGGAGGCAACGTCAACGACCTCGAATCCTTTTTTGCGTGCAAGGTCACCCAATGCATTAAGGAGCACCGTTTTACCTGTGCCTCGGACGCCCGAGATGCGCATGAGTCGATCGGGGGCACCAGGACCATTCTCAAGAGCCTCGGCAAAGTCATCCAAAACAGTGTCCCGTCCGATAAGCTCAGGCGGATTCATGCCCGCCGTTGGCTTAAAGGGGTTAACAGCTTTCGTCATTCTGCCCTCCTCTGCTAGTTTTAACAACTTTAACAAAGTTTAGCAACTTTAGCAGAGTTTAACAGTTTTAGCAGGCTCGGCGGCTTTATGCCTTACCAATCCTGCCGGGTCCTCCCGCCCGCGCCGATACAAATAGCGCGGTGCGGCCCCTCTATATCGCCCCTACCCCAGTGAGCGGTTGAGGGAGCCGAGCTCGTCGTTGCCCATGGTGCGCCACATTTGGAAGATGCAACCGCGTGCCAGGAAAAAGAAGCCGTTGTCGACCAGTTGCACAGCGGCATCTGCAAGCTGATTCGTCACGGCGGACACTGGCGGCAACTCGAGTCCAGCCTTGCGGATGGTCTCGACCGCTTCCTCGAACGTCGGAGGCTCGCTGACGCCCATCTCGTTCATAAGGCCCTGCATTTCTTCCAGCGCGCTACTGCCCGACTCCTCGCCGCGCGGCACTAGACGGTAACAAGCCAGCGCCAGGTCGAGCTGATCGCAATTCCAATAGGCAAACGCCAAGCGATAGAACAGGTAGCCGATTGCAGAACGATCGCTGGCAATACGTAGGCCGTGGCGCGCCACCTCGATAATCTCGTCAAAGCGCTCCAGACGCGCAAGCACGTTGATGAGCGCAAAGTGCGATTGCATGGACGAGCGCGCCAGATCGTAAAGATGGCGCACCTCGGGCAGCGCCCGTTCAAAGTCCTCTTGCTCGGCGTAAAAGCTGCAGATCTCGTGCTGGGCAAAATACAGCGCATCGGGCGCACGAAGGATTCGCACAGAGCGGTCTTCTTCCAACACCGGTAGCACCATGCGCACCAGCTGGTTATCGCAAAACTGCGTTTGAACCGGACCTGTCGCCAAAAGCTCGGCGACGGCGCACTTAGCCTCCAACTCCTCGACAAGACGAGAAAAGCCTTCAAAAGCACCTGTACGGTCGACTTTTGCCTGCTCGCGCAATTCAACAACACGGGCCACGTATGGGTCGTCGTCCTCTTCCATGACCTCCAACTCGTCAGCCGTATCGGCAAGCAGCAGATCGCGCAGCGTCGGCGGCAGCGTGCGATGGTCATCACGCGGACGAGTATGAACCTCCACAGGCTCAATCGTCTCCGGAGCGGTTGACTCATACGCCTCAAGTACACGCTTGCACGACATATCGTCCATGTCCATGCTCTCAAGATCCTTGGCGACAGGCACGCAATCGGCCAGATAGGCCGCACGCCCAAAGAAATACGTTGCAACAACGCGCTCGCCCTGCTCACTGTCGGGAGCAGCAATCTGCACATAGCAGCGCGTGATGCAGGTGCCCGCGGCAAAACACGCTGCCGCAAGCGTGAGTGCCACGCGCGCATCGTGCTCCGCGGCCCAGATCGCGCGCGTGTCCTCGTCCAGCTCGCGCCAGGCGTCATCCTGAGCGTCGTATTCACGTTGCGGCATGGCATCAACGACAGACTGCCCAAACCGAACGAGCATAATCCCCTCGGCAACGTTTACTCGATAGGTATAGTCGAGCCGCGTGACCACGTTGAGCACCTCAACGATTCGCGCAAAACGGGTGCGCACGTCCCACTCGCCGCCCGGCTGGCAAGCCACCGTACCCGGCTTGCCCCACGGGTTATCGCTCGAGGCCGTATCGAGCAGTCGGGGAACATCGTTGGTCGTCTTGGCGATATGCCACGCATCAAAGAGCGCGCAGCCCTCAAGACTCGGCGAGGATGCCGCAGGGACCAATCCGGCCCCGATGCGCTCAAGGATGCCGGAGAGGCGGTTGAGACGACACTCGATGGCAAGCAGCATGTCAATCTCGTCCTGATCCAGCAGGCTACGATCAAAATTGAGATAGAAAAGCTTTGAGCGATCAATGCGAGCCAGGCTCATTTCGGACTTGGCGGCAATGGTGCGCAGACGGGGCAAGTCGACCTCGCTCATAAGGGCGGCGGCATAACGCTCGATACCACTCGGATTCTCGGCATGGTCAACGCGGTAAAGCAGCGTCTCGATAGCGTCGGGGAGTGGTGACGTGTTAAAGCCCAAAAACACCTCGACCGGCTCGGGTAACTTTACGAGCTTGATCTTGTCGACAACGTTTTGCATGTCCGCATCGAGACCGTCGACGCCCGCCGTGTTCGCAATAGCGCTTTCGGAGTTGGCAAATATCACGTAGCGCAGGAACATCGATGCCATGAACTCGCCGTAAGGAAGGGAGCGGGCCGAATTCCATGTCTCGTAGTCGGACTGCTCGCGCATGGGGCCTTCGGGAGAGCCGGCAGTTTGCGCACACACGCGCATTGCGCCGTTGGCTTCCCTTACCATAATCTCACCAATACTGGAATCCGACTCGTCAAGGACCAGTTCCATGTCGGGATCGTTGGGCAGCGGAGCCTCGCTGACGGGGCGGTCCACCTTGTACACCTCACCCGAAACGCTTACGTAGCCCAAAAGCGACACATGACTTTTGCCAACGAATTCGACGACATAACAAGATTCAAGCTGATCCTCGCCAAAGAGTTTCCAGACCACGCCATATGAGCGTCCCGCAGGCTGCTCGGGCATCGCCGGAAAGCGCTTTTTGGGATCGAGAAACCTGAGCCTGTATGTCGGACGCTCTGCCACGAAATATCACCCTGATCGGTCGTTGAGAGAAGGAGTGGTCGCGGACGGGCCGCGACACCTACTCGGAATCTTACACGAGTCGACAGGAAATCGTCCGCTTCACGCCCGCGCCTCGACCGAGGTTCGAATCCATGCAGCGGCGACAT
>CAUAJB010000089.1 GCA_958429225.1 uncultured Collinsella sp.
AGGGCGCTGTGGGCGTGGCCCGTCGACTCGTCAAACTCGATGCCAAACCACGTTGCCGCGTCGCTCAACGAGATACGCCCGTGGCTGCCCACGTCCATGATCGAGGTGTAAAACGCCTGCAGGTCGGCCCAATCCGTAGGAAATGCGGAAAGGTCGATGCGCTTTGCCTGGCACTCGGTCAAAAGCTGTCGACGATCCGTCCCGCTCCAGCAAACTATCTGGGCGGAGTAGCGACCGATCCAATCGCTGAGCCTTTTGATCACCACATAGAGCGGATCGGCCATCGCGGTATCCACAGCCGATATCCCCGTAAGCTCGCGGACGGGAAACGCAACGCCTTCGGTAAATTCCGTCTGCACAAACTGCGAGAACTCGCCCATAACGTTGCCGTGGTAATCGAGCTTGACGGCGCCGACCTCGATAATCTCGTTGCGCAGCCCACGGCGCTGGCGCTGCTTTGGCACCGGCGCAAACTCAAAGTCCAGCACAATCTGGCGCGCAAAGTTCGTCGTATCGATAGCCGAGATACCCGGCGTCTTTTCAGCTGACACGGTTAGGGCCTTTCTCCGTCAAATGCCGCTTGTTACATAAGCGGCTACAATGCCGTAAGGATAGGCACTCGTGCGGACACAAAAGCGGGGTGCAATGCCATGCACCAGGCACGCGCCACACAGACGGCCCCAAGGGATCCCGCCCGCTCTATTCAAATACTTGAAAAAGATTTAGGCCCGGTGACTTGAATCAGCGGTCATCCCGGGCCCATCGATATGCAGTGTACCTACAGAGGGGTGGTTAATCAAACGGGTTTACGGTGACAAATGCCTGCACGCCCTATCCCGATCTCCCGTCGTGACCTTCTGACACACTTGCGTAGGGCCACGCTTTGGGAGGATCGCATCGCTATTATTATCGAACATATATTCGTATTTATGACTGCAGTTTGATAGACTGGTTATTGTTGACGGCAGTTCCATGTGCCGGGCAGCGTCCTCCATGCGACGGGAGGTGATGCCCATGACCGATTTAATTGATTTCGTGAAGCTCCTGACCGCTCTGGTCTCGCTCCTCACGGCGCTTGTCGGGCTTACCGAGGCACTCAAGCAGCGTACGAAGCAGAAAAAAGAGGGGTCGACGCCACTAAGGCATTGACCCCTTAATCGAAGTAACGGCGCTGCCCAGCTATCACCCTTGGGCTGCCGTCGACCATATTTTACCCACGGGCGCCAGGTTTAACAAATGGATTTTCAGCAATGGAAGCACGGCACGCCCGCAAAACCACTACGCACCAAGTGCCGCCATGGGGATCACCGCCACGCCGTCGTCGCGTGTGTAGGCAATGCTCCCCTTTCCAACCACGACCGCCAAAAACGCCGGCGCGGCATTCTGGGCGGCAGGATTGGAGAGCGCTTTCCTCTCCAGCGCCTTGAGATTTCTCGCTCCATCGTCTGCTTTCGCATCACTCAGCTTGACCTCGATGGCTCCCCAGCGCCCGTCGTGCTCAACGATCAGATCGACCTCAAGGCCCTTCTCATCTCGGAAATAATGGACACTGTTGTCGACACCGCCGTAGGTGGAAAGGAACACGCGCACGTCGCGCAGAACGAGGTTCTCAAAGAGCATCCCCAGCGTTTGCATATCGCCAAGCAGCCGCTCAGGGGTAGCCCCCAGCAACGCCGCCGCAAGTGACGGGTCACAGAAGTAGCGCTTGGGGCGCACGCGAACGCGGGCCTTCGAGCGCATGGGCGGCTCCCATCCACACAGGTCCTCGGTCAGCTTGAGCCTGTTGAAGAGATCCAGGTACGCAGCGATGGTCCTCTCGTCGGGGCCCGCCTCACCGTACGAGGCGTCCTTTATGAGCGTCTTGTACGTGACAGCCTGGCTCTCGTTCATTGCAAGAGCTCGCAAAAGGCCGTGTGCAAGCTCCGGCGACATGCCCTCATCCAGCACGTTGACGTCGAGCACCGAGTGCACGTACTGGCTTGCCGTCTCTCGCGCAAGCTCTTCCGAAAGCCCAAGGTTTGCAGGCCAACCGCCCCTGCAGCACCAGCGGGCGACGTCATCCACCGTGCTCTCGCGACGCTGAGGGGCAAAATCCTCGCCCTTAAAGAGGCTTGCCAGTGACACGAGCGGCTCGCCGTCGCCCGACTCACACAGGGCCATGGGGCGCATTGACAGACGGGCGATCCTACCCGTGCCGGAATGACGAACATGGCTGCGCTCCTCGCTTTTGAGCGCGGTCGAGCCCGTGAGCAAAAGTGTCCCCCGTTCGTTGCCGCTCGCGTCCACGAAACGCCGGGCGGCATCCCAAACCTCGGGCACCTCCTGCCATTCATCGACCAGGTGTGGCGCATCGCCGATGAGCGCCAGGCTTGGGTCGACCTCTGCCGCCGCACGCTGCGCAGGCTCATCGAGCCTGGAGACGCTCGCCGAGCGAGAGAGCGCCGTCCAGGTCTTGCCGCACCATTTGGGGCCGTTGATCTCCACACAGCCAAACGCCCGCATAAGGGTGTCGAGGCGCTCCTCTATGAGCCGGGGCCTATATCCCTTTTGGGTCAATCTCTTTGGTGCATCCATAGACGGCCGTCCCTCTCTATCGCGCGATATGCGAAATTACGCCATTCTCAATGCTGATTTTACGCTACTTTCAATGTAGTTTTTACGCCATAACAGATGTAGTTTTTACGCCATTTTCATTGAAGGTTTTACGCTTGGCATCCTTAGCACGACCCATTCCGAGCATCACATCAGAGCGCGCTTGGTTATCTCCGCTCGCACATCTCGGCAAACGAAGTCAGCTTGACGTCTCCCCTACTCTCCGCGGCATCCCGACATCCCTGCGTAAAGCCGCGCTTCGAGAAGATCGCATAGCTTTTGTGCTGCCGCCTAAAGAGCTCGCTTCGACGCACGAGCTTTTCCAGAACGTCCTCGCCTACCGACTCGTTACGCCATTTGCACTCCGCAAACAGCGCAGTGCCCTCGCCATCGTCAACAATCAAGTCGATTTCTTCCTGCGTATGCGTGCGATTATCCGTCCCCCACCAGCGCCCGACGCTCGCCGGAACCACATCGAGCTGGCCCGCCCGCGCAAGTTCGTACACGTATTGTCTGCATATAAGCTCAAAGACCGTACCCATGTAATCCGATACGTGCGGCTCAATGCGCCTATACGCCATCTCGGCCATATCGTTTTGAATCAGCCCGATGTTCTGCGGAACAAACTTGTACCAGAACCTAAACATCTGGTCGCTCAGCAGATACACGGCTCGCTTATTGCTCGTCTCGTTTAGGGGCAGCTCGCGCTCGACAATCCCAAGCGACGCCAGCTTATCCACATAGCTCTTTACGTTGCTCGCAGGGATTCCCGTAGAGCTCGCAATCTCCGAGATCTTCGAGCGCCCCTGAGCAATCGCTTGCACGATCGCATCATATTGCTCGGGATTGCGGCACTCTTGCAATAGCAGGTTACTCGGCTCCTCAAAGAGATAGCCCGTAGGAGTAAGAAAAAGACGTTTGATGTTGTCCTTGAGCGATACGGTAGGATCGACTTTCTCGATATATGCAGGAATGCCGCCCGTCATGCCATAGCAAACCGCAGCGTCTTCGCGACTCATGCCCTGCCACAGGCCGAGGGTCGTCGTAAAATCGAGCGGCATGATCTTAAACTGGGCCGTACGCCTACCGTATAGTGGGCTCTCGTAGCCCAACACCTGCTCTTCCATAAACGAAAGCGACGACCCGCACAGGATAAGCATGAGCTTGGTCTCTTTGTACAAGTGATCGATCTTGTCTTGCAGCAACGAGCTGATCTCGGGATTCGATTGGGCGAGATAGGGATACTCGTCAATCACGACAATCAACCGTTCCGTGCGAGCCATGGTGGCCAATGCATCGAATGCTTCGTCAAAACTACGGAACGACACGCCTGCAGCACCAACCGAACCCGCAAGTATCGCCTGGCTAAAGCCAAGCAGGTTTGCCTCCGCATTGGTGCGACGAGCTTGAAAGTAAATAGCCTTCTTGCCTTGGATGAACTCTGTGATAAGGCGCGTTTTACCCACGCGACGGCGGCCGTAAATCACAGGCATCTCAAAGGAGTCCGTGCCATACAGTCGATTGAGCTCGGACATTTCCGCTGTTCTTCCGATAAACATAGGCTATCCTTCCTTTACGTTATAGCTAGCTATATTATACCTTCCTATAATATAGCTAGCTATAACGTAATTCGACAAGCGGCGCACGCAAAAGGGTCGGTACACCACCGCACGTGGACCGTTCCGGAAAATGTATCCCGTTCTGGAGCCAAAAACTGGGCCGTAGTTTCCGCCAAACATGCCATCCGGAAAGCGTGTCCCGTTCTGAGCCTGAATTCTGGGATGCACTTTCCGCTGAAGCTTCTACCGGAAAAGAATCCCATTCCGAGCGCTCATTCCGGGTCACAGTTTCCGCAGATACAAGGCGACAGTCCGCCGCCCTTATCACATACCTTCAAATATGCGATCCAGAAACACAAAACAGCAGATAGAATGCTCTTTTTCAAAAAGTACACGTCCCGAAACTTACCAAGGTTTCATATCTAGCTACCGTTCACGGTCGCCGATTACCGCCCACCGATTCAAACAAGAAATATGTCGCCAAAATCAGGTCATCTACCTGCATGGTTAGATTTTGGTCAGCTTTTGGTCAGCTGAGCGGCAAGTTCCGGCTGATACGTTTTTGCTACCCAAAAGGAGGCGGTAGCTCATGACCCATTGCAATGACCAACTCATCGACCAGCTGTTGAACCAAGCCGAACAAGAGGGACGCTGTCTGATTCCCCCGAGCACGGCGATCCGAAAAGCGCTCCTTCGGCGCACCGGCAGCACGGTCGTCTCCCCCATGCCGGGACTGTTCGCGCGCAAAATGCGCTGGGATGAGCTCAACCGGGCACAGCGTCATTGCGAGATTATTCGCGCCCTTGCGATCATCCACCCCGATTGGACCTTCTGCTCGTTTTCGGCAGCTTGCCTGCTGGGGCTCGAGGTCTCGTGGCGACACCTGAATGTCGTGCATGTCTGCAGCTCGACAAAGCCGTCGGCTCGTCCGGGCGCACATATTCAGCGGCACCAGATTGAGCCGGCCGGAGCAATACGCAGAGTCGGCATATCGGTAACGCCGCCTATCCAAACGGCCACAGATTGCCTGCTGCAAACTGGTTTTGCCGACGGCATGCCCATTGCCGATTCGGCGATCCTAAAGCTCGGCCTTGCGCGGGAACAGCTGATGGAGGCCGTTGAGCAACGAGCGACTGCCCGCAATGGTCGTGCGATTCGCACCGCCCTCACAACGCTTCGATATGCCGACGCCCGCGCCGAGAGTGGCGGGGAATCGGTCGCCCGAGCCGCCATGATCGAGACCGGTTTTGCGCCCGACTGGCTTCAATACGAATTGACGGACCCCTTCGATTCGGCCAAGAGCATGCGAACAGATTTTGCCTGGGAGCGTCAAGCCAGGGAGCTCACGCTGGGCGAACTCGACGGGATTGTCAAATATACCGACCAGGCCATGTTAGCCGGACGCACCACCGCCGAGGCGCTCGTTGCCGAACGACAGCGCGAGGCGCACCTATCGCTCTACGG
>CAUAJB010000090.1 GCA_958429225.1 uncultured Collinsella sp.
CGTGGAGCGCATCACGGCGAACAGCTCGTCGATACCGACGTTCTTGTACACAAAGCTATCGACGCCCGCCTCACGGGCCTGATCGACAAAGGTGATCTCGGGCATGCCGGTCATGATAATGATGCGACACTCGGGCAGCTGCTCCTTGATGCGCGCCGCCGCCACGATGCCGTTGGAATCATGCTCGGTGCATACGTCCATCAGTATCATGTCCGGACGCTCCTTGAGCGCGACACCCAAGGCCTCGGAGGCATCGGCGATGGCGGAAACAACGGTCATATCGGGCTGGTCGCCAACGGAGCGCGCCAGGCTCTCGCGCAGGATGGCCTGGTCTTCGACGATTAACACGCGGATCATGAGCTTCTCCTTTGGGACGTGTCGTTGGCGTTAAGCGGGATGGACACCGCAAGCGTAAAGGGCGGGGCGGCGTGGACCTCTAGGCTGCCACCCAGATCTTGCGCGACATGCCTCATACCTGGGATACCCGTTCCCTCGCGATACGATACGGGGGCCGGGGGCCCGTCGTTTGAAATCGTCATGCGCGCGACGGCGCCAGCATCCGCCCCCTCCTGCCACAGACGCACGTGGACCCGATGCGCCTGCGCATGCTTGGTGGCATTGGTCGAGGCCTCGCGGATAATCTGCAAAAATGCGGCGGCGACACGCGCGTCCTCAGGCAGCGCACCCTCAACATCGATCTGCACACTCACCAGGCCAAAAGCATGGACGATATCACCCAGCTGTTCTGCAGGCTCGCTGGCACCGCCACCGCGCAGATCGGCAGCAATTGAGCGCAGCAACGGATCAATCTGCTCGATCGAGTCATCGTCCAGACGCCCCTCCTCCAAATAGCGATGAAGAATGGACAGGCGCTGCCCGATCACGTCGTGCACGCGAGCGCGCATACGTAGGTAGGCCGCATTGTCAGCAACTTTTTTGACTTCTTCGATCTGGGCTTGGAGCTCTTGGCCCGCAAGCTCAAGCAGGTGGTTGGCTTGCGCCAAGCGGTCATGAGCATGCGCGTACTCTGTCACATCAAGACCGATAATGCGCTCGAACGAACGGCCCGAAACCATAACACGATCGCACACAAATAGGCGAGTCTCGGCGGGAGAGACCTCGACCACCGCCCGCGCCTCACCAAAGCGGTCCAGATTAATCCGCACACGGTTCTGGCTGCTTTCGGGCATTTGCATGCTAAGTTTGCGCAGGTCGTTCCATGTGCCGCTCATGTCGCGTAGATCGGTTGGCATATGAAGTTCCACCAGGTTTTTGCGCATGCAGCGGTTCATGAGCAGCGGACGGCCCCTCGGGTCCAGATACAGGATGCCCACGGGAATCACGTTGATGGTCTCGATCGTCGAGAACATGGTGATATCCTCTTGGCGGTTACGGACGTCCATCAAGAGCGCCGCGATGGAGCGGAACAGGAAGAACGCTCCCTCTGCGATAAGGACAACGGTCCACGCCGGGCCCATGGCAAAAACCACCGGTGGTGTAACGGCGACAACAAGCAGCAGCTCGACCAGCATGACGGGGCGACGATAGTGCACCATAAGCACCACGCCATAGGCAAAGATCGCGGCATTGAGCCACAACGCTCCGCCCATTGCCCTGGCGCAAACGTCAAGCGGCGCCACCAGATACGAGCCAGACGACGCGAATAAGATGAGCGCCGAAATCATCAGGTGAAGCACAAGACTCGCCTCGTAGGCGCAAATCACCTTACGGTTATAGGACGAGCGGCGCGATGCGATGAGCGGGACGTGGATCGTCTGCAGACACGCAGCCAGGGCAAAGACGACATCGAGCGCAACGATTTGGGGAAGGATGAGCGAAATCTGCATCGTCACTCACCCGCCCTCGGCATCAAGACGATCATGCGCAGCTGGCCGGGCTCGCCCTCAAGGCGGTATGCCACGTTGCGCCCTTGCAGAGCGCTTTCGAGCTCTTGCGCAGCGGGCGTCTGCGAAAGATCTGCATCATCGTTGGAAAAAAGCGTGGCGCGCAGCTCGACACTGCATCGGTCATGGTCGCCCAAGTGATACATAAGCGCCGGATGGTCGGTGGTGTAGGCAAAAAACGCAAAGTCATACACGCAATCGTACAGAGCGCTTACCGTACTGGCGTGCAACGGGCGCCGTATGGCGATAATCGAGGCGCAATCGATATCGATGGTGCGCAGGTCACTTGCGAGCTCGTTGGCAATGAGCTGAATGCGGTCGCGATCAAAACCGCTCTCCCCGTGCTGTGCCAACGTGAGCGACCCCTTGCGTTTGCAATAGGCGACAAGCATCTTGGCGCACTGCAACATGCGGTAACGCTCGTGCGAAGACGCTTCGTCGGTCAACGGCGGCAGCGAGCTCAGCAGGTCGTACATCCCTTCGAGCGCGCGGGCAAGCGCCTGGTCCACGTCTTGGACCAGCAAGGTCTCGGCCTCTTGATCTGCCAAATGCGTCTTAAGGTCGTAGTCGGCGGCGAGCAGCTCGTTTTGACGCTGCAGCTCCATGCGACGATGTGCCAGTTCACGGTTAAGCTCGTTGAGCTCCGATACGTCTTGGGCAAGCAGGGCCGATCCGCCCAGCAGCGGAAAGGCGCGATACATTACATCGGGATCGGACGCCACGGCAAAGGCATGGGCGCGCCCGTGCTCCTGGGTCCGCAACTGCTCGCGCACGCCTACCGGCATTGGCTTTGACACTGGCGTGGCATAGACTTCCTGCAGGTCGCGCGTTAGAACTTTGAGGTCGAGCGGCAAGGTGTCGAAGATGCCAGCGATGTCGTGATACGACGGAATGACACCGCAATCGAGACAGATTTCCATCGCCACCACGCACAAGACGCAATAGACGAGCGAGAAGTTGAGCCTCCATGCCCAGGGCACGCGCAGAGCATATGAGATGGCAAAGAATGCGCCGCCCAGCAGTACGAGCGCCGCCGTGCCCGAGAATCGCTGGATGCGAAAGGACGAGGACCGACCAACCAGGATAAAAAAGGCCACGAAGTTAAAGGCCGTCCACACGAGGACGGCGAAATAGCCCCAGCCGTACGTGTAATCGTTGCTCCAGGTGTCGCTCGTACGGTCAAAGCGGAAGACCTGCTGGTGAAAATCGTTGGTGAGCACAAATCCGATAAGCAGGATGGCCACAATCCACAGCGCAGCGCAGTAGCGGCGACCCAGGCGGTGTTGCTCCAGGCCCGCAAGGCGCAGACCACACAACTGGTAGAGCAGCGGAATGAGCGTCATGGGCACGTAGTACAGGTACCACAGCACGGTGGCATAGAACGGCGTGAACGACTTGTACTTGAGAATGACTTCGATCATCCACAGGGCGCAGATGGTGGCAATGGCAACAAGGCGGCGGCGCAACACATAGTCCAAACAGCGCAGATAGACCGATACGCCCCAGATCGAAAATGCAATTGCGGCAACAAGCAACGGCAGAGAGCTCGAATGGACGAGCGCATCCACGACCTCTTTGGACACCTCGCTATAGGCGGGCACGGCGTTAGAAAGTTTGGGGTCGAAGGCGAACAGCGCCGGCAAGACCGCCAAAAGCATGAGGAACAGTGCGGTGATGGCGCCGGCGATAGCAAAGACGCGGTGGCGGTACACCTGATGTGTTATGCCAACAAGGAATCGCGGCATGGCGAAGAGCCTGCCGCCCCTGGGATCCGCCACGGGTGCGGATCGGGCGGCCGCGTTGCCGATATGTCGCTCGCGGGTACCCATAGTGCTTTTAGTGTACCGACAGATGGGTCGAAAAGGCGGGCCGCATGTCCCAAAATCCGCAGACGGCAAGGCGCCCGGCGAGCACATACTCGCCGGGCGCCTTGGTTAGGAGGCTACGGTTATCGGGAAAGCCTAGGCCAAATCTTCGCCGTTGGTGGCGATAACCTTCTTGTACCAGTCGAAGCTCTTCTTTTTGGAGCGCTTGAGGGTGCCGTTGCCCGCATCATCGCGGTCCACATAGATAAAGCCGTAGCGCTTGGACATCTCGCCCGTGCCGGCAGACACCAGGTCAATCGGGCCCCAGGTGGTGTAGCCCAGCAGGTCAACGCCGTCCTCGGTCACTGCATCGCGCATCGCGGCGATATGCTGGCGCAGGTAGTCGATACGGTAGTCGTCGTTGATGGAACCATCCTCCTCGACAACATCCTTGGCGCCCAGGCCGTTCTCAACCACAAACAGCGGCTTCTGATAACGGTCGTACAGGTCGTTGAGCGTAATGCGGAAGCCCAGTGGATCGATGGCCCAGCCCCACTGGCTCTCCTGCAGGTAGGGGTTCTTGGCGCCGGCGAAGGCGTTGCCCTGGGTGCGCTCGACATCGGGGTTATCGGCACCGGCGGAGCAACGGGTGCTGTAATAGCTAAAGCTGATGAAGTCAACGGTGTTGGCGGCCAGGATCTCGCGGTCCTCGTCCGTCATGCCCACATCGATACCCAAGCGCTCGAGCTTCTTGACGGCATAGGCCGGGTAGTAGCCGCGGCTCTGGACGTCGACGAAGAAGTAATTGTCCTGATTGTCGAGCTGCGCCTGGCGCACATCGCCCGGACGGCAGCTATAGGGGTAGTAGCTACCTGCGGCGAGCATGCAGCCAATCTTGACCTCGGGGTCGATCTCGTGGGCGATCTTGGTTGCCCAAGCGCTGGCGACGAGCTCGTTGTGGGCGGCCAGGTACTCGACAGCCTCCTTGTTCTCGCCCTCCTCAAAGACCAGACCGGCACCCATAAACGGCAGGTGCAAGATCATATTGATCTCGTTGAAGGTAAGCCAGTACTTCACCAGACCCTTGTAGCGGGTAAAGATCGTGGTCGCGAGGTTCTTGTAGAAGTCGATGAGCTTACGGTTGCGCCAGCCGCCGTACTCCTTGATGAGGTGAATCGGACAGTCGAAGTGCGCGATGGTCACGAGCGGCTCGATGCCGTGCTTTTGACACTCGCGGAATACATCCTCGTAGAAGGCCAGGCCAGCCTCATTGGGCTCGGTCTCGTCGCCGTTGGGGAAGATGCGGGTCCAAGCCAGGCTCATACGGAAGGTCTTAAAGCCCATCTCGGCAAAGAGAGCAATGTCCTCTTTGTAGTGGTGATAGAAATCGATGCCGGTCTGCGCGGGATAGTAATAGCCGTCCTCGAAGTCGAGCATTTTACGCTGGCCGGAGACCACCGCATAGCGCTCGGGGCCGTGCGGAGCCACGTCCACGTTGGCAAGGCCGCGGCCGTCCACGTTATAGGCGCCCTCGCACTGGTTGGCAGCCGTCGCGCCGCCCCACAGAAAGTCTTTACGAAAAGCCATGCAT
>CAUAJB010000091.1 GCA_958429225.1 uncultured Collinsella sp.
GACTGTAGAGCAGGAAAGTTCATATGCGCCGCCCGGCTCCCGCGGCTCTCAGGGGCATCTCTCATGCAAAAACTGTCGTGGGGTAAAGTCCGAGGTCAGTGGCGTTTTATACCGAGAAATCAAAAAAAGTTGAAAATTCATTACAAATTTGCGTTGACTTTAGGTAACTAAAGTTTCATACTCCTTTTCAACCACTGGGGGATGTGAACACGCACGGATCGCTCACATCATGATTGAAGAGGATTTCTTAGACATGTTCACGCATCAGCTAAACATTATCAGCGTAGTAATTATCTGATGCGGGTTAGCACATACAGCTAGCCCGTACGATAACGGGCGGCTGATGAAGATGAGGGCCGTCGAGCGCAACCGACGGTCCTCATTTTTTATGTCTAGGAAGTTCTTTTTAGAGGAGGAAATGTAATGAACGGAGTTTTGCTCATGGTTGTGGCCGCGGCGGTGCTCGCCTGCGGCTATCTGGGCTATGGCCGCTGGCTGGCCAACAAGTGGGGCGTTGACAAGGATGCCCTCACGCCGGCCAAGCGCATGAAGGACGGCAACAGCTTCTCACCCGTCTCCGCCTTCACCGCGTTCTCGCACCAGTTCAGCTCGATCTGCGGTGCTGGCCCTGTTACGGGTACGATCGTCGCCATGGCCTTTGGCTGGCTGCCCGTCGTGCTCTGGGTCCTCATCGGCGGCATCTTCTTTGGCGCCGTCCACGACTTTGGTGCCCTGTACGCTTCGATGAAGAACAACGGCAAGTCGCTCGCTCAGCTCATCGAGAAGTACATCGGCAAGACCGGCCGTCGCCTGTTCCTGCTGTTCTGCTGGCTGTTCTGCATCATCGTCATCGCCGCCTTCACCGACATGGTCTGCAAGACGTTCATGTTCACCCCGGCCGTTGACGCTTCTGGTGCTGCTACCGGTGCCATCGACTTCACCAAGTCCTATGCCGCCGGCTGCGCTGGTACCATCTCCATCCTGTTCACCTTCGTCGCTATCGCCTTTGGTTGGGCCCAGAAGAAGTTCAACCTCACCGGCGCTGCCGAGTTCGTCACCGGCGTGGTCCTCATGGTTCTCATGTTCGCCGTCGGTATGCAGTTTCCGGTCTACCTGGATAAGTTCCAGTGGTTCGCCGTCGTCATGGTCTACCTGGTCTTCGCTGGCGCTATGCCCATCCAGATGCTCAAGACCCCGCGTGACTACCTCACTTCCATCATGATGATCGTCATGATCGTCTGCGCTGTCCTCGGCATCGTCGTCCTGGGCGTCAACGGTCAGGCCACTATCACCGCTCCGGTCTTTACCGGCTTCTCCACTGCCTCCGGCATGATGTTCCCGGTCCTGTTCGTGTCCGTCGCTTGCGGTGCTCTCTCCGGTTTCCACAGCCTCGTTTCTTCCGGCACCTCTTCTAAGCAGGTCGAGAAGGAGCAGGACGCCGTCAAGGTCGGTTACGGCGCCATGATCGTCGAGTCCTTCGTTGGCATCCTTGCCATCATCGTCGCCGGCATCATGTTCTCCGATATGAACACCGCCGGTACTGGCGCTCTCAACGCCGGTGTCGCTTCCACCCCGTTCCAGATCTTCGCCGCCGGCATCTCCCGCGGTATGCAGGCCTTCGGTGTTGACGGCACGCTCGCTACCGTCTTCATGACCATGAACGTCTCCGCTCTGGCCCTGACCTCGCTCGACGCAGTCGCCCGCATCGCCCGCACCTCGTTCTCCGAGTTCTTTGCCCAGACCAACGACGCCCTGGCCATCGAGTCCAAGGCCGGCTACATGAAGGTCCTCGGCAACCCCTGGTTCGCCACGGTCGTCACCCTGCTTCCCGGTCTCGCCCTCGCTTTTGGTGGCTATGCCAACATCTGGCCGCTCTTTGGTGCTTCCAACCAGCTGCTCGGCGGCATGACCATGATCACCCTCGCCGTGTTCTGCAAGTGCACCGGCCGCAAGGGCTGGATGCTCTACGTGCCCGTCGCCTTCCTGCTCTGCTGCACCTTCACCTCGCTGGTCCAGAGCGCCATGGGCTGCATGACCGCCGTCCAGGCCTACGGTTTCTTCGGTACCATCCCGGCTACCGCCACCACGGCCGCCGTTTCCGTCGCCGCCACCAAGGGCCTGCAGCTTGTCTTCGCTGTCCTGCTGATGGTCCTGGGCCTCATCGTCGCCGTCAACTGCCTCAAGGAGTTCTTCGGCAAGGAGGCTGGCTCCATGCCTGATGAGGAGCCCGAGTGGTCCGAGATGGGCAAGGCCGAGTACGGTCGCGCCGCTGCCGCCGAGGCTCCCGCTGACGCCGAGGCCGCCAAGGCCTAGTCAGCTTGATGGACTAACCGTTCCATCCATATGACTCGGAAAGATCGGGTCCGCGACTTCGCGGGCTCGGTCTTTTTTTCATGCGAAAGCGGGTGACGCTCGAGTGTTCTCGCAGATGTTTTGCGTGGATTAGGGCGCGCGTTGTACCATATAGACGTATATGTGTACATATGAAAGGGGCCCCGTGGCCAAGACGGTATATTCCGATAACCAAAATAATGTCGATGCCCTGGCTGAACGTCTGAGCAGCCAGACGTCGCTTTCTGCTGAGCGTGCCAAGCTGGTTGCCTACGACCTGCTTTGCCGCAAGGCGCTCAAGATTAAGTCGAGTGCGCTGGCGCAGATTTTCCGCTCCGTCGATAAAGAGTGCGACACCAAGGCGATGCGCGATGAGCTTATCGCGGCAAATATCGTGACCAAGATCGAGGGTAGCGGCATTAACGGGCGCCCGGCGTTCTATACCATCAATGCCGAGATCCGCGATGCCCAGGAGCAGCCTGCCGAGTCCGTCGAAGATTTTGTCGTCGAGGATTCCGCTGACGTGCCTGCTGTGGAAGAAGCTGCTCCGCGTGAGCATGTCGATACCGATGAGTTGCTCGATGAGAACGTCGTGCGTGCCTTTACGGCCAAGGCAGGACGCGGCGGTTTTGGCGGGGGTGGCAAGCGCGATGCGCAGCGCCGCGCCCAGCAGGAGCGCTTCCGTCGCGCCGTTGCTCGAAAGGGTGAGACGGATGCTGAGGCTGTTGAGACCGAGGTTGCTGCCGAGTCGCAGAAGCCCGCGAGGGAGCAAAAGCCCGTGGAGGCCCAAGAGCCCAAGCGTCGTCGCGGTGCTCACTTTAAGACTGCACAGCAGGATGCCGCGCGTGAGGTTGAAGAGTCTTCTGAGGTTGCAGACGATGTTGAGGAGTCTGCCAAGAAGGCTCCGGGTTCGTGTCGTCCCGGCCGCGGTTTTGCGGGACGTGCGTATCCCGTAAAGCGTCAGGAGAAGGGCGAGTCGGTTTCGACCACCCAGGACGAGAAGGCCGTTGAGCCGGTGGCTCGCGAGCAAAAGCCTGTTGAGCCGCAGCTTGAGGTTGATGCCGAGGCCAAGGGCCAGCAGCCTACTGATGAGCAGACGGAGCAGGGCGCGTCGAGCAAGCCTCGCCGTCGTCGCCATCGTGGGGGCTGCAGCTCCCATGCCGAGACTGCGGCCGAGAAGACCACGCCGCAGAACGAGGATGCGAAGGCCGAGGTTTCTTCGGGGCAGCCTAAGCGCCAGCCGGCGAAGGAGAGCAAGTCCGTTCGTCCGCAGAAGCAGGCGTCTATGCCGAAGCGCGAGCGCAATTCCCAAGGCGATTCTAAGCGCAAGTCTCAGAGGAAGCCGGAGTCTGCCGCAGCAGATACTGCTGCCCAGCAGCCCAAGTCGGCCGTTCACGGCGAGGCCTCGGCGTTTGTCCTTGCCCGCGTTTTAGGCAGGCAGCTGCTCAAAGTTGTCCCTACGCCCACGGCGCTCTCTAAGATCAAGGAGCAGCAGACACAGATCGTAAAGGTCGAGGGCAAGGACGGCAAAAAGGCTCCGCAGCGCACTCAGCACAACGAGATGTCCAACCGCAAGATTGCCGAGGAAATCGCAATCATCCAGGCTTGGATCGAGCAGAACCGAGGTGCCGATACGCCGGTTGCCTCGCGCCGCCAGCGTGCCTACCAGATCTTTAACGACGAGAAGGCTTTTGACGGCAAGCACGGTGAGCGCCTGATCAGGCGTATGACCGAAAAGGGCATCAGCATGCAGGCGATCAAGGTCGCCCCCAATCGCCCCGTGCACTTTACGGGCTTCTTTACGCTGGGAGCCGACAAGCCGTTCATTATGGTCGAGAACCTGGACACCTACGATGAGATCGTCAAGCTGCTGCGTGGCCGCAAGCACGCCAAGCTCTTTGGCATCAAGGTGGGCGGTGTGATTTTTGGCGGCGGATGCAAGGCGAGCGTCTCGCATGCCCTGGACGATTATCTGGCCGAGATTGGCTATCGCTTTAACTACGTCTACTACGTGGGCGATATCGATCGCGAGGGCGCGCGCATCGTCGAGCAGGCTCGCAATGCCAATGTGGTTGAGATTCGCCTGCATGCCGGCATGTACCGCGCCATGCTCGCCGAGCATAAGCGTCGCGTGAAGGCCGGCGGAGAGTGCGAGCCCGCGGCTGCCAACCAGGGTGTGCCGCAGAACCTGGCAGCGACGATCAAGGATCTGCCCATGGTTACGCGCGTGCAGTTCCGCAACGTGCTGCGCGAGGGCGGGCGCATTCCGCAGGAGATTCTGATGACCGCAGACTATCGGGATGGCGACTCGGGAAGCTTCGACCGCATGCTCAACAACTAGGGCGTTCGGCCCCGGGAGAGTGGGGACACCGGCTTAGGTTTCCTGCTCTACAGTCCTGCTCACGACGGAGGCCACATTAAGTGGCCTCCTGTTCGTGCGGAACTCGCGATAAACCTAAGCCGGTGTCCCCACTCTCCCGGGGCCTGCGGCTACTTGGTTGTCGCATGCGGGTCGCTTTTCGGAACTGAGCTGATATTTTCTAGATGAAAGGCGCTCTTGGTCCTTATGGGCTTGGGGCGCCTGTCTTTTAAAGGTAGATTTTTGGGAGGCCGGCACTTGGAGACGTTCCTTTAGTGCCGGCACTTTAGGAACGTCTCCAAGTGCCGGCTGTGGGACGGAGGGATTCCGCGTCCGCCTTTTCGGCGGCCGCGCCCCGCTGCGTCGCTTCGCTCCTTGCGTGCTGCGCTGGAAAACGCTTCGCGTTTCCTCAGCTCCGCACCCTTGCGGGTTCGAATTCCTCCGCTTGCCCACAAGAAAGCGCTCCAGGTTCATAAGGGCCTGGAGCGCTGTGTTCTTAAGGGCTGGGACGGAGGGATTCGAACCCCCAACAGCCGGCACCAAAAACCGGAGTTCT
>CAUAJB010000092.1 GCA_958429225.1 uncultured Collinsella sp.
CTGGTGTAGAAGATCTGGCTGACGGTGCAGGTGCCGCGGCCCAGGAAGCGGGCATCCTCGAAGTGCTCGGGATTGTACTTGGGGTCGAGCATCTTGACGAGACCCTTGATGTCGGTCGACTCGTCGCAGCCGTTGTTGTTGAGGGCGCGGACGTCGGCGATGATGTCGGCCATCTTGTAGATGGCGTTGTCGCCGCGGTCGGGAGCGGAGCCGTGGCAGGAGGTGCCGTGAACGTCGACACGGATCTCCATGCGGCCGCGGTGACCGCGATAGATGCCGCCGTCGGTGGGCTCGGTGGAAATGACGAACTCGGGCTTAATGCCGTCCTTGTTGTAGATGTACTGCCAGCACATGCCGTCGCAGTCCTCTTCCTGGACGGTGCCGACGACCATGATCTTGTAACCCTCGGGGATGAGGCCCATGTCCTTCATCATCTTGGCAGCGTAGGTAGCGGAAGCCATGCCGCCCTCCTGGTCAGAGCCGCCGCGGCCGTAGATGATCTCGTCGGTCTCGTAGCCCTCATAGGGATCGGCGTCCCAGTTCTCGATGTTGCCGATGCCGACGGTGTCGATGTGGGAGTCGATGGCGACGATCTTGTCGCCCTCGCCCATAAAGCCCATGACGTTGCCCAGGCCGTCGACCTTGACCTCGTCATAGCCAAGGCTCTCCATCTCGGCCTTGATGCAGGCAACAACCTCACCCTCCTCGCAGGACTCAGAGGGGTGAGAGATCATAGCGCGCAGGAAGCGAGTCATATCAGCACGATGAGACTCAGCAGCAGCCTTGATAGCGTCGAAATCGAGTTCTTTAGCCATTGTTCATAACCTTTCAAACGAAGGAATCTACCTGTGAGGTGGCGGAGCGATACCTATTTACTCCGCCCCAACGATTAGCAAGTGGGATATTCGCCTTCCCAAACAATTCGACGATACTGATCGGGGTCCGTGTCACCTTCCGTGGAGAAGCAGAGCACGGAGCTCGTCTTATCCAGGCCGATGAGCTCCTTGAGCTCGGCGTACTCGGGATCGAGCATGAGAGTCTCGACCAGGCCGGTGGTCACAGCGCCGGACTCGCCGGAGATGACGCGCGGGTCGCCCTTCTCGGGAGCGCCCAGGGTGCGCATGCCGCGAGCGGTGACCCAGTCGGGGCAGGACACGAAGGCGGTGGTGTGGTTGCGCAGGATATCCCAGCCCAGGATGTTGGGTTCGCCGCAGCACAGGCCGGCCATGATGGAGGGCATGTCGCCGTCCACGATGCGCGGATCGCCGTCGCCGGCGGCAGCGCCCTTGTACAGGCAGGCGGCAGGCGCGCACTCAACCACGACGAAGGTGGGCGGGTTATCGGGATACAGGTTGGTGAAGTAGCCCACCACGGCGCCGGCGAGCGAACCCACGCCAGCCTGGACAAACACGTGCGTCGGGCGGTTGATGGCCATCTCGCGCAGCTGCTCGGCAGCCTCGGAAGCCATGGTGCCGTAGCCCTCCATGATCCAGGACGGGATCTTCTCGTAGCCCTCCCAGGCGGTGTCCTGAACGATGACGCCGCGCTCGCAGGCGTCGGCCTCGGCGGCGGCCATGCGCACGCACTCGTCGTAGTTGACCTCTTCAATGGTCACCGTGGCGCCCTCGGCGGCAATGTTATCGAAGCGGGGCTTGGTGGAACCCTTGGGCATGTGCACGACAGCCTTCTGGCCCAGCTTGTTGGCAGCCCATGCCACGCCGCGGCCATGGTTGCCGTCGGTGGCGGTAAAGAAGGTGGCCTGGCCAAAGTCCTTGGCAAGCTGATCGGAAGTCAGGTAATCGAAGGTGCAGTCGGCAACGTCCTTGCCGGTCTCGTCGGCAATATAGTTGGCCATGGCAAACGAACCGCCCAGAACCTTAAAGGCGTTGAGGCCAAAGCGATAGCTCTCGTCCTTAACGCACAGGTTGGACAGACCCAAGCGCGCAGCCTGACCGTCCAGGCGGGCAAGCGGGGTGACGGTATATTGAGGGAACGACTGGTGGAAGGCGCGGGCCTTCTTCACGTGGTCGAGACTCATGATTCCCAAGTGCTTGTCATCGCTCTTGGGCATCGTGTTGCCCGCCCACTGGATCTTATCGGCCATACGGTGAACTCCTTAAGTCCTCTCTTGCCGGCCCCCGCATACGCGTTTCAGCCCGATCCCATTCACACGGCTGAACTTTTATGTGGATGCCTAACAAAAAGTTTGTTATCACTGTTCTATCACACTTTTTGATTGGCAAACCTAACAAACTGTTTGTTGCCGTAATCGGTACCTTTTCGCCGACGAACGGTTACATGACGCAGCAACGCTTTCGTTATTTGCGAACAGGTGTGGTTTATGGCAAAGTGTGCCCAAACTAATTTTTAGGAAGGTACCCATGACCCCCGCACAGATTGAGTTTTACAAGCGCCTTGCACACGGCCTGGCGCTCCAGTTTGGCCCCAACTGCGAAGTCGTCGTCCACGACCTGGAGACCGAGGACGTGGACCACTCCATCGTAGTGATCGAAAACGGCCACGTCAGCGGGCGCAAACTGGGTGACGGCCCCAGCCATATTGTGTTTGAGTCCATGCACGAGGGCACCGCCGACGTACACGACCGCGAGCCATACCTCACCAAAACCACCGATGGCAAGCTGCTCAAGTCCTCGACGATCTTTATCCGCAACGACGAGGGCAAGCCCGTCGGCATTTTGGGCATTAACTTTGACATTACGCTTATGAAGGCTTTTGAGCGCTCGCTCGATGCCTTTACCGGCACCGGCGGCACGGGCTATACCGAGCCCGAGCCCATTACCAAGAACATCGGCGACCTGCTCGAGGACCTGCTGCACGAGTGCGAGCAGTTTGTGGGCAAGCCCGCGGCACTCATGACCAAAGACGAGCGCATTCGTGCCATTGGCTACCTCGACCGTCGCGGTGCCTTCCTCATTTCCAAGTCGAGCGAGCGCGCCTGCGAGTTCTTTGGCATCTCCAAGTACAGCTTCTATAGCTACCTCAATGAGGCCAAGGCGGCGGCCGGCGACAAGTAGGCACTCGCCTGGATTACTCTCCCCTTTTGGGCGCGAGTTCTGGAAAGCACGAATCCAAGACCGAGCAGCTTGGGAAGTTCCATATAATCGATGTCATTGGTATTTCGAAAGGATGGAACAGAATGGCGTTGAGCAAGGCATCATGCACCGGTCGCGGATTGATTCCGGCAATTGGTGGACATGTGCACCGCATGTTCGATGAGGGTGAAGACGACCTGTTTTCACTGAGCCTTGACGACGTCATGGATGATCGCCCGTGGACCGCCGACGAACTCATGGGCGGTGGGGCTCGCCCGTCAAGCCCCAATCCCGCACTTGCGCCTAAGTCCGCACCTGCGCCGGCTCCTGCGCAGTCGCCTGTTTCGACGCCCGCGCCTACGCCCGCACCCACTTCGGCGCCCACGCCCGCACCCACTTCGGCGCCCACGCCCGCTCCCCGCCCCGCAAGCGACCCGTCCGAGACGGCGGCATTTCTCGCTGCAGCGACGCAGGGCAAATCGGCCGACAGCACCGTTATGTACAACGCCCAGCAGTTGCCCGTTCCTGCGGCACGCAAACCTCCGATCGCAAGGCTCGATGAGCCCGTTGCCCGTCAGGTTGCCTACGATTCCTGGGCTGCAGCCGATCTGGATGAGACCTCTACCGGCATGCCGGCGCTCGACGTTCCAGTTAACCCGCTTTTTGCCGCCAACACGAGCGCAGCGGACTATGAGGGTGGTGCGGCATATTCCGATTATTCCGATGACTATGCTGGCACCGGTCGCATCGAGACCGAAGATTATGGCACCGCATCGAGCGATTATCTCAACGATCCGTACGCTGCCACGCCTGCACCGGAATATGACCCGGAGGCCGCGTCCGCGCCGGCGTATACCAAAAGCACGGGCGAAGAGCGCTTCGCCGATTATTACGCCGAGGAAAAGGCACTGCGTTTCTCGGAATTTCCGCAGGCAGTCAAGGTTGCCTTTATCGCCATTGTCGTTGTCCTGCTCGGCGCCATTGCGTTTGAGGGATTCCAGCTGTTCCGCGGCCCCACCCAAGCGGAGTCGGAGACCCAGCAAAAAGAGGACGATAACCAGTACCTGGACATCAACACCCTCAAGGGCGACCCCAACGACGGGGACGACGAGTAGCGAGGGCTGAAGGCGGCCACAGGATCCCGCATCCAGCACCAGCTTCTTAGTGCTGTTTTGTCATCCAGCTACACTTTTCCGAAGTTTTAAGGTGCCTATTTCGACACTTTTCCGGATTTTATACTCTGTCCCTCCAGATGCGCTTTACGGTGCAGGCGTTGGAAGAAGGGCCATGTGCCGCTGGCGGCCCACATGTTCTGCAGATCAAGCTGCTCGGAGACGGCTCGCGCGAGCCGTCCAGCTGGAAGCTTTTTGCCGACGGTGCGTGCGTTGCGGACGGATCCGGCGCCTTTGCCCGCGAGTGCTTCTGCGAGGGCGCCGAGGTGTTCCTGGACCTGTGTCGCGACGCCGTGCACGCGGCCGAGCTGCACCAGTGGAGCCAGAGGGAGTACGAGCTGCTGAGCGCGGCGCGCGGGATTGCGGGGGTGTAGGTGGGCAGATAAGCCATCGGCAATTCCGAGATGGCAAGGGCCGGGAATTAGATTCCCGGCCTTTAACCTAGCACTGCTTTATAAGATCGAGCACCGCGGGAATGTCATCGGCATTACGAAGAGCAACATAGGTCGGTAGGCCTGGGCCAAATCCACCCTGCGTACGTTTGTCCTGGCACATGTCCTCTGGATCAATTAGGTCATCCACGCTCTTTGCCAGGCCGACGGCAATCCAGCCACCGTTGCTGGTCCTACCTTCTAACACGGCATGCAGTTTTCGCTTGCCCGACCTGAAGCCTACATAGTACTTGGCTATGTA
>CAUAJB010000093.1 GCA_958429225.1 uncultured Collinsella sp.
CTGCTCGCACGGAGAGCACATTAAGTGCTCTCCGGCTCGTGCGGAACTCGCGATCAACCTTATGCCTCTCGGACTGTCCCGGCCCTCTCGGATTCGGGGCGCGACACACCGGACTGGGTTATCTGAATAAATATGGTGAAGGCCCCTTTCGGGGCCTTCTCTTTTAGAGGAATTCGCCGACTCGGTGGACTTCGGGTTCTAGGTCTACGTTGAATTGGTCTTTGACGGTTGCCTGGATGTGGCGGATGAGTTCGTCGACATCGGCGGCGGTGGCGTGGTCGGCGTTGACGATGAAGCCGCAGTGCTTCTCGCTCACCTGCGCGCCGCCAACGGCGTGTCCTCGCAGGCCGGCATCCATGATGAGCTTGCCGGCAAAGTAACCCTCGGGGCGCTTGAAGGTGGAACCGGCACTCGGCATGTCGAGCGGCTGCTTTTCCTCGCGGCGCTGGCGGTAGTCGTCCATGTCGGCCTTGATCATCGCGGCGTTGCCCGGTGCGAGGTTGAAGGTGGCAGAAAGAACGATAAAGCCGTCGTCGGCGATGCGACTCTTGCGATAGCCCAGGTTGAGCTCATCGACATCGAACTCGATGATGTTGCCGCTGCCGCGGGTGCCGTCGTCGAGCATGCGGGCGGGCTTGTAGACGCGCACAGACTCCAGCACGTCTGCCATGCAGGCGCCGTAGGCGCCGGCGTTCATGTAGCAGGCGCCGCCGACCGATCCGGGGATGCCCGAGATGGGCTCCATGCCGGTGAGACCGGCCTCGGCTGCCGCCGCGGCGACATCGGAAAGCAAGGCGCCGGCCGCCGCCGTGACGTGCGTACCGTCGACCGTAATGTCGGAGAGGCCTTCGCCCAACGCCACGACGACGCCGCGGATACCCTTGTCGCCGACGAGCAGGTCGGAGCCGTTGCCCACGATGGTGAGCGGCAGGTCGCAGCGATAACAGGTGTCGAGCGTGGCGACGAGGCCCTGCTCGGTATCGGGCGTGACAAAGACGTCGGCCGGGCCGCCGATCTTAAACGTGGTGTGCTCGCGCATGGGCTCGCTCATCAGCACGTTGTCCTCGCCGGCAACGCCAGCAAGCGCGCACAGCAGGTCCTCGTTAAAAAAGTCGTTCTCGTGCATACGAATATCCGCCTTTTGGTGGTCGTTGTCATCAATCGATTGCAATATACCCCACCCGGACGGATTTGGTGCGCTGGCGGCGATAAAACAGCCGTCTACCGGATTGGTAAAGTGTTTATCACCGAGGTAGAGGGGCGGTCGCTATACTTTCAAGAGATTGCGCGTAAACCTGGAAGGAGCGAGATGGCCAACAAAGTCACCCTCAAGCAGATTGCCCAGGAGGTGGGGCTTTCCCCCTCGTCGGTCTCGCTTGTTCTCAATAATCGGCCCTGTCGCATCTCGGAAGAAAACCGCAAGCTCATCAAGGAGGTTGCGGCGCGCAACCACTATGTTCCTAATCAGATTGCGCGTAGTCTGGTCATGCGCGAGTCGCGCACGCTGGGCCTTATCGTCCCTAACATCGAGAGCCGCTTTTTTGCCTCGCTCGCCGGTAGCCTGGAAAAGCGCTGCCGCGAGGACGGCTATGCGCTCTTCATTACCAGCTCGGGCGGAAGCGCCGATGACGATCTGGAGCTGCTGCGCCAGCTGGTGACGCGCGGCGTTGATGGCGTCTTCCTGGTCGTAGGCGACGAGTTCTCCGACGACCGCGCCCTGCGCGAAGAAGTCAGCCATCTGCCTATCCCTGCCGTGATGGTCGATCGTGCCATTGAGGGGCTCGAGTGCGACAAGGTGATGTTCGACCACGAGATGGGTGGCTACATGGCCACTCGCTATCTGATCGAGCAGGGCCACCGTCGCATTGCCTGCTTGGTTAACGCGCGCCGTTCCAATACGGGGCGTAAGCGACTTGCCGGCTATGAGCGCGCGCTGCGCGAGGTTGGCCTGCCTATCGACGCACGTTTGGAGTTTGAGAGCGAGTACTACATTCCGAGTGCCTATGAGGCCTCGGAGGCGGTGCTCGCAACTGATGCCACCGCTGTGTTCGCAAGTTCGGATAACATCGCCCTCGGTCTGCTCAAGCGCTTGCACGAGATGGGGAAGAGCATCCCGGGCGATATCTCGGTGGTGAGCTATGACAACTCGGCGGCCGACGTTCTCTTTGAGCCGGCGCTGACCGCGATTGAGCAGGATCCTGGTGTCCTTGCGGAGCATGCTTTTGGCTGCATGTCCAAGCGTCTTGCCGGTAGGGGCGGCAGGCGTGCCGAAGAGGTCGTCCTGGAGCCGGCGCTTATCGTTAAGGGCAGCGTGCTCGAACTTACCGAATGTAGCTAAACGTACTTGTTTGTTTGCATAGATTGCATGCGGAGTGTCTGCTATTTGCCGGCGGGGCCGGGGTGCCTGCCTTGTTTTGAGAAGTTCGCGGAGCCCACTTCTCAAAACAAGGCAGGCACCCCGGCCCTCGTCCGTGAACTCTTCCGCTGGGCGAGCCATAGACGCCACGCACCGATGCGATAAAGCAGTGGCTTGAAATTGGTGCTATATTCAGCATGAGTTGTTTAATGCTAGTACGGGAGGCTGATATGGGGCTGTTCAAGAAGAAAAACCCGCAGGATGCCTTTGATTCCGATGTGTTTACCATCACGGATACGATTTTGGACCCGCCGCGGTTTACATTTTTGCCGGCTATCTACCAGGATGCCACGCGCCGCAAGTGGGCCGTGCATCAGCGCGGCGGTGAGCCGAAGATTTTTGACTATGCGGACGTGCTGCAGTGCGAGATTGTCGAGACCGGAAATCCCGAGGATGTGCCGGAGGTTAGCAAGCGCGAACTAGCTCAGCAGATTTTGATTAATCCAGCTCAGGCTACTAAAAACAACGCTGCCAAGCGTAATATGTGCCTTGGTATGGGTGTCATCGTTGCCGTGCAAACCGGCGAGGATGAGATTTCGAAGCTTGAGATTCCGGTGACCGCGGGCGAAGTCAAGCGAGACTCCGGCCTATATCGGTCGTATCGGAACGTTGCGGAGCAGATCAAAGAAGCCTTCGACGCCATGGGGCGTCCGGAGCAATGATGTCTGCAGCATCAAGCGGTTGAGGAGCCGTGCCCATGCCGAGTGAACCATATGCGATTCCGCCCAAAGATTGCGCCTTTGAGGGCATTCTTTGGTATATCAATCATTATGACCTGCAGGGTGGCGACCGGCTGCCCGCCGAGCGTGTGCTCTGTGAAGAGCTGGGCGTGTCGCGCACGGCGTTGCGTGCTGCGATCGCGCGCCTTATTTCGTGCGGAACTTTGGAAAGCCGCCGCGGTTCGGGCACCTATGTGTGTCCTCCCAAACCGCTGAACATCTTTCAGGAAACATGGAACTATACGCAGGCGGTGGAGAGGGTTGGCTCAAAGTCGACCGCACGCCTGGTTTGGTCCAAGGTCGTGTACGCCGATATCGATCTGGCCCAAAAGGCCCAGATCGACCTGGGCATGCCGCTTTTCTGCATTCGACGTGTGCGCGTGGTTAATGGTTCCCCGGCGTCGATTGAGACGGCCCACGTCAATCTGTCTTTGTGCCCCTCGCTTCCCGATCACGATTTTGAGCAGGAAAGCCTCTACGACGTTTTGCTCAAAGAAGGGAATGTCCATGTGACGCACGGCAAGGAGCATATTTCCATCAGCCGTCTGAACGCCGACGAGGCCAAGTTGCTGGGTGCTCAGGAGGGCACGCCGGTGTTTTACAAGGCTTCGCACGAGCGTGACGAGAACGATGGCTTTGTCGAGTATTGCAAGTCCGTGATTCTGCCGACCAAGTATCGTTTTGCCGATAACGGCGAGGCAGACGGCGTTGCGACGAAGGTAGGTGTCGAATGGCTGATGCAGTAGAAGACTTGCCGGTTTACAAACAAATTCGCCGCTGCATTGCGGAGCGAATCGAGCGCGGCGACTACCCGACGGGCTCGATGATTCCGTCCGAAAACGAGCTGGCCGAGGAGTTTGGCACGACGCGCCTGACAATCCGAAGTGCCATGGACGAGCTGGTCAAAAGTGGCCAGATTCGTCGCGTGCAGGGCAAGGGCGCCTTTGTGGGACACAAGTGGTTTGACGAGCACGAACGCAAGGGCGGCTTCCGTCAGTCGGTTCTGGCGTCGGGCGCGACGCCGTCGGTGCGCATTCTGGCGCGCTCCAAACGCTACGCCGGCCCGTATTACGCCGACCTGTTTGGCATCGCCGAGGACGATCTGCTTTACTCGGTGCGCCGTCTCAACTGCATTGATGGGGAGCCCGTGTCGATTGAGATGACGCTGATTCCGTGTCTGCTGTTTCCGGGCATCGAAGACGTGGACATTTCGGTCTTCAGCCTGTTCGAGACCTACGACTTGTTGGGGCGCAAACCGGACAAGTCGATTGAGAAACTCGATATTGAAGCGCTGGGCGCACGCGATGCGAGTTTGCTCAATCTTGAGCCGGGCGACCTGGCGCTCGTACTGGAATGCATGACCTATGACTCGAGTGGGCAGGCGATCGAGCATGCCAAGTCTTTTAACCGCGGTGATGCCGGCGGATATACCTACAACTATTAGCGTCTAGAGCATCCTCGTGCACGGCGGGGTGCTCATTTTTTTACGGACATGTGTCGCATGACCGATGAACGGCAAAAACTGACCGTCTACCGAGAGGGGAGGATGAAATCAAAAAATCGGTATTAAAAACGGCTAACCTGTAATCGTTCACTGGTATTAAGAACCTTTGAATTGTTGAGCTTGGGGCCAAGATGTCCACAAGGTTAAGCGGCGAGACGGGGCGGCAAGCCTGTCCATTCCGTGCGACAATTCAAACTGCTCGTGAAAGGAGCGGGAATGAAGGAGACCGAGAAGATCGAGATCATGCACTTCGACCAGGAGGGCTACCTCG
>CAUAJB010000094.1 GCA_958429225.1 uncultured Collinsella sp.
TGAGCAGCTTGCCGATCAAAAATTCGGCGGAAATGTAATAGAGCTTTTTCTTGCCATTGTTGAGCGGGCAGGCAGCAGAGCGCTCCTGCACGAGCTTGACCAGCAGTTTGTAAATGCGGCGGTCATCGAGTTGCTCGAGCGAAGTTCCAAAGGACTGCTCGGCAAGATCTGGAAGATCGATACGGGGCATGTTTCCTCCTGTGGTGAGTCGATTACATGTCAGTTATTCAAAAGAAGCCCGCGCGAGGGGATTGGGGTGGCCTCGCGCGGGAAAAGCGGTCGCGTCCGCACGGTGGGGTGGGGTCGGGCGCGGTAGCTCCTATTGAGGAAGCTCGATTTCGGCTTCCGACGGGATGCGGAAGTAGGTCTCGGTCCAGTTGGTGAGCTTGTGCTCGAGTTCGCGGGTGATGGCGCCATCGAGCATGCGCCAGGTCCAGTTTCCGCCTAGGGTGGCGGGGGTGTTGATGCGCGCCTCGTTGCCCAGATTGAGCAGGTCCTGCATGGTGTAGATGCAGGTATCGCTCACGCTGGCGGCGATGGTGCGGTTGAGTGCGTCGGCCATGGACTCGCCTGCCTGCTGGTGGGTATACAGGGCCGCCTGCTCGCGCTGACGCGGGGTGGCCGTCCCCTCATACCAACCGCGTGCCGTTTCGTTGTCATGTGTTCCGACGTAGGCGACGGTGTTTGCAATGTAGTTGTGCGGCAGGTAGTACGAGTTGGTGCCCTCAAAGGCAAACTGCAAGATCTTCATGCCGGGGAAGCCCGAGTTGTTGCGCATGTCGATGACGCCGGGGGTGAGGAAGCCCAGGTCTTCGGCAATGATGGGAAGCGTGCCGAGCTTTTTCTCGAGCGTCTTGAAGAGCTTGAGGCCGGGACCCTGCGTCCACGAACCGTAGGACGAATCGGGCGAGGAGAACGGCACCTCCCAATAGGCCTCGAAGCCGCGGAAGTGATCCAGGCGGATGACGTCGTACATGTCGAGGGCGGCTCGGATGCGGCCCTCCCACCAGGAGAAGCCGTCGGACTCCATGGCGTCCCAGTCGTAGATGGGGTTGCCCCAGTACTGGCCGGTGGCCGAGAACTGGTCGGGCGGCGTGCCGGCGACGCTCACGGGATTGCCGGCGGCGTCGATCTTAAAGAGCTCAGGTGTCGCCCACATCTCGACGGAGTCACGCGAGACATAGATGGGCAGGTCGCCGATGATGAGAATGTCGCGCTCGTTGGCATAGGCCTTGAGGCGGCTCCACTGGCGATCGAAGAAGTACTGCGTCATCTGGTGGTAGAGCATACGCTCCGGATGGTCGGCGCAGACCTTGGCGGAAGCCTCGCCGCGGGTACGGAGCTCCGCGGGCCACTCCCAAAACGCCTTGAGACCGCACTCCTCTTTGACGGTCATGAACTCACAGTAGGGGATGAGCCAGTCTTCGTTGGCCTGGATAAAGTCATCGAAATCGGCTGGCTTGTCGGCAGCAAAGCGCTCAGCGGCGCGGTCGAGAATCTGACGGCGGCCGCCAAAGATAGCGCCGTAGTCGACATTGCTGGGGTCGGATCCCAGATACACGCCATCGATATCGCGCTGTTCCAGATACCCTGCCTCGATAAGCTCGGCAAAGTCGATAAAGTTGGGGTTGCCTGCGCGGGCCGAGAACGACTGATAGGGCGAATCGCCATAGCTGGTCGTCGTAAGGGGCAGAATCTGCCAGTAATGTTGTTTGCACGAGGCGAGAAAATCGACGAAGTCGTAGGCATTCCAGCCAAAGCCGCCGATTCCGTATGGTCCGGGCAGAGATGAGACGGGCATGAGGACGCCGCTTGCACGCTCCATGAATGCGCTCACCAACCTTCTTGTTGTGGGGTCGGCCTGCCGATGGGTGTGCAGTCCGCCTCCGATGTTCTGATTCGATACGTCTATTGTAAAACATGTTGTTTAAACATGTACAGGCAAGATAAAAAAGTTGGTCGATTTTCGGCGAATGGCTACATGCCATGAAAAAGCCCCGACCTCACAACGTGAGATCGGGGCAAGAGCGGTATGTAGGTTTTTGCTACTCGGCGTCGGCGAAGCCGTTGGGGTTGTGGCTCTGCCAGTTCCAGCTATCGCGGCACATGTCCGCGATGTCGTACTGGGCCTTCCAGCCCATCATACGCTCGGCCTTGGAGGCATCGCACCAGTTGGCAGCGATGTCGCCGGCGCGGCGCTCGCGGATCACGTAGGGCAGCTCCTTGCCACAAGCCTTGGAGAAGGCGGCGACGACCTCGAGTACCGAGGTGCCGGTGCCGGTGCCCAGGTTAAAGATCTCGACGCCGGTCTTGCCGTTCATCCAGTTAAGGGCGGCAACGTGACCAGAGGCCAGATCGCACACGTGGATGTAGTCGCGCACACCGGTGCCGTCGGGGGTGGGGTAGTCGTTGCCAAAGATCTGAACGGCCTCGAGCTTGCCCACGGCGACCTGGGCGACATAGGGCACCAGGTTGTTGGGGATGCCCTTGGGGTCCTCGCCGATCAGGCCCGACGGATGAGCGCCGATGGGGTTGAAGTAGCGGAGCAGCACGACGTCCCACTCGGGGTCGGCGGTGTGGACGTCCATAAGGATCTGCTCGATCATCCACTTGGTCCAACCATAGGGGTTGGTCGCGGGCTTCTTAGGATCCTCCTCGGTGACGGGCGGGTTGTCCGGGTCGCCGTAGACGGTCGAGGAGCTCGAGAAGATGATGGACTTGCAGCCATGGTTGCGCATGACGTCGATGAGCACCAGGGTGTTCTCGATGTTGTTATGGTAGTACTCGACGGGCTTGCTCACCGACTCGCCGACGGCCTTAAAGCCGGCAAAGTGGATGACGCGGTCGATCTGATGGGTATCGAAGATCTTGTTCATCGCATCACGGTCGAGCACGTTGGCCTCGTAGAAGGTGAGGTTCTTGGCGGCCTCGTCGCCCACGATGGTCTTGACGCGGTCGACGGCGACGGCGCTGGAGTTGGAGAGATCATCGACGATGACGACCTGGTAGCCACCCTCGAGCAGCTGAACGACGGTGTGCGAGCCGATAAAGCCGGCGCCACCGGTTACGAGGACACAGGTGTCTTTGGGGTCGAGTGCTTTGGACATGTAGTCTCCTATCGAATCAGGAACACTTCTTCAGGGGAGTATAGCGCAGGCAGGGACGCCCAAATCGTGCGCTGTAGGAAAAGCGGAGGATTGTGCCAACGTACTCATAGAAGAGCTTGCGTACGCATAACCTGATCTTTGACATTTGCTTACGAGCCGCTGACCTTGTAGTTTCCTGCCGTTCGTGGAAATCGTTGGGACGCGCCATATGTACGCTAATATGTATGAGTTGAGCGACATATAAATAAACATGTAACGGAGTACATATGTCACCAAACAGCGATTCCATCCTTTCCCAGGAGCTCTCGCGCCGCACTGCCCTCAAGGCCCTGTTCGGCGCCGCTTCTGCGGCAGTTCTTTTTGGCCTGCCCGCTCGCGCCCATGCGGCGGAGGCTTCCAAAGAAACAACCGATAAACTGAATGCCGCCCAGGCCCAGCTCGACGAGGTTCAGGCCCAGCTCGACAGCATCGCAAATGAGTATGCGGCGCTGGCCAACAAGAATGCCCAGACCCTCAACGACATCGAGAATGTCCAGGGCAAGATTGACGACACGCAGGCCCAGATCGATGAAAAGAAGGCCGAGCTCAAGAAGAAGCGCAACGACCTTTCCGATCGCGTGGCCGCCAGCTACAAGTCCGGCGGCACGAACATCCTGTCGCTGCTGCTGGCCTCTGGCTCGTTTGAGGAACTCGTCGCCAACGCGCATTACGTTGAGAAGATCAACAAGAGCGACCGCGATGCCATTGAGGATATCCAGACGATTCAGGCTGAGCTCGACGCACAGAAGACCGAGCTCGAAGCACAAAAGGCCGACCTGGAAAAACTCAAGGACCAGCAGACGGCTCAGATGCAGGATATGCAGGCCAAGCAGCAAGAAGTCCAGACCGTGCTGAACGGTCTTTCCGACGACGTCAAGGAGCTCATGGCTCAGCGCGATTCCGAGATCATCGCTGCCGCCCAGGCTGAGGAGGCTGCCAGGAAGGCCGCCGCTGCCGCCGCCGCCGCGAACAAGAACAATTCCTACTCGGGTGGTTCAAGCTCGGGTGGCGGATCGTATGCGCCCGGAACCCCGCAACAGAATGCCGGCTCGGGCAAACAGCAGGCCGTCGTCAACGCGTGCTACTCCACGCCTTCGCCGGGTCAGAACTGGTGCGCGGCGTGGGTTACCAATGTCTTCCGTAACGCCGGCGTGGGCTATTTTGGCGGCAACGCGTGTGACATGTTCAACGCCTGGTGCTATAGCTCCGATCGCTCGGCGCTGCAGGTGGGCATGATCGTGGCCGATTCCTCGCACAGCGGCACGGGTGCTCCGGGCCTTATCTACGGTCATGTGGGTATCTACGTTGGCGGCGGCATCGTTATGAGCAACGAGGGCGCCATTACGTCTAAGTCGCTTGACTCGTTTATTAGCTTCTATGGCACTGGCTCTGGCGTGCGTTGGGGCTGGCTCGGCGGTATTGCGCTGTCGTAGCTGCGGCTTGGTCCGGGACAGTCCGAGAGGCATAAGGTTGCCTGCTCGGGCAGTCCTGCTCGCACGGAGAGCACATTAAGTGCTCTCCGGC
>CAUAJB010000095.1 GCA_958429225.1 uncultured Collinsella sp.
CAGCTCTCCCAGGAGCAGCTCACCAAGATCGCCGAGATCAAGATGCCGGACCTCAATGCCAACGACATTGACGCCGCCAAGAAGATCATCGCCGGTACCGCCCGTTCCATGGGCGTCACCATCGCTGAGTAGCGATTTCTTTAGGTAATGACGGGTGCTCCGACCGGGCGCCCGTTAAATGTGTGCAATAGGGCACACGATACGATGTGGGAGGGCTCACGCCCGTTTAACCACAGGAGGTAATGCACATGGCTAAGCATGGTAAGAGCTATAACGCCGCTGCCGAGAAGATCGACCGCGCCACGCTCTACACCCCCCTTCAGGCTGCCAAGCTCATCAAGGAGCTCGACACCGCCAAGTTCGACGAGACCGTCGAGGCTCACTTCCGTCTGGGCATCGATACTCGTAAGGCTGACCAGAACATCCGTGGTTCCATCTCCCTGCCCCACGGCACCGGCAAGACCGTTCGTGTTGCCGTCTTCGCCGAGGGCGAGAAGGCCCGTGAGGCTGAGGCTGCCGGCGCCGACATCATCGGTTCCGACGAGCTCGTCGCCCAGATTCAGAAGGGCGAGATCAACTTCGACGCCGCTATCGCTACGCCGAACATGATGGCCAAGGTTGGCCGCATCGGTAAGATCCTTGGTCCCCGTGGCCTCATGCCGAACCCCAAGCTCGGCACCGTGACCATGGACGTCGCCAAGATGGTCTCCGAGCTCAAGGCTGGCCGCGTTGAGTACCGCGCCGACCGCTACGGCATCTGCCACGTGCCCCTGGGCAAGAAGTCCTTCTCTGAGCAGCAGCTCGTCGAGAACTACGCTGCCCTGTACACCGAGATTCTGCGCGTCAAGCCCTCTTCTGCTAAGGGCAAGTACGTCAAGTCCATCTCCGTGTCTTCCACCATGGGCCCTGGCGTCAAGGTCGATCCCGCTGTCCAGCGTGACTTCCTGGCTGAGTAACTGCTAGTTACTGCCTGAGCAAAGCAAGCATTGCTAAAGAAACCCGGTTCTGCCCTGCGCAGGACCGGGTTTCTTGCTATCGCGTCAAAACCACCACAAAGGTGACAGTGTCCCCTTTGTGGTGGTTACCAGGGTGTTCTGGCGGTTGAGGACTCGATGGCATCGTGGCGTTTGAGCTCGCGGCGCATGGTTTGCGAATTGAGCCAGGCTGCCTGCCAGCCACGGATGGGGTAGCGCGTCTGGTCGAGCTCAAACTGCGTATAGCCGCAGGCGTTGATGATCGTCGTTCCACACACATGCTGCCGCTCGCGTTGAAAGTCGCGACCATAGCTTTGGTGTACATGCCCATGCACCATGTAGTCGGCTCCCCAGGACTCAAGCGCCGTGTTAAAGCACTCAAACCCTCGATGCGGCAGATCGTCCAGATCACCCATACCGGCGGCGGGCGCATGGGCAAGCAGAATGTCGCACCCGCCGACCATCCTAACCTTACGCGACAGCTTACGCATGCGCTTGGACATCTCGCGTTCGGTGTACATGTTGGCGCCGTCGCGATAACGCATGGACCCGCCAAGGCCCGCAATGCGAATCCCTCGGTACGTGTACACGCTGTCCTCTACGCAGATACATCCACCCGGTGCATGACGTGCGTAGCGGTCATCGTGATTGCCGCGCACGTAGATGAGCGGTTTGTTGATGACCGTAACCAAAAACTCAAGATAGTCCGGGTCCAGATCGCCGGCGGACAAAATCAGGTCGACTCCCTCAAAGCGTTCCTTGCGAAAGCACTCCCAAAGGCATCGTTCTTCGGTATCGGCTATGGCAAGGATTTTCATAGGGCAGGGACTTTCGGCTCATCGTCGAGCTGCGGAATGGTGCCTACCACGTTGTCCGCCAGCCAATTCATCTCGACAATCTGCGTGCTCGGCAGCGGAGGGAAGCCTTCGATCTGTACCACGCCGTTCTGGCTGTGGAGCTCGCCGCCAAAGGGGTTGATGGATCCCACAACAATGCCGTTGCGGAGCAACTGCACGAGTTTGCGCGTTTGGTAGGGTAGGCCCGGAGCGTAACGGATGTCGATAACGCCGGAGCTCATGCCATACCAGTAGTTGACAGCGCGCACTTGGTTGTCGTCGCTGGTCTCGTCCCACGTGCCGTGAAGAAGGCTGCGAACGATGAGCTCGTAGTAACGGCCCCAGTTCCATACGGGCATGGCGATGCCGGTGACTTTGCCGTCGACCAAGCGGTGAAGCCCGTAGGCCGTTGGGTCTTCGAGCGACTTTGACATGTCAGCGCCGGTCATGACGCTTACGCCTTCGCGGCACATGGCTTCGGCAAGACCACCGGCGGGAACATCGCCCCAGGTGAGGATGACCTGCGCGCGCGGGTCGAGCAGCGAGGCGCCAATCGCAAAGGCGTTGATCTCGCTGAGTGCGCCCGAGGCGAAGACCGACGCGTGGTAACCGATGCGGTGGTTGTCCGCCATGCTGGCCGCAAGGGCGCCCAGCAGAAACTTGGCCTCGTACATCTTGCCAAAGTACGAACGGACGCTTTGATGGGGAAGGCCGATAGAGCAGTTGAGGAACCGAACCCGGGGATACTCAACGGCAGCTCTGAGCGTATATTCCATCAGGCGGTGCGAGGTCGAGAAGATGACGTTTGCTCCATGTTTGACAGCCGTTTCCACGGCGGCGTAGAACACATCCGGATTGTGACAGTCCTCGAACGCCTCGGTGCGCACGATACCGCCAAAGTGCTCATCGAGATACTGACGCCCTTGGTCGTGCAGGTTGTCCCAGCTCGACGTCGCACAGGGGAACTCATGGATAAAGGCGATGCGCAGGGGGTTGGCCGCCGAGTAGACGGTCTTGCCCATAAAGAAGTTGAGCACGCCAGAGGTGGACTTGGCGGGCATCTCCTCCTCGTCGACGCTCGGTGCTTCGACGAGATCGACCTTGTCCTCGTCGCTTTTGCCGGCAATGACCAGCTCGCGCCAAATCTTGCACAGACGGTTTACGACGATATCCGTCGGCGTATCCAGCAGGCGGTCCTGGTTGTACACATTGAGGTACACGAGCATGGCGTCGGCAAGCGTAATGTCCAGGTGGTCGCCGCCTGCGCGAAGGTAGGCGCGCTTAAAGAGCAGGAAGGTGTGGCGCAGGTAGTCGACCTTTTTCTGCGGCCATTTTTCGATAAGGTTCTGACCGAGCATCTTGGCGAGCGTTTCGTAGCTTCCCTCACGCGAGAACTCAATCTCGTATAGGGGGCAGACGCGCCAAAACGCGCAGAACTCACCGTACAGACGGCTTTCGACGGAATCCCATGTGCCGGGGTAGAGACGGGTGACCTTGGCCGAAACCGTCGGAGCGTCTAGGAATTTGAGGACGCTGACGCGCTTGTTGCCTTCCTGGACATAGAACCGATGCATGAACTCGGTGACGATGACGGGGTCGCGATAGCCCTCGGTCACCTGGATGTCGTAGAGGTTGGACCACTTGCGGGCGAACTCGGTGCTAAACGGCAGCAGGGGCATAAAGTTACACGAAAAGGCGGACTGACGGCCCTTGGTGACCGTGCCGACGACCATTTCGAGCGGAATATCCCGCAGACCGACATTCTCTCGCTGACCTAAGGGGAGCTGAGCAACCAAGCTATCGAGGTCCGTAAGGTATGGGTGCTCGCTTTGGCTGATGGCGCGACGGCGTCCCTGCTCGCCGCGCTTGCGTGCTTGACGATAGGCCTCTTCCATGGTGTCTACTCCCTTAGTCGTTTAAACAACGATATGAACCATGGTACCACGAATGAAAACCACTACAAAGATGCCTGTCCCCTTTGCGGTGGTTTAGGCGATGATGGGGGCGATGGCGCGGATGCAGGCGTCGGCTGCCGTGAAAGTAGTGCTGTCGTCGCTGACGATAAAGATGATCTTTCCTTTGATGCCAAAGTCGCCGATTTCGCTAAAGAGTACGTAGGGCTCCTTGTCAAAGCCCGAGATGGGAAGCACGGCGGCCTTGGTGGCGTCGGTGAGCTCATCTGCCAGCGCGTCCAGTGAAGCCCACTTGGACGTGTCCTTTACGGCAACGGGCACAGCCACACGCCCAAAGGGCATGAGGTGCACGAGCGTGTTCTTGGAGATGTTGGAGTTGGGCACAATGATGGTCTGTCCACAGGCATCCTCAATCGTTGTATGGCGCCAAGTGATGTCTTGGACCACGCCGGATACGCCGCCGACCTCGATATTGTCGCCGGGTTTGATGATGCCCATAAAGGTCACCTGCATACCGCCGATAAGGTTTGACAGCGTGTCCTGAAAGCCGAGCGAGATGGCGATGCCGCCGACGCCAAGAGCGGCGACGAGGGCGTTTGCGTTAATGCCAAAGCAGTTGTCGAGGATAAAGCTGCCGCCGATCATCCAAATGACGGCGCGCGCGATGTTGATGAAGATACTCGATGCCGGAAGCGGGTTATCGTCTCGGTTAAGCAGATGGTTCAGGGTCTTGGATACGACCTTGGCGGCGACGGCGGTGCCTATCGCCAAGATGACGGCCCAGATGATGTTGTGGACCCATCGTTGTGCAAAGAAATGAAGAATCGGCTCAAACAATTCCATGTAGGGAAACCTCCTAATGATCGTCCAACCATGATACCCACCAAGAAGCCCGTCCGATCA
>CAUAJB010000096.1 GCA_958429225.1 uncultured Collinsella sp.
GATTTGATGACGGGCAGCCACTCGCGATCCATTTGGCCGAGCACGATGTTGAGGGTGTGGATCGCGCGCTTGAGGCGCGAAGTGTAGCAGACGTCAAAGTCGAAACCGGCTTCTTTGAGGGCTCGACCGCCTGCGGCGGCTTCTTCGCGGCCCGTGTCGGTGAGCTCTACGTCGGTCCAGCCGGTGAACAGGTTGAGTTTGTTCCACTCCGACTCTCCGTGGCGGATAAGGACGAGTTGGATCGTCTGCCGGTCTGTCTGGTTTGCCATAGGGGCCTCCTTAATGTGGCACGGCATGCGTGCCGTTTGTTTGACGCCGCAAAGGATACCCGTTTTAGGCTCAAAAGTTAACCAAGACTAACAAAATTATTGTATTTGAATAGGATGGTGAAAGGGGGGTTACCGAAATGTCTTGATCTGTAACAACTAGGGATGGAAATTGGGTCTAGGTGTTACAGATTGAGATGTTTGAAGCGGTGAGCTTACAGGCCGAACTTGGGGCCTATGTTGTCGCCCTTGAGGTCGGCGGTGTCCACTCGTAGGGCGTGCGTTACGCGATTGTTTCGAAACGGGTGGGAAACACAACGGGCCGGCGGTGCTCCTAGTATGCCTATTCAACTGACTGTCTAATATCTAGGGGAGGATCGCGATGCAGGCAGATTCCGCTCAGCAGCAGGGCCTTTATCGCCCCGAATTCGACCACGATGCATGCGGCATCGGCGCGCTTGCCGATATCAACGGCGAGCGCCATCACCAGATCCTGGACGACGCACTGTCCATTCTGGTCAACTTGGAGCACCGCGGCGGCACGGGACTCGAGAAGAACACCGGCGACGGCGCCGGCATCCTGTTCCAGGTTCCGCATCACTTTTTCCGTAAAGAGGCTCAAAAGTGTGGCCAGATTCTGCCGGCAGAGGGCGACTATGGCGTGGCCATGCTGTTCTTCCCGCAGGACGAGAAGGGCGTAGAGGATGCCCGCCGCGTGTTTGAGGAGGGCTGCGCCGAAGCCGGCGTTCCGCTGCTCTTTTGGCGTGAGGTGCCGGTCGACCCGCACGATCTGGGCGAGACAGCCCGCGCCTGCATGCCTACCATCCTGCAGGCCTTCCTGGGCCGTCCGGACGACACACCCGCCGGTGATGCCTTTGAGCGCCGCCTATACGTGTGCCGCCGCACCATCGAGAAGAAGGCCGACGCTGGGTTTGCCCTGCGCGACAAGATCTTCTATGTGTGCTCCATGAGCTCGCGCACCATCGTGTACAAGGGCATGCTGGTCGCCACGCAGATGCGCCGCTTCTTCATCGACCTCAACGACGCCGCCGTCAAAACGGCCGTGGCGCTCGTTCACTCGCGCTACTCCACCAACACCACGCCCAGCTGGGAGCGTGCGCACCCCAACCGTTTTATCATCCACAACGGCGAGATCAACACCCTCAAGGGCAACGTCAACTGGATTCGCGCCCGCGAACCCAACCTGTACAGCCCCGTGCTGCAGCACGATCTTGAGCGCGTGATGCCCATCATCAACCGTGAGGGTTCCGACTCCGCGATTCTGGACAACGTGCTCGAGTTTTTGGTCATGAACGGCCGTCCGCTCACGCGCGCCGCATCCATGCTGCTGCCCGAGCCGTGGGACCACAACGACAGCCTGAGCGAGGAGCGCCGCGCCTACGACGCCTACCAGTCCATGCTCATGGAGCCGTGGGACGGTCCTGCCGCTATCGCCTTTACCGACGGTCGCACGCTGGGTGCCGCCCTCGACCGTAACGGCTTGCGTCCCGCCCGCTACTATGTGACGCGCGACGGTCGCTTTATGCTGGCAAGCGAGGTGGGCACCATCGAGGTGAGCCCCGAGAACATCCTGACGAGCGGCTGCCTGGGACCGGGCCAGATGCTCGAGGTCGATTTTGCCCGCGGCCGCGTCATCTACAACGACGAGCTGCGCGCCCGTTACGCCAAGGAAAAGCCCTATCGCGACTGGATCGCCGAGGAGACGCTGACCGTCGACGCACTCGACAAGCCCGCCGCGCCCGCGCCCGCCGAGGATGCCGAGGTGCCCGCCGCCGTGCGCATGGCCAAGCTCGGGTATCACTGGGATGATGTTGACGAAGTCGTGCGTCCCATGGCCCAGCAGGGCAAGGCGCCGCTCGCCTCGATGGGTATCGATGCGCCGCTGGCCTGCCTGTCCAAGAAGACGCGCTCGTTCTTCGACTACTTCTATCAGCTGTTCGCTCAGGTCACGAACCCGCCGATCGACGCCCTGCGCGAGCATATGGTCACCTCGACCACGCTCTACCTGGGCAACCACGGCAACCTGCTCGAGGACTCCCGCACGGCCTGCCAGCTGGTGCGTCTGGAGCGTCCGCTGCTCAACGAGGAGGAGTTCGAGCGTATCTGCGCCATCGACCGCGTGGGCTTTAAGACCCGTCGCTTCCGTGCCGTCTACCGCCGCGATGCCGGCGAGGGCGCGCTGCAGGCTGCACTCAAGCAGCTCGCAGAGGACGTTGAGGCTGCGGTCCGCGACGGCGTGAACATCGTGGTGTTGAGCGATCGCGCCGAAGCGGGCGAGGTGCCCGTGCCGTCGCTGCTTGCCGTGGGCTGCGTGCACAACCATCTGATCCGCGCTGGCGTGCGCACCTTTGCCGATATCGTGGTGGAGTGCGGCGACGCCGTGTCCCCGCACGACTTTGCGGCACTGGTGGGCTACTCCGCGAGCGGCATCTATCCGTACAACGCACATGCGTGCATCCGCGATCTGGCGGCACGCGGCGACCTGGACGTGACGGCCGAGCAGGGCATCGCCAACTACAATAAGGCTGCGACTGCCGGCATTGTCTCCATCATGTCAAAGATGGGCATCTCCACGGTGCAGAGCTACCATTCGGCGCAGATCTTCGAGGCCGTGGGCTTTACGCCGGAGTTCGTCAACGCGTACTTTGCCGGTACGGTGAGCCGTGTGGGCGGTATGGGTATCGAGGACGTCGAGCGCGAGCAAAATGAGCGCTACGACGCCGCGCTCGTCATCCTTAAGAGCCCTGCTCCCGATCAGCTGCCCACACTGGGCCTGACCAAGTGGCGCCCGCTCGGTGGCGAGGATCACCTGATTGACCCCCAGACCGTCTACCTGCTGCAGACCGCCTGCCGCGAGGACAGCTACGACACCTTTAAGAAGTACAGCGCCCGCCTGCACCGCACCGGCCGTGCCGTGCGCCTACGCGACCTGCTCGACTTTAATGCCAGCGGCCGCACGCCGGTTTCGCTCGACGAGGTGGAGCCCGCGCTCAACATCGTCCGCCGCTTTAACACCGGCGCCATGTCGTACGGTTCCATCAGCAAAGAGGCACACGAGTGCATGGCCATCGCCATGAACCGCCTGCACGGCCGTTCCAACTCCGGCGAGGGCGGCGAGGACCCGCGTCGCGAGACGCCGCTGGCAAACGGTGACTCCAAGAACTCAGCGATCAAGCAGGTGGCAAGCGCGCGCTTTGGCGTGACGAGCCGCTATCTTTGCAGCGCCTTCGAGATTCAGATCAAGATGGCCCAGGGCGCCAAGCCCGGCGAGGGTGGCCACCTGCCCGGCAAGAAGGTCTACCCCTGGATCGCCGAGGTCCGTCAGTCCACGCCCGGTATCGGCCTGATTTCGCCTCCGCCGCACCACGACATCTATTCCATTGAGGACCTGGCAGAGCTTATCTTCGATCTTAAGAACGCCAATCCTGGCGCACGCGTGTCGGTCAAGCTGGTCAGCGAGGCCGGCGTCGGCACCATCGCCACCGGTGTGGCCAAGGGTGCCGCCGACAAGATTTTGATCAGCGGCCACAACGGCGGCTCCGGTGCCGCGGCGCGCGATTCGATCTGGCACGCCGGTCTGCCGCTGGAGCTCGGTCTTGCCGAGGCCCAGCAGACGCTGCTGCAAAACGGCCTGCGCTCGCGCGTGGTACTCGAAGCCGACGGCAAGCTCATGGACGGCACCGATGTCGCCGTCGCCTGCCTGCTGGGTGCCGAGGAGTTTGGCTTTGCGACCATGCCGCTCATCTCCATGGGCTGCCTCATGCAGCGCGACTGCCAGCAGGATACCTGCCCGGCCGGCATCGCTACGCAAAACTGCCGCCTGCGTCGCGGCTTCCGCGGCAAGCCAGAGCACGTCGAGCACTTTATGCTCTTTGTTGCCGAGCAGCTGCGCGAGGTCATGGCGAGCCTGGGCTTCCGCACCGTCGACGAGATGGTCGGCCATCCCGAGTGCCTGCGCCAGATCGAGGTCCCGGGCAACCGCAAGGCCAACCTGCTCGATCTGTCGCCCGTGCTGGCAAGCGCGACCTGTGAGTTTGGTGCCCACATCCCGGGCGCCGACGGCCGTCACTTCCTGCCCCAGATGGCTGCGGACAGCGAGCTCGACAAGACGCTCGACTCCACGCTGTTTGTGCCCTATACGGCCGATGCCCGTGCGCACCTGCGCCCGATTCGCTTCCGCGCCGACATCGCCAACGTCAACCGTTGCGTGGGCACCATCTTGGGCAACGCGGTGACCAAGGCGCATCCCGAGGGCCTGCCCGCCGGCTCCATCAC
>CAUAJB010000097.1 GCA_958429225.1 uncultured Collinsella sp.
ACGAGCGGGGGCTCCTGTCGTTTCCGTGCCCCTGGATTGGGTCATAGTGTCTGACGTCGCCAGAGCATCGGCGTTGCCTTGGCTGTTGGAGATGATCTCGTAGTCGTTGGGGACGTTCTTAAATGACTAGTCATAAGGGACACTCTTGCCGGCACTTGGGGACAGTCCCTAAGTGCCGGCAGATTGGGACACTCCTTTGCAAGATGGCGCTGAAGATTGTCCTCGACGACTAGTCGTTTAATGCATCAGTTTCTGTCGAGTCGGTGCGGTTTGCTGGTTGCCCGTATAATGGTTTGCGTATGAACCGCAACCAAGGAGTTCCAGTTTATGGACCAGAGCCTTTTTAAATTCGACCTGATCGCCGAGGACCCGACGACGCATGCGCGTGCCGGCGTGCTGCACACCCCGCACGGCGACATCGAGACGCCGATCTTCATGCCCGTGGGCACCAAGGCAAACGTCAAGGGCATTCCTACCGAGACCGTTAAACAGCTCGGCGCCCAGATCGTGCTTGCCAATACTTATCACCTGTCCATGCGTCCCGGCGAGGACACCATCGCCGAGCTGGGCGGGCTGCACAAGTTTATGAACTGGCATGGCCCCATTCTTACCGACTCGGGCGGCTTCCAAGTGTTCAGCCACAACGACGCCGTCAAGCTCACCGACGAGGGTGTGCGCTTTATCGTCAACGATTACGACGGTCGCCACGTGTTCTGGACGCCCGAGGACAACATGGAAATCGCCATGAAACTCGGCTCCGACATCTGCATGCAGCTCGACCAGTGCCCGGGCTATCCCGCCACGCGCGCCTACGTTGAGCGCGCCGTGGAGCTGTCGAGCATGTGGGCCGAGCGCTGCTATAAGGCGCATACCCGCGACGACCAGGCACTCTTTGGCATCGTCCAGGGTGGCATGCACCTGGACCTGCGCCTGCGCTCGCTGCGCCATCTGGAGGAGTGCGGCGACTTCCCGGGCTACGGCATCGGCGGCTACTCGGTGGGCGAGGACCACGAGACCATGTTCGAGACGCTGGCGCCGCTGGCTTCCGAGTACATGCCCAAGCACAAGCCGCGCTACCTGATGGGTGTCGGCAACCCCACCACCCTCGTGCGCGGCGTGGGCGTGGGCATCGACATGTTCGACTGCGTGCTGCCGACGCGCACCGGCCGCATGGGCACGGCGTTCTCCAGCGAGGGTCGCCTCAACTTCCGCAACGCGCGCTTTGCGCACGACGATGGCCCCATCGACCCCACCTGCACCTGCCCGGTGTGCACAGGCGGCTACAGCCGCGCGCTCATTCGCCACATGGTCACGCAGAAGGAGATGCTCGGCGGCATCCTGCTTTCGATGCACAACATCTACTACCTGCTCAACCTTATGCAGCGTGCCCGCCAGGCCATTATCGAGGGCCGCTACGGCGCGTTTGTGAGCGACTGGATGAACAGCCCTGCGGCGGTGGACTACTAAGAGCGGCGCGGGCGCTTGCAGAGCGCGGGCAACGGCAAGGGGCGAGCGGCGGCCGGTCGTCACATTTGCTGACACCGGCCGCACGACCGCTGACCGATAGCTTGCAAGCACTTGATGCATCGTGGGTACCATACCGAATAGTTGATGTTCGGGCGGGTGTTTGACGCATGGCGTCGACCCCGCCCGTTTTCTTTTTCTCGATAGGAGCACCCATGATTAAGAATGAGAACGTCGAGGGCGAGCCCGCCTACGACGAGACGTACCGCCGCGGCCCCGTGGTCATGCGCGGCCCCATGATTCCTAAGGACAACACCTACGCCAACCTGCTGGCGCCCGAAGATTCAACCGACTGGTTGCATGCCGATCCGTGGCGCGTCCTTCGTATTCAGGCAGAATTCGTCGATGGCTTTGGCGCGCTTGCCGAGCTCGGGCCTGCGGTGACCATCTTCGGCAGTGCCCGCACGCCCAAGACCGATCCGCTCTACAAGGCGGCGCGCACGGTCGGCCGCAAGATCGCGCAGCGCGGCGTGGCGGTTATCACCGGCGGCGGCCCCGGCATTATGGAGGCGGCCAACAGGGGGGCGGCGAGTGCCAACGGCAAGTCGGTCGGCTTGGGTATCGAGCTTCCGCACGAGCAGGGGCTCAACAAATACGTGAACCTGGGTATGGACTTCCGCTACTTCTTTGTGCGTAAGACCATGTTCGTTAAGTACAGCTCGGGTGCCATCGTGTTCCCCGGCGGTTTCGGCACGCTCGACGAGATGTTCGAGGTGCTCACGCTGGTGCAAACGCACAAGGTCAAGCGCATGCCGCTTGTGCTGGTAGGCAGCGAGTACTGGCAGGGCCTATTCGACTGGCTTAACGGTCCGGTGCTGGACGCCGGTATGATCAGCCCGCTCGATCCCGAGCTCGTGCACATCACCGACGACCTCAACGAGGCCGTCGACATTGCGCTCAGCGGGTTGATGTGAGTAGCTAAAATGGGACGGGGCTAAAAAGACTGGTCTGAAACGTTTGATACCAGTCTTTTTAGCCCCGTCCCAAATGAACTGCTTCTAGGTTGCGGTGGAATAGGGATTGATTTGCGGCCGATAAGCCAAAAACAGTCCCTATTTCACCGCAACTGATGTGGGCGCCCCTAGTGAGTTGGCTGGTAGCGGGGGCAGTAGCTGATGGCGATGGCGTCGACGCCTACGTGGGTGGCGATGGTGCAGCCGATGGGGCCGGTGCCGGCGTCTACGTAATCCTGGCCCGCGAGTGCCTCGTTGACAAGCTCCTGCTCCTCGGCGGCGCCGGTCGTGAGCACACGCACGCTTGAGCCCGGGTGCTCGTCCAAAAACGCGAGGCAATCTGCCATGGTGTTGGCGACGATGCGCTTGGCGCCGCGACCCTTCTTGATGGCCTTGATCTCGCCCGACTGCCACTCCGGCGAAACGGCCAGGCGAATGTTGAGCATCTGCGTGAGCTGGCCGGCGAGCTTGGGCGCGCGGCCGTTCTTAACGAGGTTCTCGAGCGTGCGGGGAATCAGCAACAGGTGTGCGTCGGGCAGCGTCGCGCGGATCTGCGCCTCGGTCTCGTCCAAGTTGCGGCCGTCTTCGCGCATGGCCAGCGCGTACTCCACCAGCAGGCCCTCGGCGCCGGAGCCGGTGCGCGAGTCGATGTAGCGCACGTCGAGCTCGTGGGTCTCGGCGACCAGGCATGCGTTGGAATAGCAGGCGGACCATTCGCTGCACAGCGAGATAAAGATCGCGCTATCGTGGCCGTCAGCACGCACGCGGTCAAAGAGTGCCTTGAACTCGCCGGCACTCGGCTGCGAGGTGTGCGGCAGCTGCTCGGAGCCGGCCATGCGCGCGACGTACTCCTGGGCGGTAATCTGTACCTGGTCGAGCAGGTCCTCGCCCTCGATAATCACATGCAGCGGAATCACGTAAATGCCGAGCTCTTGAGCGCGGGCGGGGGAGATGTCCGACGTGGAGTCGGTTATGATGGCAAAAGACATAATTGCACCTTTCGTTGGGGCGCTTGCGCGCCGCCTTCTTAGAGCAAAGTGCGACAAGTATAGTGGAGTTGCTCTACATTGCTAGGTTCAATTGTTGAATAGTCAACAGTTTGAAGTGACGGTGTGGAAATCATCAACTGGGGAAGAGGGATGCCGATGGCGGCATTACAGCTATGCGAGCGGCCGGTTGTGCTGTTCGATTTTGACGGCACGGTGGCCGATACGGGCCGGGCGGTGATGACCTCGACGCGCAAGACGTTGGCCGCGCGCGGGTTTTCGGAGGCGCAGATGGGTGACCTGCGCCGCATGATCGGGCCGCCCCTGTGGAAGAGCTTTCACGACTTTTATGGCTTCTCCCGCGAGGAGTCGCTTGTGGTGGCTGACGAGTACCGTGTCTTTTTTGATGAGCTGGGACCTGAAGAGTATCCCGTGTTCGACGGAATCCCCGAGCTGCTGGATGGGTTGGTCGCCCAGGGCAAGCGCTTGGCCGTGGCGACGTCGCGCATGGAGGCAAAGTGCGTTGACATGGTGGGAGAGCTGGGACTTTCTCAGTTTGAGGCGGTGGTTGGCATGAATCCGCCGCAGGGGCGCGAGACCAAGGCCGATTCGGTCCGCGACGCGTTGGCGGCCTTGGGCGCGGCCGCGGGCGATGCCGTGATGATCGGCGATCGCTTTAACGACGTCGAGGGCGCGCACGCGATGAGCGTGCCGTGCATTGGTATCTATTCGGGCGCGGCGGCGCCGGGCGAGCACGAGGCGGCGGGTGCCGATGCAGTGGTGCACTCGGTGGCCGAGCTTGCTAAACTTTTCGCTATATAAGTATTTGATGTGAGGGGCGGGCACGCTCGCCGCTCATTGGTAAGGAGGTCGTCCATGAATCAGGTGGAGCAGAGCGTTGCCGAGTATGTCGACGAGGTCTGGGAGGATGTCGTCGCCGATATCGAGCAGCTGGTGAGTTATCCGTCCGTGGCAGTTTCTGCCGATGCGGAGCCCGGCGCGCCGTTTGGCCGCCCGGTCCGTGACGCGCTCGATTGCGCGCTCGGCATCGCGCAGAAGCTCGGCTATCAGACGAGCGACGACGAGGGCT
>CAUAJB010000098.1 GCA_958429225.1 uncultured Collinsella sp.
CGCGCTCGCGATTCGGCCTGGTGTTCCAAAATTACAACCTGTTCCCGCACTATACCGTGATGAAAAACATCATCGACGCGCCGATCCGCGTGCTTAAGCGCCCGCGCGAGCAGGCGGAAGCTCGTGCGCATGAATTGATTGCTCAGATGGGGCTTGTGGGCAACGAGAACAAGGTTCCGTGTGAGCTTTCGGGCGGTCAGCAACAGCGCGTGAGTATTGCCCGCGCCCTAGCGCTCGACCCGGAGATCCTGTTCTTTGACGAGCCGACCTCGGCACTCGATCCCGAGCTGACGGCCGAGGTGCTGCGTGTCATTAAAGACCTTGCGGCGCAGAATATGACGATGGTGATCGTGACCCACGCAATGCAGTTTGCGCGCGATGTTGCCGATCGTGTGGTCTTTATGGATGGCGGCCGCATTGTCGAGGAGGGGCCTGCCGATCAGGTTATCGACCATCCGCGCGAGCAGCGCACGCGTGAGTTCTTGAGCCGTATCGAGGGGTAGGCTCAGGTATTTACTCAACTATTAATTGAGGCGAAGCCGCCGCAGGTCTTACGGTCTGTGGCGGCTTTTTGTTTGCATCGACGGGGTTCAATAATCGCCCCACAAGCTTGTCTCTTCCTCTCGCCGCCTGTATTCATACGTGTGCCGAAAGGTATGCATGGACAGCCGCCCGTGAGGGTAGGGTGGTGGCATAGGACATTTGGAGGGTGAGTCGGCTCGGCTGCCGACCATGCTGCTCCCGGGATGGCACTGACCGCGAACTCTCCCCGTTGGCGTCGCGCAATGCGCGCGGCCCTGCAAGGAGGTCATCATGGGTGCTCCCAAGACCGGTAACGTAAGGAACGTGGTGCTCGTAGGCCAAGGCGGGGTGGGCAAGACTTCACTCGCCGAAGCCATGCTCCACCTTTCCGGCAAGACCGCCCGCCTGGGCGGCCACGACGGCACCAAGCCCACGCTCGACTATGACCCCGAAGAGGTTAAGCGTTCATTCTCCATCTCGACGACCATCGCGCCGATCGACTGGAAGGGCGCGCGCATCAATGTGCTCGATGCCCCGTGTTACCCCGATTTTATCGGCGACGCCTTTGCCGCGATGAGCGTCTGCGAGACGGCTCTGTTTGTGGTCGACGCCGAGGCCGGCCCGCAGCCTACGACGGTTAAGCTCTGGTATGCCGCCGAGGACCTGCGCCTGGCGCGTGCGGTGTTCGTAAACCGCCTGTCGCGCTCCGAGGCCAGCTTTGCGACCACGATGGACCTGCTGCAGGAGCGCTTTGGCACGCGCCTGGGCGCCGTGACCCTTCCCTGGGGCGAGGGCGAGGACTTTGACGGCATCATCGACCTGGTGCGCATGAAGGCGCGCCATTGCAACGGCACCGAAGCCGTTGAGTCGGAGATTCCCGAGGAGTATCGTGCCCAGGCCGAGGAGGCCCATGACCATCTGTGCGAGCTGGTGGCCGAGGCTGACGACGAACTGATGATGAAGTACTTGGAAGGCGAGGAGACGCTGACGCAGGAGGAGCTTGAGGGCTTGCTGTCGAAGGCGATTGCCGAGCGCATCTTTGTGCCGGTCTTTGCGGGCGATTGCATTAAGGAGCAGGGCGTCAACTCGCTGATGGACGACATCGCCACGTACTTCCCGGCGCCGACGGACTACGGCGAGATGCCGCTCATCGACGGTGATTCGCTCAAGATTTCGAGCGACGATGACCGTCCGGTGGCGTTTGTGTTTAAGACGCTGGCCGATCCGCAGCAGGGTCGCATCAGCTTTATCAAGGTGCTGACGGGTACGCTTGAGCCGGGCCTTGAGCTGGTCAACGCGCGCACGCGCAAGGGCGACCGTCTGGCTCACCTGTATGTGATGTGCGGCCGCGATATGACCGAGGTTGGCCATGCCTATGCCGGCGACATTATCGTGGCGCCCAAGTTGGCGGCAGAGACGGGTGATACGCTCTCGATTACCGGCAAGGTCGAGGCTGCGGCGTTTAAGTTCCCCAACTCGCAGTACCGCATTGCCATCGAGGCCGAGAATCGCGGGGACGAAGAGAAGCTCTACACGTTTATCGAGAAGGCGTGCAAGGCTGATCCGACCATGAGCATCGATCGTGACGAGGAGACGGGCCAGACTATCATCTCCGCCGTGGGTGAGGCGCAGGTTTCGGTGTTGCTTAACCGTTTGGAGGATCGCACCAAGGTCGTGGCCAAGAGCGTGCCGATCCGCATTCCGTATCGCGAGACCATCCGCCGCACGGCGAGCGCCCAGGGTCGCCACAAGAAGCAGACCGGCGGTGCCGGCCAGTATGGCGACTGCTGGCTGCGCGTTGAGCCGCTCATTGGGCCCGACGGCACGAGCGACGGCTACGAGTTTGTGGATGAAGTCGTGGGCGGCCGTATTCCGCGCTCGCTCATCCCCGCCGTGGACAAGGGCGTCCAGGAGACCATGAAGGACGGTATTATTGCCGGCTATCCGCTCACGGGCATTCGTGTCGCGGTGTATGACGGCTCGTATCACAGCGTCGACTCCAACGAGATGGCGTTCCGCGCGGCGGCTCGCATCGGCCTGCGCAAGGCATGCGCCGATGCCGACCCGGTGGTGCTGGAGCCCATCGAGGAAATTACGGTGACTATCCCCGAGAGCTACGCCGGCGCCGTGATGGGTGACATCTCGGCATCGCGCGGTCGCGTGACGGGCATGGAGACCGATGAGCGCGGCGACACCGTGGTCATTGCCCAGGCGCCGCTGGCTGAGTTGACGGATTACTCGACGCGCCTGCGCTCTATCACGCGCGGCACGGGCGACTTTACCATGAAGCCCGCCGGCTACGAGCAGGTGCCTTATGACGTTCAGGCCAAGCTGGTCGAGCGCTATGAGGAGGGCCGCGCCAAGTAACGCGTGGCGTTGTCTGCAATGTAGGCGCTGACGAAAAGGCCGCCCTGGGTAACCGGGGCGGCCTTATTTGATCCGTATGCGACGGAGGAAAACGGATCATTTTTTGGGTTACGGGCGGCGCGGTCGGCACTAGTCTCCGGATGCCTGGTTGCGGCCGGTGGCGTAGTCGATCTGCACGTGCGGCTGCAGATTGTAGCAATATACGTGGAAGCAGAGGGTCTTGCCGTGGTCCTCGACCGATTGCGCCTCAAGGCGCACGCCACGGCAGACAAGTTCCTCTTCGTTATACATGGGCGTGACGCGGTAGAGCACATGGTTGCCCGTATCGCGAATATAGCTGAGGATCTGCTCTTCAAACGGTAGCATGCCCGTCTCGTTGAGATAGCGCGTGCCGGTGAGGAGATTCTTGCGGTTGGCGTTTTCGCCGCAGAGCGACCAGGCGATGAGATGGCAGCGGTTGTAGAGGCTCTGGCCCGGAATAAAGTCGTAGCGCTGCTGGCGCCATCCAGCGGGATGGATACGCGAGATATCGCCGCGCTCGCCTTGACCGAGTGATTCGGGGCCCACGCAGGCGAGCGCTTTGCGGGTGCGGCCCAGGCTGTCGAGCTTGGAGAACTTCTTAAAGCAGCCCTCTTCGGTGGCGCGCTCGTATTCATCGAGCGTGAATGACGGTGTGCCTAATGCGTGGGTGCTGTCGGCGCGCAGGGCAACGTAGGGGTTGCCGGCGTAGTCGGGAATGCTGCTGAGATATACGCCGCGGGCGCGGTTAAGGTCGGGGTTTTCGACCTCGTCGATGGGGGTGGCGGCGCTGTCTGTGGAAGTGTCGTCACCGGTGTCGGTTGCGGCGGATTCAGAGCTATCGCCAGAGTCTTGGCCATTTTGAGAGTCCGAAGAGCTCGCTGTTCCCGATTCGAGCCGGGCAACCAGGTCTGCTTCGTCGTCGGTGCGGCTGGGACTCTCGTTTTGTTTTTCGGCCAGAGCCGCCGCCTGCTCATCGCTTTGCGGCGACAGCAACTTGGGCGCTCCGTCGAGCGATCCCGTAAACAGCGCAAACCCGAGCACCACGGCGGTGCCGATGGAAAGTGCTTGCTTGTAGGCGGGCTTGCGCGACATTGAGGCTCCTGGATGGACGGTTGGGAATCTACCAGTCTAGCAGGAGCCGGCAGGGGCCGTTCTGTCGAACAAATACTCAAGATTTGGGATAGACGCTACTGATTCATTTGCCTCATATGGAGCTGCGGTGGTTGTGTATGTGGGGCTATTTTGCGTTTCCCCAGATAAAACCCGCCAAAATAAACCTGTCCCTTTTTGGCAGGTTAATCGGGGGACTATTTCACCGCAACTTAGGGCACGGTTAGGGAGTGTGCACCTTAAAGAGTGGTGCCCTTGATTAGAGAGGTCGCGCTCGTCTCTCTAATTGTCTCTCTAAAGAGAAAGCCAGTTAAAGAGATAACATTGGGCTATCTAACAGTGAATTCGATACATCTCTCTAAATGTCTCTCTAAAATAAGGTGCTT
>CAUAJB010000099.1 GCA_958429225.1 uncultured Collinsella sp.
CGTCGGCCTTCACGGCCTCGGCAGCAGCGCCGGCGGCAACGCTCTTGGCGTCAGCCTTGCCCTGGAAGGCGTCGTTGAGCTTGGCGGCCTTCTCGGCGTTCTTGGCGGCGAGCTCCTCCTGGGAGATCTCGGCCTCCTCGGTGCACTTCTGGGCGTCATAGGCACGGAAGAACGGGTAGTACAGGGCAAAGTCGACGACCAGGATAAGGGCGAGCATCACAAAGGCGAGCGGCTGGAAGCCCAGGCCCATGATGGTGCCGATGGGGCCGGGGACGGTCCAGGGCAGGGTATACATAAAGCCGTTCATGCCCAAGAAGTCGATAAAGATCTTGAGGATCCAGATGTTGGCGATCGGGGCAAAGACAAACGGGACAAAGAAGACGGGGTTGAGCACGATGGGCGCGGCGAACAGCAGCGGCTCGTTGACAGCGAAGCAGACGGGAACGATGGCGGCCTTACCGACGGCGCGCATCTCCTGGGACTTGGCCAGGAAGCAGAACATAAAGACCAGGACAAGCGTGGCGCCGGTGCCGCCCATGCAGACGACGAAGTACTGGGCACCCTGGGTCAGGACAGCGGAAGCGTGCTGGCCGGCCTGGAACGCAGCCAGGTTGTCGGTCATGTTGGCAACGAGGGCGGCGGCGATGGCGGGCTCGACGATCGAGGGGCCGTGGACGCCCACGAACCAGAAGAGGCTCATGGCGCCGTAGATCACAGCAAGGCCGATGTAGCCGTCGGCAGCGGTGAACAGGGGCTGGAACACCTGGATGACGCCCTGGGCAAAGCAGAAGCCAAAGGCAGCGCGGAAGACGATGTCAAAGACCCAAAAGACGGTGATGCAGACGGAGAAGGGGATGATGTCCTTAAAGGTCTGCGAGATGTTGGGCGGAACCTGCTCGGGCATCTTGACGGTGATGTTGCGCTTGATAAAGAACTTGTAGATGATGCCGGTCACAAACGCAGCGATGAAGGCAGTCAGCAGGCCCTTGGAACCAAGGTAGGTGGTGTTGAAGCCACTGGCGGCGTCCGTGGCGATCGTGTCGCTCGAAAGGAGCAAGAAGCCGATGATGGCCGCGCACATGCACGAGATGAAGTTGATCTGGTTGTTCTTGGACAGATCGCGGTTCTGAGCGTCGGCGAAGTGCTTGGCCGTGGTGGCGGCGCAGGCGATGGCCAGGATGCCCATGGAGTAGTTGTAGCACTTCCACAGGGCGTTGTTGATGTCATCGGGCCAGTAGAAACCCCAGATGTTGGGGACCGAGGCTACCAGGCAAAAGATGGACGAGAAGATGATGATGGGGATGACGGAGATAAAGCCGTCGCGGATCGCCTTGAGGTACTTGTTGCGGGCGATCGCGTTGAAAAAGGGCTGGCCCTTTTCGATAGTGGCGATGAGTTGCTCCATGCAAAGCTCCTAAGAGTCGGTGGGTTAGCAACGATGGTAGCTTTTGACGTTTGCTTGCCAAAATGTTGACGTTGCCATTTTGCGACACAAAATAAGACGCGAACCGATGGCCCCTGTGCCTGCGGACCGTCGATTCCCTGCGCGTAAACGTTTGAGCCGCCCGGTGGCTCTGTGTTTGCACAATGGCAACGTTAACATTTGGGCGACAAAAGCCGTTCGGGGAAGCAGGATTGTCGGTGAACGGTAGGTTTTGGGTGGTGAGCGTATTGCGGGGGAGGCGTTGGATATACTTGGAGGCGTTCATTTTGTCTGTTGGGATGCCCGCGATGGCATCGTTGACATAGAAAGATCGACCTATGGCCGCTGTTAAAAAATCGGTTTCCGTTAAGGATGTGGCGCGCCTCGCGGGCGTCTCGGAACAGACGGTCTCGCGCACGGTGCACGATTCGCCCAGCGTGCGCCTCGAGACCAAGGAGCGGGTGCGCGCCGCCATGCGCGAGCTGGGGTATCGCCCCAATTTTGCCGGTCGGTCGCTGCGTCGCGGCAAGTTCAAGACTGTCGGCGTCGCCATGTTCAACATTACCGGTACCGGCAACCTCGACCGTATGGAGGGCTTTGCTGCCGCCGCCGATAAGCACGGCTACGCCATTACCCTCACGAAAGTAGATGGGCATCCGTATACCCTCGAGAGCGCATCGTCGCGCATGAGCGCACTGCCGGTGGATGGCATGGTCGTGATCATGAATCGCATGCCGGCGGACTTTGGCACCTTCGAGCCGCTGCCCGGCATGCAGACAGTGCTCGTTACGATGTTGGAGCACCCGCTTTGTTCAACGGTCGATAACGACCAGTTCGATTGCTCGCGCCAGGTGGTCGAGTATTTGCTGGAGCAGGGGCACAAGACCGTGCACTTTATCTCGTGCCCCGAGCGCTCGCTTTCGGGCATGCAGCGCGAGGAAGGCTGGCGCGAGACATTGCGCGCACATGGTATTGAGCTGCCGCGACTCGTTCGTGGCGATTGGACGGCTCAGAGTGGGTATGCCGCAGGTCAGGCACTGGCGGACGATCCAGCCTGTACTGCCATCTATGCCTCCAACGATGCCATGGCATACGGTTGCATTCGCGGGCTCGAGTCGCGCGGAAAGCGCGTGCCCGAGGACGTGAGCGTGGTGGGTGTTGATGACAGCCTGGGCGATATCGTGCCCGATCGTCGCCTGACCACCGTGCGCTTTGACAACAGGCGCGTCGGCATGTGGGCGGTCGACAAAATCGCCGGCGCCGAGGGCGTTGTGTCTGGCGTGGAGCACATGCTGATCCCCGGCGTGCTCGTAGAGGGCGATACGGTGCGCGATTTGCGTTAGGGTGCGGTCCTGATTGGGTTTCCGTTAATCATGTTTGATATTGTTCGAAATGGTTTGGAAACCGTTCACGGGCGAAAATTGACCGTTCATAGCTTGAAATTATGTTTTGCGTTGTTCTTTTTTGTTTGAATGTTAATGTTTCTGCCATACAGAACGCAGCGCGTATGCCCGGACGCGATGCTCTCCATTGGTTCATATGTGAAAGGAACGCAATATGGCAACCAAAGAAGAAATCTCGATGGTTGGATTCGAGATCGTCGCATACGCAGGTGACGCCCAGACCGATCTGCTTGCAGCGCTCGATGCTGCTCGCGAGGGTGATTTTGAGAAGGCCGAGCAGCTGCACAAGGATGCCAGCGATGCGCTCATCGGTGCCCACGACACGCAGACCAAGCTGCTTTCGCAGGAGGCCGGCGGTGGCGAGATGGAGATGACCTTCATCATGGCTCACGCTCAGGACACTCTCATGACCACTATGATCCTGGAGAAGCAGACCCGCTTTACCATCGATGCCTACAAGCGCATCGCCGAGCTCGAGGCCAAGCTCGCCTAACGAGCCCGCACAACCAAGTCCCCTTCCAAAAGCTCTGCCGCAAACTCGCGACAGGGCTTTTTCTTTTTACCCGGCACTTGGGGACGTTCCTTATCTGCCGCAGTTAGGGACACTCCTGCCATGCATTTGATCCTTTGAGGATGGAAGAAAACGGGTCATTAGGTTTGCTGCGGTGCCGACTCGGCCTGTCGGTTACAAAACTATGCCGGTTTACTACGATGAATCGCATTCTTTCAACTATGGAAAGAACGGCGTTATCAAAGCCGCAGGTAGAAAGCTTGTCATTTTCTGCTAATAGCAAATGTGGTCGGTCCTATCGGTTTTATCGTAGTAAACCAGCATAGTTTTGAAATGGCACTATTCGACTAGCAGCGTTATGGAGCTTCTGCACGCCCTCCCGTTCGGTTTTTCGCTGGGTGGGTATACTTCCATCCGCAATACAGGCCGGAATAAGGAGGTATCCAAATGCCGGGCAACGGATTGATTCAAAAGGGAGACGCGCACGAGATGACTCATGGGCGTCCTGTCCAGATAACCGAGCACACGACGGTAACCGAGCTGCAGCCCAGCCTGTCCGATGTCGTGTGCGCAAACAAAAAACTGCAGATTGGCTTTATCGTTGCGCTCGTGGTACTGGCGCTGTTGTCGGGCTTTGTAGCTCGTCCGCATTTTGCCGATACCAAGACCTGGGACTCCACCATCGAGGTCATCGATCAAAAGAAGGGCAATGTTTTGGCGCTCACGACCTCGTGCGTCGCCCTATCTGCGGGTATCACTGCGCTGCCGGGCGATACGGGAACGCCAGTTGCCGAGCAGCTCGCGCAGCTTTCAGGCAACCTTGGTATCGTGCTTGCCGTGCTCTACCTAGAGAAATATTTGCTCACGATTTTGTGGTCGGTTGGCTTGGGCATCTTAATCCCGTTTGCGTTGGTACTCTTTGCGGTGTCGCTCGGCATTCACGGGCGCTGGAGTACGAGCACGGTCATTCGCCGCGTGGCAACGCGTGTGCTGGTGGTCGCCATAATTGGCATGG
>CAUAJB010000100.1 GCA_958429225.1 uncultured Collinsella sp.
TAAACACCACCACAAACGACAGGCACGCCGCCATAAAGGTCACGAGCACCACGACGGAATTGATGATAGTGAAGTTCGCCTCGTAGTTCTGCCAATGTTCGGCCGTGCTCGAGATGGTGAGCCAACCGTCGCTCTTAAGCTTCTTGCTAAGCGCAATCTGGTCAGAAGATGAACCCTTAAGCAGCACAAAGATGCCGTTAAGACGCGCGCTTCGGCCGAACGCGCGCTCATAGGTGCCCTGCGTCATATAGAGTGTGTTGCCCAGATAGTTGAGCGAAATGTCGCTGACTTTGACCTTGGCGACGTTGAGCGACGAATCCTGGACCTGCGCCGTGTCGCCCGGTTGAATCCCCAGTACCAGCTGTGAACTCTTGCTCAGATACACATCCCCGTCACGCAAGGCGAGAGGCTCTTTGGACTCATCCTCCAGGCGCACGTAATCGCCCAAGTCACCCGTGCGGTCATCGGGCACCACGATCAGCTGCACAGTCTCGCTCTTTCCGCCGAATGTAAAGGTGACGTTGTCGGTCATAATCGGCAGCGTCGAAGTCACGGTCACGTTGGAATCATTGGCCGCGCTGCGCTCATCCAATGCCGCGCACGTCTGCGAAAAATCGTCGGGATTGGCGACCGCTAGCAGATCGTAGCGTGTGATGTGGCCGTACTGCTTGGGCGACAGCGCAACCGACGTATCACGAATGCCCATGCCGCAAATCACAAGCGCCGTGCAGCCGGCGATGCCAAAGATGGTCATAAAGGCGCGCTTTTTATAGCGGAATAGGTTGCGTGCAGCGACCTTGTTCAAAAAGCCCATGCGGCGCCAGATAAAGCCGATGCGCTCGAGCAAGATGCGCGAGCCAGCGCGCGGGGCCTTGGGACGCATAAGCGAGGCCGGGGTCTCGGCCATCTCGTGGCGGCAGGCGATAATCGTGGCGCCCACCACGCCCACGGCAAACAGCGCCACCGAAACGATCGAGGACACGATGTCGTACGAAAGTAGCATCTGGGGCAGCGAGTACATGTCGTCGAACACCGTAAACAGGAACAGCGGCAGGCCCACAAATCCGATGATGTTACCGAGCACGCCGCCGATCAGACAAGCCCACAGCGCGTAGTCCACGTATTTGGACAGGATGCGCCCGCGCGAATAACCGAGCGCCTTATACAGGCCGATGAGTGTGCGCTCCTCCTCGACCATGCGTGTGGCGGTGGTAAGGCTGATGAGCACGGCGACGATAAAGAAGATGAACGGGAACACCGTGGCGATGGCCTCGATCGAGGAACTATCGCTCTCGACGCTCGAGTAGCTTGCGATATTGCCGCGGTCCTGGATGTACCAGGTGCATTCGCCCAGGTCAGAGAGCTCGGCGCGGGCATCGGCAAACTGCTGGTCGGCGGCGGCACGGCGCTGGTCCAGGTCGGCTTGCGCCTGCGAACGCTCGTCGCTGCCCTCGGCCATGCGATTGATGTTGTCCTGCTCGATCCCAAAGACCATATTCGCCTGACGCTCAGCCGCGTCCAAGCTCGCCGGCGTATCGGCCGTCAGCTCCTGGGCACGCGCTTTCTCGCGCTCGTCGCGAATCTTCTCGATACTGCCCTTGACCTCATTGATCTTTGCCGTATAGGCATCGGAATATGAGTTGAGATCCTTGGCTCCCTCGACGATCACGTGGACCGCGGAGTAGGAAGAAGATGTCGCGGCGTCCTCGCTCACATAGAACTTATAGTCCGCCGCCGAAGCAGCGCGAAAGGCGTTGACTGTCGAGTCGGAGCTCACATCAGTGGGATCGAGGACCTCGGCCGTAATGGTGTAATCGCCCGCGGCAAACTGATCCTTGGCGCTTTGGTTCGACGAACTCGCGTCATTGGCGGCAAAACTCACCGTATCGCCGAGCTTTTTGCCCGAAGCCTTCAGGAACTTCGAAGTCACCGCGACTTCATCGGCGCTCTCGGGCAAATCGCCGCTCACCAGCACCGGTTGATCGATATTCTCTTTGGAAAGGCTCTGCACGACTACGCGCTCGCGCGTTGTGCCCACGGCGGTGTAGGCGGTCTCGGTGTAGATGCCCTCGGCCGTCTCGACGCCATCGACCTCTTGGATCGCAGCAAGATCGTCATCGGTCAAACCATAGGTCGACTGCACGTTGATGTCATAGACATTTTGCTGGTCGAAGTAGGCGTCAACCGAATCGCACAGGTCCTCGCAACCCGCCTTAAGGCCGCACATCACGCTCACGCCAAGCGCGGTGATCACGACGATAGACAAGAAGCGTTTGAGGCTGCCGCGAATCGTGCGGTAGATGCCACGGCGAAAAACCGTCGGCACCATATCGTTTGAGCTTTGGGCAGTGCGGTAGGTCGTAAAATCCTGCTCGCGCTCCGTGTTCTGCGCGTCGCGGCGTAGGCTGTTTTGGCGGTCCTGGTCCATGGGCGCTACCACTCGATCGTCTCGATAGGCACGGGATTTTGCCGGACCGTCTCGCTCTCCACGCGACCACTCCTAAAGCGAATCAGGCGATCGGCCATGGGCGCGAGCGCGGAGTTGTGCGTGATGATGATGACCGTAATGCCCTGCTTGCGGCAGGTATCCTGCAGCAGCTGCAAGATCTGCTTACCGGTTTTATAGTCGAGCGCGCCCGTGGGCTCGTCGCACAGGAGCAGCTTGGGGTTCTTTGCCAGTGCGCGGGCAATGGACACGCGCTGCTGCTCGCCGCCCGAAAGCTGCGCGGGGAAGTTGGCGAGGCGCTCGCCCAGGCCAACCTGACGAAGCGTTTGCTCGGCATCGAGCGAATCGGGGCAAATCTGTGCCGCGAGCTCGACGTTTTCGAGCGCCGTCAGGTTGGGGACCAGATTGTAGAACTGGAAGACAAAGCCAACGTCGGCGCGGCGGTATTCCACGAGCTGCGCCTCGTTAGCGGAGCTCACATCGCGCCCGTCCACCGTTACGGTGCCGGAAGTCGCCGTATCCATGCCACCCAGGATGTTGAGCGCCGTGGTCTTGCCAGCACCCGAGGCGCCCAGGATAATGGCGAGCTCACCGCGCTCAACGGTAAAGCTCGCGCCGTCGAGCGCGTGAATGCGGGCATCGCCCTCGCCGTATGCTTTGATGACGTCTTTAAATTCGATATAGGCCATCGATCGGTTCCCATCTGGTCGGATAACTCTTTAGTATTACCCATTTCGCACCGAACAAAAAGGGACAGGTTCATTTTGGCAGGTTTTATATGGGGAAACGGCAGCTATAGATAAGGCGCCGGGGAGGCAGAGAAATCATCGATTGGGTCAGGCCGACCGCCAAACACAACGCACGCATCTCAATCTGTCAGCCAAATCATTCGAACAGCTGTTCGTTTCTATGATATGATTCAGCTATCTAAGCAGGCCAATACGCAGAAAGGCGGCCAACATGGCGTTCGACTTTAAGAAGGAATGCAAGGAGCTCTACAGACCTACGAGCAAGCCGAGTATCGTAACTGTCCCGCCTATGAGCTACGTTGCCGTTCGCGGAAAGGGCGACCCAAATACCGAAGGTGGCGAGTATCAAAACGCCCTGCCGCTGCTTTACGGCATCGCCTATACCGTCAAGATGTCGAAGAAAGGCTCAAGGAATATCGAGGGCTATTTTGACTTTGTGGTACCGCCGCTCGAGGGTTTCTGGTGGCAAGACTCCCCGAGCGGCGACATAGATTATGTACGCAAGGACGATTTCAACTTTATCTCGTGCATCCGCCTACCCGATTTCGTCACTCAGGATGACTTTGACTGGGCGGTCGCGGAAGCCACGGCCAAAAAGAAACTGGACTTTTCTGCCGTCGAGCTGCTTAAAGTTGACGAGGGTCTCTGCGTTCAATGCATGCACACCGGGCCCTACGACAACGAACCGGCGACCGTAGACGCTATGCATGAATACACGACCGAGCAGGGCTATGTCCCCGACTTCTCAGATACCCGTTTACATCACGAAATCTATCTTTCCGATCCACGCAAGTGTGCGCCGGAGAAACTTAAGACTGTGGTTCGTCATCCTATCAAGCGCGCTGAATAGCGTGGAGCGTCATTTCACGCGCTGGGTTTTAAGCCAGCCAACCAGCCGCCTCCTAGGCCGTCCGGTAATTATCTTGACGCGGCCCGTCGCATCTTATAAGTTTGTTTTGCTAAAGCTGGAAAGCCTCTCAACGATGCGCAACTCCAGCTCTTTTT
>CAUAJB010000101.1 GCA_958429225.1 uncultured Collinsella sp.
CTGCGTGGGAATGTAATCCTGCTGGCATTTTACTTGCGAGGATTGGGGCTCAGTGTCGTTGTCCACGCTGCAGGTGCCCGAATCGTGCGTACCCGGGATGCTCAGTTCGTCGAGGTACTTGTCGTCGTCGACGTGGCTCATCCAACATGGCCCATCGACGTAGCTGCTATACGTGATCCAGTCGATGCTGCTAACCGTGGCATCGTTCTTTTTCATGTCGTAACCGATAAGTTCGAGCTCCCACGGAATGCTCTCACTCTTATGGCAGATCTTATTGTTGTCCTGGTCTTTGCCGTTCGATTCTATTGCCAGGTACTTAATGTCTTTTTTCTCGGTTTCTTTCTCGACCGTGCGGTCTCGGATGATATAGGTTCCGTTTGATTGACGCTCGAACGCAAAAGCGCGGCTGGGCTTGTTGTCATACTCGCCGCCCCATACGTGGATGACCTTTCCATCTTTGTCAGAGTCGTCGTCGACCGACCAAATGCTGTAGCCCGTCTTTTTATGCTCTTCGAAATTGAGCAAGGTGCGGATAGCATACCAGTTTGTATCGTCATTCTTGGTCGTTACGTTCTCAAGGATGAGCTTGCTGGACGTGCCGTCGTTAAACAGGTGGCAGACGTTGCCGCGAACGTTGCCGTCTTGGTTGACGCTCGCGGTGCGAAAATAGCCCGCGGGGCGAAGGCGAATGACGAAATTGTCGAGGCTGTCCGACGGTGCGGGTGTGTTGTCTGCAAATGCCGCTCGCAGGGGAATGCCCGGCGCTGCGGTTTCGGGCAGGCTTGCAAGTGGTGACAACGCCGCAAGCCCTAGGCCCAGCGTAAACGCTCGGCGGCTGATGGCATGGTGTTCGGTCATAACTTCTCCATTCGCAGAGTGCGGTTATGCGATAGTTTTGGTCACTATACTGCCCAGATGTTTAAAGATGCTGGTTTAATTGTCTGCGCGGCGCAATAAATCGGTGGGCGGACGTGTTGGGGTGTTTGTCGTTTTCGTACTGTTGCCACATTTGGGGCGGTTCCGGCGTCCGGCATCCTCGCGTTCGTCGGCTACAGGCATAAGAAAGGGAGGGTCGGTTTACCGGCCCTCCCTGGGTACGAAGCGCTGGGGTACCGTCGCTTGTTTGCACTGCGACCGTGTTTCCCGTTGCGCTCGCCAGTCGCTTAGCGCTTGATCTCGATATCGTCGAGCTTGACGTCCATGGCCTCGGTCTTGGCCTCGGCGATGTCGTCGGCAAATTCCAGAGACTTCATCATGGTCTCGACGGCGTCCTTGTGCTCCTCGACGTTGTCGATACGCACATACACACTGCCGCCGTCAACGTCGGTGAAGTATTCGGTCGTTACGCCGCCCGAGTGTGTATAGGAAGCGTTGCGCCAAGTCTTGCCGTTGTACTTGACGGGGTCATTCTCGGTCCACTCAAAGCTGGCATTCCACTTTGCCTCGTAGTCGAACAGCTCGTCGGCGTTCTTGTCAGGATCGAAGACGGGGATGAAGCGATCGCTGGCGTGCTCGCTCTCGGTGAACTTAAACTGGGCCCTGTCGGCAGTGTCGCCTGCGACGTCGGTGATCTCGACGCCCTCGGGGACCTCGACCTTAAACCAAATGAAGTCGGTCCTCATATCCACGGCTGGCTTTTCTGCTCCGCCGCCACCGCCACTGCCGGTAGCGCCGCCGCTTCCGCCACAGCCCACCAGGGCAACCGCGGCAAAGAGACTGATGCAGAGGGTGAGAATCGCAAAGGCCTTCTTTTTCATGGTCGTGTCCTCCTCGATCTGTAACCGCCCATGGATTACCTGCCTTTACTGTACGCGTTGACGGCTCGCTAGGGTGGGCCATGTGTCCCATTCTGAGGGCCGGATTTGCGCCGTTAAGTGGCAATATGTTCGGGCGCAAAAGAGGGGAGGGCCGATGCTGTCGGCCCTCCCCGGGTTGGGCGCCCGTTGTTTTAATGGGGCGCGCCTACGCGGGTTCGCGTAGGCGCGTACGGGTGCCCCGTTACTTGATCTCGATGCTCGAAATCTCGACTTCACGTGCCTCGTCAACTGCTTTCTTCATGTCGTCGGGGAACTCGATGGAGTTGAGAAGCGCCTCGGCTTCTTTCTTGTGCAGGTCGAAGTTCGCGATGAGAACGCAGACGCTTCCCGGCTCAACGTCGGTAAAGAGATAGGTATGGGTGCCGCGGTTGTCCTTGCACGTTCCGGTGAGCCATGTCCTGCCGTTGTACTCGACGGGGTCGCCAACTTCCCACTGGAACATGCTGCTCTTTCGACCTTCATCGGCAAGAGCCTCTTCTGCCGTCATCTTCTCTTCCCAAACAGGTATGAAGCGGTCAACCGTGGTGTTCTCGTTCTCGGGGAAGGTGAGCTGGACCCTGTCGGCGTTCTTGCCGGCGGAGTCGCTCACGCCAACGCTCTCGGGCATCTCGACCTTAAACCAGATAAAGTCGGTCTTCTTGGCGACGGGGGCCTTTTCCTTGCTCTCGCTCTTGGGGGCGCTGCCGCCGCCCGATGCGCTCCCGCCGCAGCCGACAAGGGCAAACGCGGCAAAGAGGGCGATGCAAAGGGAAAGGATCGATAGGGTCTTTTTCTTCATGGTGGCGTCCTCCTTGTCTGCCAGGGACATCGTGTGCCGCGGATCGCTGGGGCGGCGGTTACGCATGCGCATGATGTCTTTGTTTACTGTGCGGTTATTCTTCCATTCGTCGTCCGGTGCCGTGATGAGCTTGCCCCAACATAGGGCTCCTTACCTATATGTATGCCCCAGTTGCCGCTGCCCGGAAGTCTCGAAAGGTGGGCCATGTGTCCCATGTTTGCGGTGCCGACGCCTATCGTTCGTCATAGAAATCCGCGATGGCCAGGTGCGCTGACGCTTATGTACTTATGGGCTAGACTTAGCACCATTATGTGATCGATGCGGTCGGTCGGCGGTTTCCACCCGACCGATGTATATGACTTGAAGGTGCATGCGTATGAGCCAAGAGATGATGGACAAGACCTGCCGCGGGTTTGCCGAGGCGCTTGCCGCGCGCGAGCCGGTTCCCGGCGGTGGCAGCGCGAGCGCCTTTGTGGGCGCGCTGGGCGCCTCGCTGTGCGGAATGGTTGCCCGCTACGGTGCGACCAATCCCGCGCTTGCTGATCGTGCGGATGACCTGGCGCGCGCGTTTGCTCAGGCTGATGAGCTGTCCCAGGAGCTTGTCGAGTTGGTTGCCGAGGACGTTCGTGCCTACGGGCAGGTGTCCACGGCGTACGGTATTCCGCGTGACGATCCGGCTCGAGCGACCGCGATTCAGGATGCGCTGCATGTGGCCGCTATGCCGCCGTATCGCATTATGGATGCCTGCGGGCGTGCGCTGGCGCTGCTCGAGGACATGGCCGACAAGGGTTCGCGTCAGCTGCTGTCCGATGTGGCGTGCGGCGCCGTGTTCTGCCGTGCCGCTATGCAGGGCGCGAGCTTGACGCTCTTTGCGAACACCACGTCTATGAAAGATCGCGTTCGTGCCGAGGAGCTCGAGACGGCGTGTGATGAGCTGCTCGACACATGGTTGCCGCGCGCCGATGCGCTGGCGCGCCGCGCCGCCGACGCTGCAAGGAAGAGAGGATAGCCATGGCTGAGCTACTGAAGGGTGCTCCTGTTGCTCGCGCGCTGACCGAGGAACTTGCTATTCGCTGTGCCGCTTTGCGTGAGCGCGGCGTTGTGCCGACGCTCGCCATCGTTCGCGTGGGCGAGCGCGAGGACGACCTATCCTACGAGCGCGGTGCGCTCAAGCGCTGTGAAAAAGTGGGGATTGAGGTTCGTCGCATTTTGCTTCCCGCCGATGTTTCGCAGGACGAGCTGTTGACGGCCATCGAGGACATCAATACCGATTCGGCTGTCCATGGCTGTCTGATGTTCCGCCCGCTGCCCGCCGGCCTTGACGAGAACGCCGTCGCCGCAGCGCTCGATCCCGCCAAGGACGTTGACTCCATGACGCCGGCTTCGCTGCTCACCACGCTTTCGGGGCGCGGTGAGGGTTTTGCCCCCTGCACAGCCGAAGCCGTGCTTGCTTTGCTGGATCATTATGGCGTTGAGCTGGATGGAGCTAAGGTTGCTGTGGTCGGGCGCTCGCTGGTGATCGGGCGTCCTGTTGCTGCCATGCTTACGGCGCGCAATGCGACCGTGACGACGTGCCATACGCATACGCGCGA
>CAUAJB010000102.1 GCA_958429225.1 uncultured Collinsella sp.
TGTTTGTTGAATATCCCAAGTGCTCGACCTGTAAGAAGGCCAAGGCATGGCTGGACGAACATGGGGTAGAGTATATCGATCGCGATATCGTTTTGGACAATCCCACGGCTGATGAGCTTGCGACCTGGATTGCTCGTTCGGGGCTGCCGGTGCGGCGCTTCTTTAATTCGTCGGGCATGAAATATCGAGAGCTGGGCCTGAAGGCGCGTCTGGATGCGGGCATGACGGATCGGGAGTGCTACGAGCTGCTGGCGACCGACGGCATGCTGGTCAAGCGTCCGCTGCTGGTGGGCGACGACTTTGCGATTCCCGGCTTTAGGGAAGCGGCTTGGGCCGAGGCGTTGCTGTAGCGGCTGCGGAAAGTGCGACCCGGAATTCGCTTCCAGAATGGGATGCGCTTTCCCAAAGTGGCCGGTTGCGGAAAGCACGTCCCATTCTGAGCTTCGATTGTGGGACACGGTTTCCGGTTGAGGGCTCGACGGGAAAGTGGGGACCAGTTTGAGCTTGAAATCTGGGACGCACTTTCCGCCGGCGGGCCTGCCCCAGTCAGTCCGCCAGCTGTGCCCATTCGTGCGGATCGTAGACCTTTACGTGTTTGTTGGGCTTGCCGCTCCAGTACTCCTCGTCCATAAAGGGCAGATATGCCTGAACGCCGGGGCAGATAAAGGGAATCCGCTGCTGTTGCAGTCGCTCGCGCTGGCGCTGCTCCAGGTGCGTCTCGGATATGACGGTCGGCATACCGGACAACTCGACGAGGCTTGCCTGGATTCGCTTAAGGTCGGGGAGTCCCGCGTGCCATGACATCCGCATGATCAAAAAGGATGCACGGCGGTATTTTGCCTGCACCACAGTAATGGCGGGGCGCAGTGTGGGATGGATTTTGTCCCGTTCGGGCCAAAGGTCGGCAGTGATCTCGAGGCCCAGGGTCTCCCATAGGTAATCAAGCTCTTCGTCCATGGCGCCTCGATATCTACGCGATCATTGATACTTCGATTGTGTTGCCTGGTGCTATCGTTTTCGCGGTAGAATCTGCCAACGGTTGACGGCTACCGCTCGCGGCGTTTTGCCCTTCGTGTACAGCGGTTGGCTTCACAGGTCCTTCACGGGTTGGACTAAATTAGGCCAATTTGACTGAATTTCAAAAAAGTCAAAATTGGGGCTTGCGTCACGGCGAGACTTCCCGTATATTTCTTTCTTGCGCAAAGGCACAGCCGAGCGCAGCGATGCAGTCATTGGGATGTCGTCTAATGGCAGGACAGCGGATTCTGGTTCCGTCAATGGGGGTTCGACTCCCTCCATCCCAGCCATTGCATTTGCTACATATGGCCCGTTCGTCTAGCGGTTTAGGACGCCGCCCTCTCAAGGCGGAGATCACCAGTTCGAATCTGGTACGGGCTACCAAAATTGAACGCCCGGGCCTCGTAAGAGACCCGGGTTTTGTGTATTAACCGTATATACGGCGCCTGCCGTGTTTCGCTCAGATCGAGGAGTAGCCATGGATCTGCCCATCAGCTTGCAAGACATCACGTATGCCGAGAACTATCTGGCGCAGGGCGACCTGGCTACGGCGACGCCGCTGCTGGAGCGTCTGGTGGAGCTCGCCGAGGAGTATATCGACGCTGAGTGCAAGACGGAGGAGAAGCGTCAATACTTTAGCTTCGATAGCAAGTTTGAGCGCTTGGCCTATCGCCGCGTGGAGAAGGATCCGCGCGAGCTCGTGCAGGTCGAGGTGCCGTTTGACCGCCTGTACTCTGACATGGCGTTTGCCTACATTCGCCAGCAGGATTATGTGAGTGCTCGCAACGCCTTGATGCAGGCCGTGCGCTGGGACCCCATGAACTGCAACTACCGCCTGGATCTGGCCGAGCTGTTCCGCGCTCTCGAGGACAAGCAGGAATGGGCATCGCTCTCGTTCTCGGTGCTGGAGCGTGCAAGCGATGGCAAGTGCGCCGCCCGCGCTTACGCCAATCTAGGTCAGTACTTCTTGGAGCCCGAGACCGAGAACGTTTCGGCTGCCGTGGGCTGCGCGCGTCTGGCGCTGCGCCTGGCGCCCAACGATGCGCATACGACGCGCCTGCTCAACAAGATCCATACCACCTATCCGGATGCCGCCGATGAGAGCGACGACCACGTGATGGGTGAACTGGCCCTGCAAGGCGTGCCGACCTCGCCTTCGGCCGAGATTGCCATCTGCCTGATTATGTGCGCGACCGATGCTGCAAGCGACGGCGACAAGCAGGAGGCGACGCGCCTGACGGTACGTGCTCGCGACTTGGTGGGCGAGGAGGCCTGCGCGGCGATTATCAAACTGGTGCGCGAGAGCGATGCCGAGCTCAATGCCGAGCGCAAGGCAAAGCGCGAGGCTGCGGGCTCAAACGCCGATGGCGCCAAGGAGGCCGGCGATGCCCAGTAAGCGCGAGCGCAAACTCATTTCCAAGAATCGCTCGGCACATCACGAGTACTTTATCGATGAGACGTTTGAGTGTGGCATTGAACTGAGCGGCACCGAGGTCAAGTCGATTCGCGAGCGCGCCTGCCAGATCACCGATACCTTCGCGCTGATCCGCGGCGGGGAGTGCTGGCTCGTCGGCCTGCATATCCACCCTTATAGCCATGGTGGCGTGTGGAATCGCGATCCCGACCGTCGGCGTCGTCTGCTGCTGCACCGCAAGGAGATCGACTTTCTTGACGGCAAACTTCGCAACCGTGGTTATGCGCTGGTTCCGTTGGAGCTCTACTTTAATACCGACGGCCGCGTAAAGCTACTGCTGGGTCTGGGTCGCGGCAAGAAGCTCTACGACAAGCGCGAGGACATGGCCAAGCGTGATGTCCAACGCGAGATCGACCGCGCCCTCAAAGAGCGCAATCGCTGACCACCCTTCATAAGTTGCGGTGGAATACGGACTGTTTTGCCTGATTGAGGGACTATCCAGTCCCTATTTCACCGCAACTGCGGGCGTCTCATCTTTCTTACTGTTCTGACATATATGTCTCAAAGGCGGCGTCCGTTATGGGTGCCGCCTTTTTTGTGGGTACATACATCCATGAGGTTCCAACCCGAGCTAGGGGAGTGATCGTTATGGACAAAACTGCGTTCTTTACTATGCCGAGTGGCCTGTACGTGGTGAGCGCCGCGGCGGACGGGCTGCGTGCCGGCTGCGTTATCAACACAGCGGTGCAGGTGACATCCGCCCCGCCGCGCATCTCGATTGCCGTGAACAAGGAAAATGTCACGTCCGGCGTAATCGCATCGGCTAAGGCCTTTGCGCTGACCGTGATTGACCAGACCGCCGACATGCTCTATATCGGCAACTTTGGCTTCCGCACCAGCAGTGGCTACGACAAGTTTGCCAAGTACGAGGCCCACGAGACCGCGCTGGGCATGCCCTATGTGCCCGAGCACGCGGCGGCGCTGTTTAGCTGCCGTCTGATTGATACCGTGGATGTGGGCACGCACCTGCTCTTTATCGGCGAGGTGGAGGACGCCGAGCGCTTGAGCGGCGAGGCCCCGCTGACCTATGACTACTACCACAAGGTGTTAAAGGGCAAGACGCCGCCCAAGGCTTCGTCGTATCAAGGCTAGAAATGTTCTAAAAATACTTGCATTATATTATTGAGAATATATACTAATAAGCAAGTACACCAGCAGTCACGTTCGAGAGGAGAACATCATGGCTGAGGAGAAGAAGACGTATAAGTTCGTGTGCACCGTTTGCGGTTACGAGGTTGAGGTCGACACGCCCGAGCTGCCCGAGGATTACGTATGTCCGGTCTGCGGCGTCGGCCCCGATGAGTTTGAGCTCGTCGAGGAGTAACTCGTAGACACACGGCGATTAGCTATACAGAGCTCTGTCCAAGGGCCCCGGTCGAATTCTCGGCCGGGGCCCTTTTGATTCAAGACTTTAGTCCGCTGGCCGCGCAGCGGCCAGCTTTAAACCACCCGCTACG
>CAUAJB010000103.1 GCA_958429225.1 uncultured Collinsella sp.
GAGTGCTGCGCGCTGCTCGGCGGAGCTGATGGCTCCCACGATGGGCTCCCCTACGATGTTGCCATTCTGATCGATGACATACGTTGTCGGGAACGAGAACAAATTTGACGTGAACTTACCGGCCTCGCTATCCGACTTGAACCAGATGTTCTTATATGTCACGCCCTTCTTGCTCAGCACGTCCTTGGCATCTGCAATCTCGCCCTTGTTGCCATCGAGCGTAAAGGAATTGACGCCCACGACCTGGCCGCCCTTCTTGGCAAGCTCCTTATTCAGGTCCTCAAGGTCGCCCAACTCACCCACGCACGGCTTGCAAGTGGTGAACCAGAAGTTCATGACGGTGACCTTGTTCTTAGAGAACAGCTCGTCGCTGCTCACGTCGTTGCCGTCCAGGTCCTTGCCCGTAAAGCTGGGGAACTTCGTCGCCTCGCTCGAAGCATTGGCACCAGCCGTCATGCCAGCGGTCGAAGCGTCGACGCTCTCGCCTGCGCTCGGCGTGCTTCCACAGCCGGGGAACTCCTTCTCCAAGCTCTCGAGCTTGTCCTCAATCTCCTTGATCTGCTGCGCACCGGCCTTGAGCGTCTTAAGCTCATCCGCCGTAAACTCATCCTTGGCGCCGTCGATGGTCTTGAGCAGGAAATCGCCGTAATTGCTGCCGTCCTCAATCATTGCCGAGTCTTTATTTGCCGCATTGAATACCTTTTCCCACAGCGCGTTATCACTCGAAAAGATCTCGTTCTCCTTCTGCATGAGCTTCGCATACAGCTCGGCGGCCTCGTCGGCATTGGCCGGTTTCTGCGCAGTGAGTTCTGCGATCTTAGGATCGGAGCTCGCAGATTCGCTCGCATTGCCACCAGGTGCCGAGCACGCCACAAGACACAAGGCCAGTACCGGCACCATAAACAGGGCCGCAATCTTAGAAAGCTTCATGGTCATTCCTCCGTTTTGTCGAAGCTTGTTTACTTTTTATCGGCGGTCAAGGGGAGCTTTTCCGCCGACACATCCAGGCCATAGCGATAGCTGATGGCATCGACGGGACAGGCCCCGATGCACTTTCCGCACCGGATGCATTCGGCATGATTGGGCGCGCGGACCACATCAACGTCCATCTGACAAACCCTTGAACACTTGCCGCACGAGACGCATTTGCATGCATCGACCCGGATTCCCAGTAGGGACACTTTATTCATGAGCGCATAGAATGCGCCGAGTGGACAAATCCATTTGCAGAAGGGGCGGTAGAACAAAACGCTCAGCACTACCACGGCAATGAGAACGACAAGTTTCCAAGTGAAGAGCTGTCCCAACGCAGATCGAATGCCGGCATTGGCAATGGCCAGAGGAATGGCGCCCTCGAGCACGCCCTGCGGACAGATGTACTTACAAAAGAACGGGTCGCCCATGCCCACGTCGTTAACCACCAAGACGGGTAGCAGCACCACGGCAAACAGCAGCACGACGTACTTGATGTACGTGAGCGGCTTTAGCTTTTTCGTCGAAAGCTTTTTGCCGGGGATCTTGTGAAGCAGCTCCTGCAGCCAGCCAAACGGGCACAGAAAGCCGCACACAAAGCGTCCCAGCAGCACGCCGAGCAAAATGAGCGTACCGGTGACGTAGTAAGAAAAGTTGAACTTGGATGAACCTACCACCGACTGGAACGACCCGATGGGGCACGCACCCGATGCCGCGGGGCACGAATAGCAGTTAAGTCCAGGTACGCAGACTGTTTTTCCCGCGCCCTGATAGATGCCGCCTTTGGCAAAGTTTGGCAGGTGAATGTTGGTGACGAGCGTCGCCGCCGCCTGAATGAATCCGCGAAATCGAGCCAAAACATGCGACGCTGTGTTTTCTCTTTTATCCAATTCCGATACACTCCAAGCACAGCCTAATCGCTTTGGCCAGCACGGCATCCGCCTCGCCACGCACAACGCCAAAGCACACCATGGCAATTCCGACGATCAACAAAGCGACCTGTACCACGGGTTTTACCGCTTTGAACAACCTGACCACTCCTTTCGTTACGCGACCATTGGACCATATCGGCTATAAAATCCGTGTTAAGCGCGATTTGAAATGTGCAAGGAGACTGTTATGCGTATTTTGATCGTCGAGGACGAGCGGGCGCTGTGTGACGCAATCGCGCGCAGCTTGCGGAACTTGGCGTACAGTGTCGACTGCTGTCACGACGGACAGGAGGCGCTCGACCTACTGGACGTTGAGGCCTTCGACCTCGTGGTACTCGACCTCAACCTTCCCCGCATCGACGGCATGACCGTACTCAGGGAACTTAGGAAAACTGACTGCGAGACTAAGGTACTGATTCTGTCCGCACGCGGCGAAGTATCCGATAAAGTCGCCGGACTCGATGCCGGCGCCAACGATTACCTCACCAAGCCGTTTCATCTGGACGAGCTTGCGGCAAGGATCCGCAGCCTTACCCTCAGGCGCTTTACGCAAAGCGACATAGTTTTAACCTGCGGAAAGCTCCGCTTTGACACCAAAGCGCGCATCGCTTCCGTGAACAGCGAGGCTTTGTCTCTTACGCGCAAGGAAACGGGAATCATGGAATACCTGATGCTTAATCAGGGACGTCCGGTAAGTCAAGAGGAGCTTATCGAGCACGTTTGGGATAGCAGCGTGAACAGCTTTAGCAACGCAACCCGCGTTCATATCTCGTCGCTCCGCAAAAAGCTACGCAGCGCTTTGGGATACGACCCGATTCGCAATCGGATTGGAGAGGGCTACGTTATGGAGGATGGCGAATGAAAGGGCTTTCGCTGCAATGGCGCATAACGATTATGACGGCACTGCTCACGTGTGCGGCATGCGTGCTGACAAACTGCCTGGTCGGCTATACGGGCATGCGCTACATGGATGCCATCGGCAGTAACATCTCGGCCTTTAACGCAACCGGCGAAGATTCGCCCCAGGCGTTCGACCCAACGAAAGCGACCCCCGATGACAAAGTCACGATCGTCGTAAACGACGCACAGGAGTCTTTTGGTACGACAACCTGGTGCATCACGGCTGGAGTCACACTCCTTGGCGGCGTGCTGGCATACTTTGTGAGCGGCCGTGCGCTCAAACCGCTACGGGCTTTTGCCGCCCAGGTTGAGCGTGTGCAGCCTGACAACCTAAGCGAAATCAGACTCAGTGAAGATGTGCCCACCGAGCTACAGCGATGCAGTGCCTCTTTCAACGACATGATCGCCCGTCTTGGCGAAGGGTTCTCTGCACAGCGTCAGTTTACCGGCAACGCCGCACACGAGCTGCGCACCCCGCTCGCCCTTATGCAAGCACAGATTGAACTATTCATTTCCGAGCGCTCCGGTTTGCAACCCGAAACGGCCGAGCTGCTCGGCCTGCTACAAGAACAAACTGAGCGAATGTCGCGGATGACCAAGGTGTTGCTCGAGATGAGTGAGCTCCGCAGCGTTCCTTGCGAGGACGATGTGGAACTTGGTCCCTTGTCCGAAGAGGTCCTCACCGACCTTGCGCCACTTGCCGAGAATAAGGGCGTAGCCCTCAATTGTGCTGGAGACGCTTTAGTAATCGGGAACGACGCGCTCCTCTATCGGCTGGTGTTTAACTTGACCGAAAACGCCATCCGTTACAGCCGCCCCGGCTCGACTGTCAACGTCTCCATTAGCGACAGCGCCAATCACGTGCTCCTGCGAGTCAAAGATGAGGGCCCGGGAATACCCAAGCAGTACCGAGAGAGCATCTTCCAGCCGTTCTTTCGTCTAGACAAATCCCGCAGCAGAGCATACGGCGGCGCAGGACTCGGGCTAGCGCTTGTTTGGGAGATTGCAGCGCTTCACGGTGGCACGGTAGAGGTCGAAACAAGTTCCGAGAACGG
>CAUAJB010000104.1 GCA_958429225.1 uncultured Collinsella sp.
AAGGCCGCCAAGGCTGCTGAGGCCGAGGCTGCTCGCAAGGCCGCCGCTGAGGCTAAGGCTGCCGAGAAGGCTAAGCGTGCCGCTAAGTTTGCCGAGGAGGCTGCCAAGCAGGCCGCCGAGGCTCCCGCAGAGGCTCCCGTCGAGGAGGCCGCTGCCGAGGCCGAGACCACCGAGGCTGCTGAGTAAATAGCTCGCCGAGGAATCGCTCGCATTCATGGCAAAAGGGCCGTGCATCCATTTGGGTGCGCGGCCCTTTTTCTTTTTAAATTAGTGCAAACTAACCTGTCCCCATGGCACCAGATTGGTGCGAAGGGGACAGGTTGGTTTGCACCAAATGACAGAGAGGCGGCGTTTGCCCAGATAAAACCTGCCAAAATAAACCTGTCCCTTTTTGGCAGGTTGGTCGTAGTTATTACGTGGCGGTTGAGGTCGACCGTATGGGGCGCGCCTTGTTTGGCTAAAGTACAATTATCTGTGTTTAACTCGCCCGCAGCTGCACGGCGTGGGCGATGGCCAAAAAGGAAAACCACATGGGATTCATGTCAAAGCTGCTGTCCTTTGGATCCGATAAGGACCTTAAGCGCTACTACAAGATCGTCGACCAGATCAACGGTCTTGAGCCCCAGTTTGAGAAGATGACCGAGGAGGAACTCCGCGGCCAGACCGATAAGTTCCGCGAGCGTTACGCCAACGGCGAGTCGCTCGACGACATGCTCCCCGAGGCCTTTGCCACCGTGCGTGAGGCTTCCAAGCGCACCATGGGTATGCGCCACTTTGACGTGCAGCTCATTGGCGCCATGGCACTGCACGAGGGCCACATCGCCGAGATGAAGACCGGCGAAGGTAAGACCCTCGTCTCCACGTTGGCCGGCTATCTCAACGCTATTGCCGGCAAGGGCGTGCACGTCGTTACTGTCAATGATTACCTTGCCAAGCGTGACTCCGAGTGGATGGGCCGCATCTATAAGTACCTGGGCATGACCGTCGGTCTGCTCCAGAACAACATGCCGCTCGAGCTCAAGCGCCCGGCCTACCAGGCCGACGTCACCTACGGTACCAACTCCGAGTTCGGCTTTGATTACCTGCGCGACAACATGGTTACCCGTCCCGAGCAGCGCGTGCAGCGCGGCCACAACTACGCCATCGTCGACGAGGTCGACTCCATCCTGATCGACGAGGCCAGAACGCCGCTCATCATCTCGGGCGCTGGCACCAAGTCCGCCAGTACCTACAAGGACTTCGCGCGTGCCGTGCGTGGCCTTGAGCGCGGCGAGGACGTGTCGCACGACATGCTTACCGCCACCGAGGACGTTGAACCCACGGGCGACTACGTCATGGACGAGGCCAAGCACACCATTGCTGCCACCGAGCGCGGTCTTAAGAAGATCGAGCGCCGCCTGGGTATCGATGACATCTACGCCGACCTTTCGGGTCAGCTGGTCAACCACCTGCAACAGGCGCTGAAGGCCCAGTACATGTTCCACCGCGACAAGCAGTATGTGGTCACCAACGGCGAGGTCAAGATCGTCGACGAGTTCACCGGCCGCATTATGGAAGGCCGCCGTTACTCCGAGGGCCTGCACCAGGCCATCGAGGCCAAAGAGGGCGTGCTCGTGCGCGAGGAGAACCAGACGCTGGCCACCATCACCCTGCAGAACTACTTCCGTCTGTATGACAAGCTTTCCGGCATGACCGGCACGGCACTTACCGAGGATGCCGAGTTCCGCGAGATCTACAAGCTGCCCGTCGAGGTCATCCCCTCTAACAAGCCCGTGCAGCGCGTGGACCACGAGGACCTGGTGTACCGCACCATTCAGGCCAAGTACAACGCCGTCGCCGACGATGTCGAGCAGCGTCATGCCAAGGGCCAGCCGGTCCTGGTGGGCACCGTCTCCATCGAGAGCTCCGAGAAGCTGTCCGCCGCCCTTACCAAGCGCGGCATCGCGCACGAGGTCCTCAACGCTAAGCACCACGAGCGCGAGGCTCATATCGTTGCCCAGGCCGGACGCTACGGCGCCGTGACCATCGCTACTAACATGGCCGGTCGTGGTACCGACATCCTGCTGGGCGGCAACCCCGACGAGCTGGTGCGCGAGCGCCTTGAGTACGAGGGCCTGACCATGGAGGACGTGACGCCCGAGCAGCTCGAGCAGTTTAACGCCGAGGCCAAGGAGACCTGCAAGGCCGAGCGCGAGCGCGTACTCGACGCCGGCGGCCTGACCGTTATCGGCACCGAGCGCCACGAGTCCCGTCGTATCGACAACCAGCTGCGCGGCCGCTCCGGACGTCAGGGCGATCCGGGCGAGACCCAGTTCTACCTGTCGCTCGAGGATGACCTCATGCGCCTGTTCGGCGGCGACAAGATGGACCGCGTCTCCAAGATGATGGTCACGGCCGACATGGGCGACGACATGCCCATCCAACACAAGATCATCTCCAAGGCCGTCGAGAGCGCCCAGCACAAGGTCGAGAGCATCAACTTCTCCATGCGTAAGAGCGTCCTTGAGTACGACGACGTCATGAACAAGCAGCGCCAGGTCATCTACGCCGAGCGCAATAAGATTCTGGACGGCAAGGACCTGACCGACCACATCACCGAGGTCATGCACGACACCGTGTACCGCTGCGTGCAGGAGTTCTGCACCAAGGACAGTCACGAGGGCGAGCGCGATCTTGAGGGTCTGCGTAAGTGGGTTGTGGAGCTCACCGGCCACATCGATACGCCGAAGTTCCCCGACGAGGATTATGAGGCCCTGGCTGCCGATGTCCTGGCTTACGTAGAGAAGTGCTACAACATGAAGGCCGAGCGCTTGGGCGAGGACCTGATGCGCGAGCTCAACACCCAGGTCATGCTGCGCGTCATCGATACCCGTTGGATGAACTACCTGCAGGAGATGGACTACCTCAAGACCGGCATCGGCCTGCGCGGCTTTGGCCAGCGCGACCCGCTGGTCGAGTACAAGACCGAGGCCTACGGCGCGTTCCAGATACTCGTCGATACCATGTACGAGGATTACCTGCGCACGGTTCTGCGCATCGAGATCAAGGCTGCCCCGCGTGCCGTGGAGCACAAGGAGGAGCCCGCGCTCGAGGGTGCGCGCTTCTCCGGTCCTGCCGAGGTCGATGGTGACAACGGCGACTCGGTGCTGCGCAAGCAGGCGCAGGTGCAGGCCCGCACGGCTGTCCAGGGTGGTCCGGCTGCCGTCAACAACGGTGGCAAGGTGACCACCTATCGCAAGTCCGAGAGCGACGATCCGTACGTCAACGTGGGCCGCAACGACCCGTGCCCCTGCGGTAGCGGCAAGAAGTTTAAGTACTGCCACGGCAGGAATCGTTAATGGCTGAGGCTTTAGAGGTAACGCCCGCCGAGCTGGACGCGTTCGCAGACCGGCTCGGCGAGGTCGAGTCGTATCTCCATTTGGACGAGAAGCGCACGCGCGTGACCGAGCTCGAGGCCAAAAGTGTTGCCCCTGGCTTTTGGGATGACGCCGACGCCGCCCGTGCCACCATGGAGGAGATCGCGCGCACCAAGGAAGATATCGCTGCCGTGGACACCGCGCGCGGCGAGCTTTCCGATGCCCGCGCCGCGCTGGAGCTTGCCGAAGAGATGGGGGATGACCCCGACGCCGTCGCCCTTCGCGAGGAGGCTACAGCCACGGCTGAGCGCCTGGCCCGTGCCATCGATGAGCTTGAGCTTTCGAGCTGGTTTACCGGTGAGTTCGATCACGGCGATGCCATCGTGACCATCAAGCCCGGGCAGGGTGGTCTGGAGGCCCAGGACTGGACCTTCATGCTCTTTAAGATGTACATGAAGTACTGCCAGCGTCGCGGCTGGAAGGTCACCATCAACGA
>CAUAJB010000105.1 GCA_958429225.1 uncultured Collinsella sp.
TCAGGGAATTGTAATTGATGGTGAAGGTTCAAAGGTTATTTGCAAAGACTAATTTAAAATTCCAGTTTGCTGCACTCGTTCCTAGCAGGGTTTGGGGCAGGAGGGGCGCAAGAGACGGGAGGGCCGTGTACGCGTTCCTGCGCGAGGGCCGCGGGGAGGGGCTGCCTGGGTACGGCGCCTGTCAACTCGGTCTACGTCTTTGATGACCGGGTCGTACTCGATATCAAATTCACGGATGATGCCAAAACGGTCACCCGAGAGGAAATGTTGGGTTCGAGTGCCGTGGACAATGTTCCAACATGCTGGGGTCGAACTCGCTTGCCGGGATCACACGGTAGCCGTGGCGCAGGAGCAGGTCGACGAAAACACCGTTGCCCGCGGTGAGCGTACCGCTAAAGGTGCCGTCGTAGATGTGACCCGCACCGCACGAGGGGCTGCGGTCCTGAAGGATGCACGCGACTATCTCTTCCGGTCCGCCTGCCTGCTCGCACATATCGAGCGCACGTTGGGCACCCAGGCGAAATTCGCGATCAACCGAGATGCCCTCGCAGGTACGAACCTCGCCGTTCACAATCTCGGACGGCTTGCGCGGCGTGGGCAGGCCGCCAAAGACCTCGGGGCACACGAGGAGGACCTCGGTCCCCGTGCGCTCGCAAGCCTCGGCCAACGCGCGGTGGTAGTTATCGAGCCCGTTATACTTGCAGCTCTCGCCCATCAAGCAGGCGCTCACCACGATCTTCATTTCCATCCCTCTCAAGCAAAACGCCCCATTTGAGAAAGCTGCTCAAATGGGGCGTCGGCGTTTACTGGCTCGGCCGCGGCGTTACTGCTGCTTGGGCATCAGCGGGTTCTCGCGCGTGAGGAGATTCATGAACTCCTCGCCCGTGATCGTCTCCTTCTTGTACAGATAACGAGCCAGCTCGTGGAGCTTGAACTTGTTTTCCTTGAGGATCTGCAGGGCGCGGTCGTGCGCATCCTCAATCAACTTGGCGACAATTGCGTCCACACGCTCGGCCGTACCGGGGGCGCAGGTGAGCGACGTATCCTGGTTGAGGTACGCATTCTGGACGGTACCGAGCGCCATCATGCCAAACTCGTCGGACATACCAAAGCGCGTCACCATGTTGCGGGCGAGCTTGGTGGCCTGCTCGATATCGTTGGCGGCGCCAGTCGTCATCTCACCAAAGATGAGCTCCTCGGCCGCACGGCCACCGCAGTAGACGGCGAGCTTGTCCAGGACCTCCTGGCGTGTGGTCAGGAAGCGCTCATCCTCCTCGACCTGCATGGTGTAGCCCAGAGCACCGCTCGTGCGTGGCACGATGGTGATCTTCGTGACCGGCGCAGAGCCCTTCTGGCGAGCGGCAACAATGGCATGGCCGATCTCATGGTAGGAAACGACCTGCTTCTCGTGGTCGGAAAGCACCGTGGACTTACGCTGTTGGCCGGCAATGACGACCTCCACCGACTCCTCGAAGTCGTCCTGGGTTGCACGCTTGCGACCTTCGCGAACGGCGCGCAGGGCGCCCTCGTTGATGATATTGGCCAGGTCGGCGCCCGAGGCACCGGGCGTGGCACGGGCAATCGCGGTCAGATCGATCGGCGGCTCGGTCTTCACACTCTTGGCGTGGAGCTCGAGGATGTTCTTACGGCCGGTCAGATCGGGCAACTCGACGGGGATGCGGCGGTCAAAACGACCGGGGCGCAGTAGAGCGGGATCGAGACTGTCGGGGCGGTTGGTTGCGGCAAGGACAACGATACCCTTGTGGTTATCGAAGCCATCCATCTCGGTCAGCAACTGATTGAGCGTCTGCTCGCGCTCGTCGTTGCCGCTAAAGCCGCCGCCATCGCGCTTCTTACCGATGGTATCGACCTCATCGATAAAGACGATACACGGGGCCTTTTCCTTGGCCTGCTTAAACAGGTCACGAACCTTTGCAGCGCCGCGACCAACAAACATCTCAACGAACTCAGAGCCCGAAATGCTAAAGAACGGAACACCGGCCTCGCCGGCAACAGCCTTGGCAAGCAGGGTCTTACCGGTACCCGGAGGGCCAACAAGGAGAGCACCGCGCGGCAGCTTGGCGCCGATCTCCTCGTAGCGCTGCGGCTTCTCCAGAAAGTCGACGACCTCCTTGAGAGACTCCTTGGCCTCTTCCTGGCCGGCGACGTCCTTAAAGGTCACGCCCACGTCCTTGGAGGCGATCACGCGCGCGCCGGACTTACCCAGTCCGCCGCCGCCAAAACCGCCGCCACCAAAGTTCATCGACGGGCCGTCATCGCCCATAGCCTTCTTCATGCGGCGGTTAAGCCACCAACCGATGAGGAAGAAAATCGCCATGGGAAGAATGAGAGTGAGCAGGTAGTAGGTCATCAAACCCGAGTTTTTATCGGGAACGACCGACTCCAGCGAAGCGCCAGACTCAAGCACGCGATCGGTAAAGCCCGCATCATTCGGCACACCGGTCGTCTTATAGGCGATGTTCTCGTCCTCGCCCTTCTTGGTGTAATAAATCGTGTAATCGTCCGTGTTGTACTCGACCTTGTCGACGCTCTTCTTATCGAGCGCTTTGACAAACGTCGAGTAGTCGGTCTTCGTAATCTGCTGCGTGTGACCGATGTTGGGGAACAGAACGGTCGAGAGCACGAGGTAGACGACGAAGGCGATGAGCACGTAGAGGATCATATTCCGTCTACGCTTGTTGTCATCCATCTCCATCTGTTTGAACTCCATCTACTGGGGTTGATAATGGTTTCTAGAATACCCAACCCAAGCGACGATAAACCGACGCCGGGCACGAAAGGACAGAGATGGCATCACTGGAAGTCGGCAAGGTTCAGATCTATACGGGCGACGGCAAGGGCAAGACGACGGCTGCGCTGGGGCTCGCGCTGCGCGCCACGGGCTATGGACTCAACGTGCTTATGCTGCAATTTGCCAAGAAGCTGCACTGCGCCGAACACGATGCCGCGCCGCGCCTGGGACTGCGCATTGTACAGGCCAACCGTGACACGCCCGAGGCTTGCGCCGCACAGATCATGGAGCTCGCACGCGAGCAGATATCACAGGTCGACGTTCTGATTTTGGATGAACTCGGCGAGACCATGCGCCGCGGCTTCGTGACGCGCGAGGATGTCGAAGCGCTGATCGCGATAAAGCCCGCCACCACGGAGCTCGTGCTCAGCGGCCGGGGCTTGCTGCCCCTCGCGAACCTCGCCGACCTTGTCACCGAAATGCGACCCATCAAACACTACTTCGACGAAGGCCTCCTAGCCCGCCAAGGCATCGAATACTAATTGATTCGTTTTCCGCCAACACCTACAGCTCATAAGAAAGTTGCGGTGGAATAGTACTTGTTTGACGGTCCGCAAGGGCTTTTCAGGAACTATTTCACCGCAACTTATCAGGGGTATCCGACGGATGAGCTAGGCGGTGGCGCGGCCTAGCCAGTTGCCGCTGTGGTGGTAGATGGTGAACAGCGTGGCCGTGATGAGCCAGGTTACGGGGTAAACCAACAGCAGGTGCTCAAGCGACGGATCGAAGGGCATGATCGCAAACACCCAAATCACTCTGAGTACGACGGTGCCAAAGATGGTGAGCATCATAGGCTGCAGACTCACGCCGGCGCCGCGGATGGAACCCGAGGCGTTCTCGATAATCGAGAAAATCGCATAGAACGGCGCAATGAAATGGAGGATAGTCGTGGTGTACGCCGAAATCGAAGCATCGTCGACAAACAAACGCGACAGCGGGCCCGAGAACACCAGCAGCACGGCAGACAGGCCACCAATGAGCATAAACGACAGCACGAGCGACG
>CAUAJB010000106.1 GCA_958429225.1 uncultured Collinsella sp.
CTCAGCTGTGTTCGCTCATTCTGTAAGCATCGGATTTCGCAAGCGCCGCGGGGACAAACCGTGAGAAACTATTTAGCGTTTATGGAGCGTATACGATGGGAGCGATGCCTTGGATAAGAACGAGCTGCAAAAGCGTATGGAACAGGCCATCCGCCTGACGGCACCTGGTCAGCCGATCCGCACCGCCCTCGACATGATCATCGCCGGTCACCTGGGCGCCCTTATCTGCGTCGGCGACACCGAAAACGTGCTCGCTGCCGGTAACGACGGCTTCCCGCTCAACATTTCGTTCACCTCGAACCGTCTGTTCGAGCTCTCCAAGATGGACGGTGCCATCGTCATCGACGGCGACCTCACCCAGATCCTGCGCGCCAACTTCCACCTCAATCCCGATCCCTCGCTTGCCACGAGCGAGACGGGCATGCGTCACCGCACCGCCGCTCGCATGTCGGTGCTCACCGATGCCATCGTGATCTCGGTCTCGGCCCGTCGTGCCGTCGTTAACGTGTACGTTCACGGCAAGAGCTACGAGATCCAGCCCGTCACCACCATCATGAGCTCGGTCAACCAGCTCGTCGCCACGCTTCAGACTACTCGTCAGTCGCTCGACCGCTCCCTGCTGCGCCTGACGGCCCTCGAGCTCGACGACTACGTTACGCTCGCCGACATTACCGGTATTTTCTCGAGCTTCGAGATCATGCAGCAAGCAAAGACCGAGCTTAAGGATTGCATCGTCAAGCTGGGCAACCAGGGCAAGCTCGTGCAGATGCAGCTCGAGCAGCTCGCCGGTTCCAGCATGGATACCGAATACGACCTGATGATCCGCGACTACGCGAGCGATTCCTCCGAGGCAAACGCCGAGAAGATTCGTGCAGAGCTCGCTCGCATGACGCCTAAGGACCTGTCCGACCCGCAGCACGTGGCGGCAGTTCTGGGCTATGACGACCTGGACGAGGACTCCGTCATGACGCCGCTGGGCCTGCGCACGCTTTCGCGCGTGTCCGTCGTGCGCGACGGCGTGGCCGAGAAGATCGTCGACGAGTACGGCTCGCTGCAGGAGCTCATGGACGACATCAGCGAGGATCCGGAGCGCCTGGGCGACTTTGGCGTCAACAACCCTGCCATTCTTGCGGACTCGCTGTACCGCATGAAGGGCACCAAACAGGGGAACGCATAATGGCGCCCGTATGCGCCGTGGTCGTTGCCGGCGGCAGCGGTCAGCGCTTTGGAAATCCCGGCGGCAAGCAGCTCGTTAACGTGGCGGGCCGTCCGCTCATGAGCTGGTCCATCCGCGCGTTTGATCGTAGCGACAAGGTCGGCCACATCGTGGTGGTGTGTCCTGCCGAGCGTCGTGCCGAGATGCGCCGCCTGGCCATCGACCCGTTTGACTATGACACGCCTATCAGTTTTGCCGATGCCGGCAATACCCGTCAGGATTCCACCCGTGCCGGCGTGCATGCGGTTCCGGCGGGTTTCGAATATGTCGCCATCCACGACGGCGCCCGTCCGCTCATTACGACCGAGGCCATCGATCACGCTATCGACGTGCTCGTGAGCGACCGCGCCCTCGACGGTGTCGTGTGCGGTCAGCCCGCGATCGACACGCTCAAAATCGTCGATGGCGATAATATCGTCGAGACGCCGCCGCGCGAGCTCTATTGGGCCGCACAGACGCCGCAGGTCTTTAGCGTCGACGCCATGAAGCGCGCTCACGCCGCTGCTATCGCCGAGGGCTTTATCGGTACCGACGATTCATCGCTGGTCGAGCGCATGGGCGGGCGCGTCCGCTGTGTCCAGAGCCCGCGCGATAACCTTAAGGTGACGGTGCCCGAGGACCTGCGTCCCGTAACCGCGATTCTGCTCGGTCGCATGGCCGAGGGAGAGGACCTTCCCCATGTTCAGTAACCTGCGCATTGGCCATGGCTACGACGTCCACCGTTTGGTGGAGGGGCGTCGATGTATCATCGGCGGGGTCGACATCCCCTACGAGCGCGGCCTGCTGGGCCACTCGGATGCCGATGTACTCGCGCACGCCTTGGCCGACGCCATTCTGGGTGCCTGCCGCGGGGGAGACATCGGCAAGCTATTCCCCGACACCGATCCTGCCTACGAGGGTGCCGATTCGATGGTGCTGCTCGCTCGCGTGATGGACTATGCGCGCGAGCTGGGCTTTGAGTTTGTCGATGCCGATTGCACCATTGCCTGTCAGCAACCCAAGATCACCCCGCACCGCGATGCCATGCGCGCCAACCTTGCCCATGCCCTGGGCGTTGACGTCGAAAACGTGGGCGTCGCCGCCACCACGACCGAAAAGCTCGGTTGGGAAGGCCAGGGCGAGGGGATCGGCGCCTGGGCCGTCTGCCTGCTACAGAAAACCGTTAAGGAGTAACGAATGCGTATCTACAACAGCGCTACCCATAAAAAGGAAGAGTTCCAGCCCATCGAGTCCGGCAAGGTCCGCATGTACGTGTGCGGCCCCACGGTCTACGACAACATCCACATCGGCAATGCCCGCACGTTCATCAGCTTTGACGTGATTCGTCGCTGGCTCATCGCGAGCGGCTACGAGGTTACGTTCGCCCAGAACCTTACCGATGTCGATGACAAGATCATCAAGCGCGCCAACGAGCAGGGCCGTACGGCCGCCGAGGTCGCGACGGAGTTCTCGGATAAGTTCATCGGCGTCATGCGCGCTGCCAACGTGCTCGATCCCGATGTGCGCCCCCGCGCCACCAAAGAGATCGGTCCCATGATCGCCATGATCAAGACGCTTATCGAGCAGGGCCATGCCTATGCCGCCGATAACGGCGACGTGTACTTTGCCGTGCGCAGCGATCCCAACTATGGTCAGGTCTCGGGCCGCAACATCGACGACCTTATGGTGGGTGCGCGCATCGAGGAGAACGAGGACAAGAACGACCCGCTCGACTTTGCCCTGTGGAAGGCCGCCAAGCCCGGCGAGCCCAGCTGGCCGAGCCCCTGGGGCGAGGGCCGTCCCGGTTGGCACACCGAGTGCGCCGCCATGGTGCACCGCTACCTGGGCACCCCGATCGACATTCACGGCGGTGGCTCTGACCTTGCCTTCCCGCATCACGAGAACGAGTGCGCCCAGGCCACCTGCGCCTGGCACCAGGGCTTCTCCAACACCTGGATGCACACGGGCATGCTGCTGGTTGACGGCGAGAAGATGTCCAAGTCCCTCGGAAACTTCTTTACGCTGGCCGAGGTCCTCGAACAGCACTCCGCTGCCGCCCTGCGCCTGCTGATGCTGCAGACGAGCTATCGCTCGCCGCTCGACTTTTCTTGGGAGCGCCTGGAGGGTGCCGAGAACTCGCTCACGCGTATCGCCGCTACGGTCGAGAACCTGCGCTGGGCCGCGAGCCATGCGACGGCCGATGCCGATGCGGCTGCCGCCGAGGCGTTTGCCGCCAAGGCCGCCGAGACTCGTGCCACCTTTAAGGAGTGCATGGACGACGACTTTAACACCGCTGGTGCCATGGGTGCCGTCTTTGGCTTTGTGACCGAGTGCAACCAGTACCTGGAGCAGGCGGGCGACGCTGCCGACAAGGCCGCCGCGCTTGCCGCCGCCGACACGCTGGCCGAGCTGCTCGATACGCTTGGCGTTGAGCTCCCCGAGCCCAAGGTCGAGTTGCCGCTGGGCCTGCTGGGCGTTGCCGCCGGTTTGGTTGCCTACACGGGTGACGACGTGGACGAGGCCGCTGCCAAGATTCTCGAGGCCCGCGCCGAGGCCCGCGCCGCCAAGAACTGGGATCTGGCCGACGCCATCCGCGACCAGCTCAAGGACCTGGG
>CAUAJB010000107.1 GCA_958429225.1 uncultured Collinsella sp.
TTAAGATGTACATGAAGTACTGCCAGCGTCGCGGCTGGAAGGTCACCATCAACGACTGTCCCGCGGCCGAGGTCATCGGCATCGACCGCGCAACCTTTACCGTCGAGGGCAAGGACGCATTTGGCATGCTGCGCGCCGAGGCCGGCGTCCACCGCTTGGTTCGCATTAGCCCCACCGATGACAAGAAGCGCCGCCAGACCACGTTTGCCGGCGTCGAGGTCATCCCCGTGCTACCCGATGATATCGACATCGAGATCAGTCCCGATGACATCCGCGTGGACGTGTACCACGCGAGCGGCCCGGGCGGTCAGGGCGTCAACACCACCGACTCCGCCGTGCGCGTGACGCATTTCCCGAGCGGCATTGTGGTTACCTGCCAAAACGAGCGCAGCCAGATCCAGAACAAGGCCGCGTGCATGCAGATCCTCAAGGCTCGCCTGTACGAGATTGAGCTCGAAAAGCGTGCCGAGGCGCTCGATGAGATTCGCGGACCCAAGACCACGATTGGTTTTGGCAACCAGATTCGCAGCTACGTGCTCTACCCGTACCAGATGGTCAAGGATCTGCGCTCGGGCGTGGAGACCAGCAATGTCGAGGCCGTTCTTGACGATGGCGACCTGGACCCGTTTGTTATTGGCTACCATCGCTGGGCCACCGGCAACGCTGATGCGGAGACCCCATCTGCATAAACCGCCCGGTTTATGTGGAAATGGATAAAACCCTCCGAGCAGGGTGGTTTTGTATTCAGAGCAAACCCTGCGCAGGGGTGGTTTTTGTCCGGCGAATCGGTAGAATCGAATACAAGAAGAAGTTCAAAGCGCATCCGATGGGGTGCGCTTTTTTGAGGGAGGCAGCATGGCATATCGTCTGGACATCAAGCGCATTCTTTCGATGAACTTCTTTCACGACCTGCCCCAGATTATGTTGGGGTGCGCTCTGGCCGCTATTGCGACCGACCTGTTTTTGATTCCCAACGGCCTTGCTGCCGGTGGCGTTACGGGCCTTGCCACCATTATCCAGGCGGTCGGCGCATCGCGCGGCCTATCGCTTCCCGTTGGTATTCAGACGATCGTGATGAATGCCTTGCTGTTGCTGGTCGTTATGCGCGAGGGCGGCATGTTCTACGTGGTGCAGACCGCGACGGGCTTTGTGCTGCTGGGCTTCTTTACCGATCTGTTCGCCCCGTTTGTAGCACCTCTGGCGGATGCGGACCTGATGCTCCCTGCCATGTGGGGCGGCATTATTACGGGCATCGGTTACGGCATGGTGTTGCGCGCCGGCGCCAACACCGGCGGCTCGGACACGATTGGCCAAATCATCTCGCGTAATACCTCACTGCCCGTGGGCTCGACCGTCATGGCGATCGATGTTGCCGTATGCGCGCTGTCGGCTCCGGTCTTTTCAATCGAAAACGCACTATATGCAGGCCTTTCGATGGTCATTAGCGGCTACGTGATCGATGCCGTGGTCGATGGTGGCAACAAACGCCGTATGGTACTCATCATCTCGGACAAGTTCCCTGATATCGCTGCCGATATCATGTATGGCCTGGGTCGTGGTTGTACCAAGTTTAAGGCGACTGGCATGTATTCGGGTGCCGAGAAGCCGGTGATTATGGTCATCGTGAGCCGTCGAGAGCTCAATACCCTCAAGACGATCGTGCGCGAGCGCGATCCTCACGCCATTGTGACGGTCGCCGACGTTACGGAAGCCTTCGGCGAGGGATTCAAGGACATTAGCGCGTAGGGTCGACCGCGTTCCATCCAAAAGACGTTCACATTGATAAACCGTTTCATCAGCGGTTCTGCCTGCTCAATTGTTCAAATAATGATAAAAACTCTGGTAAAGCCATCAGTTTCCAGCATAATGAATGACGTACGTGCATTGCGGCTGTGTTGGGATTACCTTCGGTGCCGTGCGCATTTTGTCTAATGAGGATGAAAGGAAGGCACAATGAGCGACGAAGAGCTCAAAAAGGTTGCCAACGAGGTAAGGAAGGGCATCGTCACCGGCGTGCACGCTGCCAAGTCCGGCCATCCGGGCGGTTCGCTCGGCGCTGCCGACATCATGACCTATCTGTACTTTGAGGAAATGAACGTCGACCCGGCCGATCCCCGCAAGGCCGATCGCGACCGTTTTGTGCTCTCCAAGGGCCATTGCGCTCCGGGTCTGTACGCCGTGCTCGCCGAGCGCGGGTTCTTCCCCAAGGAGGATCTCGAGACGCTGCGCCACATCGGTAGCCACCTGCAGGGCCATCCCAACATGAACGACACCCCGGGTGTCGATATGTCCACCGGTTCGCTCGGCCAGGGCATCTCCGCCGCCGTGGGCATGGCGGTTGCCGCCAAGCACTGGGGCGATACTTACCGCACCTACGCCCTGTTGGGCGATGGCGAGAGCGAGGAGGGCCAGGTCTGGGAGGCCGCCATGTTTGCCGGCAACCAGCAGCTCGACAACCTCTGCGTGATCGTTGACCACAACGGCCTGCAGATCGATGGCCCCGTCGAGGAGGTCAACGATCCCATGCCGCTGGCAGACAAGTTCCGCGCCTTTAAGTTCCACGTGGTGGAGCTCGCCGACGGCAACGATTTCGATCAGATCCGCGCCGCCTTTGCCGAGGCTCGCGCTACTAAGGGCCAGCCGACCGCCATTATCGCCGAGACCATGAAGGGCAAGGGCGTTTCCTTTATGGAGAACCAGGTGGGTTGGCACGGCAAGGCCCCCAACGATGAACAGTTTGAGCAGGCCATGGCAGAGCTCACGGCCGCCGGAGAGGAGCTCTAGGATGGCAGACGTCAAGAAAATCGCCACGCGTGTAAGCTACGGCGAGGCCCTCGTCGAGCTCGCCAACGAGCACGATGACTTTGTGGTCCTCGACGCCGACCTGGCCGCCGCCACGCAGACCGGCAAATTTAAGGCCGCTTGCCCCGATCGCTTCTTCGATGTGGGCATTGCCGAGAGCAACCTGATGGGCGTCGCCGCCGGTATCGCGACCACCGGTCGTGTTGCCTTCGCGAGCACCTTTGCCATGTTCGCCGCCGGCCGCGCCTTTGAGCAGGTTCGCAATTCCATCGGCTACCCGCACCTCAACGTTAAGATCGGCGCCACGCACGCCGGTATCTCGGTGGGCGAGGACGGCGCCACGCACCAGTGCTGCGAGGATATCGCCCTCATGCGCGTCATCCCCGGCATGACCGTGATCGTTCCTGCCGACGACGTCGAGGCCCGCGCCGTGACGCGCGCTGCCTACGAGTGCGACGGTCCGGTGTACATGCGCTTCGCCCGTTTGGCCTCGCCGGTTATCAACGACCCCGAGACCTACAAGTTCGAGGTGGGCCGCGGTATTGTCATGCGCGAGGGTGCCGATGTGACCATTATCGCCTGCGGCCTGATGGTCGGCGAGGCTCTCGAGGCCGCCGAGCAGCTTGCTGCCGAGGGCATCGATGCCGAGGTCATCAACATGCACACCATCAAGCCCATCGACGCCGACCTGATCGTCAAGAGTGCCACCAAGACCGGCCACGTCGTGACCGTCGAGGAGCATTCTGTGATCGGTGGCCTGGGTAGCGCCGTTGCCGACGTCCTGTGCGAGCAGTGCCCGACGCCGCTCAAGAAGATTGGCGTCAACGACACCTTCGGCGAGTCCGGCCCGGGCGCCGAGCTCCTGCACAAGTACGGCCTGGACGCCGCCAACATCGTGGCGACCACCAAGGAGTTCTTGGCATAAGGCAAGGCGGATCTCAAGGACTGCTTCGCCAG
>CAUAJB010000108.1 GCA_958429225.1 uncultured Collinsella sp.
CTCGCAAACGAACTTTAAACGCACGAGGGTTGGCCATGCCGCTTTTCTCGCAACATACCGCCCGGTTCTCGCCGGACGTTCCTTTGGAGGGCACTAGCTCTCGCGAGCTGCTCAAGCGGTACCAGCCGCTCGAGACACTTGCGACCGGCGGTTTTGGCTCCATCGAGATCTGCCGCGACACGCACCTGCGCCGCCGCGTCGCCATTAAGCGCATCCCCCTTATCAACGGTGCCGGCATGCCCGCCAGCGACATCATGGATGTACTGCGCGAGGCACATACCGCCGCCATGCTTCAACATCCCAATATCGTGCAGGTCATCGACTTTACGCACGACACAGCCTATGCCTACCTGGTTATGGAATATGTCGATGGCATGTCGCTGGCCGAGTTTTTGCATCGCGTGGACGGTCACTCACTTACCTTTGACGAGGCCGCGGCCATTGCCGATGCCCTGGGCCAGGCGCTCACCTTCGCCCATAGTAATGGCGTGCTCCACCTGGACATTAAGCCCGCCAACGTGCTCATCGACCACTCGGGCAATGTAAAGCTCACCGACTTTGGCATGGCGCGACTGTCGTCCGCCGGTGGCTTTGGCGGCTCGCGCGGCGGCACCATCGGCTACATGCCGCGCGAGCAGCTCGATATCGAGACCGGCACGGTCGACGAACGCGCCGATGTCTTTGCCCTCGCCTGTGTGATCTACGAGGGCCTGTGCGGCAGCGCTCCCTTTATGGCGGCCACGCCCGCCGACTCGCTCGACCGCATCATCGGCGGCGCCACCTATCCCAGCGAGCTGATACCACACTTTCCCCCGGGAGCCGAGGCCGCGCTCATGAGCGCGCTCTCCCCCATGCCGCAGGACCGCCCCAACAGCATCGAGGCATTTTGCGACCAGCTCCTTGCCGGCCTGGGCAGCGTGCGCGAAGGCCGTCGCAGCCTGGAGCAAATGGTTGGTGAGCTTTCGGATGACGAGCAGGAGCTCGACGATATCGAGCCGTCGCACTACGAGGACGACGCCATCGAGGTCGACCCCGCGCTTGGCTGGGCGGGCACGCGCTGGAGCCATGCACGTGACTACACCATGCGCGCTATCTCGGCGCTAACGTGCGGCACCTTTAGCTTTTTGCTGATGCAAACGGCCGGGGTCGCGGCGCTTCCCGGCCTGGTCATTGCGGCTATCGCGATCGGCACGGCGGCTGGCCTGGCCCCCCAGATTGGCTCGGCCATCTCGGCTGTGGGCTTTTTGGTGCTCATGGCCAACGTCACCATGCAGGCACAGGGCATTCTGTCGATGCTGCCCGTCGCGGTGATCTTTGCCGCCGCCATGTCCGGTTGGTGGATCGCCTGGGGTCGTACCGAGGCTGCCGTGAGCGCCGCACTCACCTGTGCACTCGCGCTTGGCTGTCTGACCGGCAACACCTTCCTGGCAGCTGGGGTCGCCGCCGGCGTCGCGTCATTTTGGCTCTGCCCGGCAAGCGCCGCCGCGGCAACGGGCATGGGCGCGCTTTTTGCCCGTCTGGCCACAGTCGCGCTTTCAGCCGGAGGCGTACTGGGGCTCGGTAACGTTGCCGCAGCGCTGGGAGACCCGCTCCTTTGGGCTGCCTTTGTGCTGGTCGCAGCAACTGCCGCGGCGTCATCTGCGCTGCTCAATGCCCATGCCAAGCGTGCTGATCAGGGCTCAAACCTTGCCGCAATCGCCGCCATCGCTGCCACCGGCATCGGCTGCTCAGCGGCGTCCTGTCTTGCACACCATATGGAAATTGCCAGCCTTGCAGCCGTGGTCGTCGCCAAGGCGGCGGTTGCGGGAACCCTATCCTCTATAATCGTTGGGATATGCCTATATTTGCTCGGATACCAAAGAACCTATACGGAGAGTGATCTTTCGTGAACTTCCTGAACATCTTCGAGGACCACGTGGCCGGCATCTTCGGTGCCACCCGTGCCCCGTTCTCCTTTAAGAAGCTTGCCAAGCAGGCCGCTCGCGACATGGAGGATCAGACTCTGGTGATCAACGGCGTCAATACGGCGCCGGCACTCTATACCATCCTTATCGCCGCCGACGACGATCCCATGCTCGCCCCGTTCTACCCCGAGCTTTCGCGCGAGGTCCGCGAGTTTGTGAAGGCGCAGGCCGAAAAGCGCCGCTATGTCTTTGTCGGCGAGCCCCTCGTGCGCTTTATGATCGATCCGCAGCTGCGCGCCGGCAAGTTCTCGGTCTTTGCCGAGAACGTCGATGCTCCCACGCTCGGTCGCCTGTACGAAGAAGAGCGCGCATATCAAAACGGCCTGGGCCAGAACAACTCCGCGGCAAGCCGTGCCGCCAGCGCCCCGCGCGCCGGCCAGCAGCAGTTTGCTGCCCCGCAGCAGCAGCGCCCCGCCGCCATGCCCCAGCAGCAGCCGACGCCTCGCGCCGCCGCTCCCGACCCGCTTGCCGCGGCAGACCCCTTCGCGCCTAGCGTCCCCGACCCCGCCGCAGCACCCATCCCGGTGCCGCAGACCGTCTCGCGCGACGCGCTTGCCGGCATGGGCGGAGCCGCCGCGACCGGTGCCGCCGTGGGCCTAGGCGCCGCAGCCGGCATCGCCTCCAACATGGCGAGCACTCGCGCCCCGCAGCGCCCGCTCGCCCAGCTCGTCGACGTCGTAAGCGGCGAGAGCCATAGCATCACCTCCGCACAGGTGACCATCGGTCGCGAGCGCTCGGTTTCCGACATTGCCCTGCGCGACCCCAATGTGTCGCGCCGCCACGCCCAGCTCACCTTTACGGGCTCGGATTGGTCGATCGAGGACCTCAATTCCACCAACGGCACGCTCGTCAACAACCGCCGCATTACGCGCTGTCCGCTGCGCAACGGCGATCTGCTGACGTTTGGCCTGAGTACCTTTGAATTTAGGGGATAGTCGCTTATGAACATCGATATCGTCCTTTTTGCAGGCCGCATCGTCCTGGTCGCCCTGCTCTATATCTTCCTGTTCGCCGTCATGAAGACCGGCGTGGGACTTGTGCGCGGACAGCGCCGCGACTCGGCCATCTGGACGATCGATGTGGACAAGGGTCCGCGCGGTATCCGCGGCATCCACGTAGACATGCTCGGCCCCGTCATCGTCGGCCGCTCGCCGTCTTCGGACATCTGCATCAACGAACCGTTTGTCTCGGCCTCGCATGCGCGCTTTTCGCTGCAGGGCCCGGCGCTCATCATCGAGGACCTCAACTCGCTTAACGGCACGCTCGTCAACGGCCGCCAGCTCGTGGAGCCCGCGACGCTGCGTGAGGGCGACGAAGTCCAGATTGGCGACGTGGTCATGAAGGTGAACCGTCGATGATCGACGAGGAGAACAAGTCCGCAACCATGACCGAGGCACCGGCTGCCGCCGCAGCTGCACCGGCCCACGCCGCTCCGGCGGGCTCCGCACCCGTGGAACCCGAGGACACCGTGTTCTCCCTGCCTCTTTCGCATGTAACGCATGATATTTCGGATCTCGCCGATAACGAGGACGAAGAGGATGCCGTAGCGGCGCCCATCGGCGCACATGCTGCGGAGCAACCCACGGCGTCCGAAGCAACCCCGGCGCCGGCTCACTTTGCAGAGCCCGTCGCCGCGGCCATCAACGAGAGCGCTGCGGTGTTTGCGGCACCCGAGCCCGCCGCGCCGGCGTTTCCCATAGCCCCGGCATCCGAAGTTGCGCCCGCGTCTACGCCGGCGCCCGAG
>CAUAJB010000109.1 GCA_958429225.1 uncultured Collinsella sp.
CGCTTTATGGCCGACAATCGCAAGCGTGCACCGCGTGGAGGCAAGCAGGCTGCTTCTGACTCGCGTCCGATTCGCCGCAACGACCGCGCTGCCGCTCCCAAGGGCCAGCGCGAGCGCTCCCAAGCCCAGGCTGCGCGTCCGCAGCGCGATCGCAACCGCGACAACGTTCAGGCTCCCAAGGGCGAGTTTATCGAAGGTCGTCGTGCAGCCGCCGAGGCGCTGCGTACCGGCTTTCCCGTCAAGTGTGCGCTCATCGCCGAGGGCGGGGAGCGCGATGCCGCCCTGTCTCGTCTGGTCGATGACCTCAACGCCGCCGGTGTCCGCATTAAGTATGTGCCGCGTGCGCAGCTCGATGCGCTGTCGAGCCATGGCGCTCACCAGGGCATTGCGCTCGAGGTTGGTAACTTCCCTTACGCTGATGTTGCCGATATCCTCGACCGCGCGGGCGACGGTCCGGCGCTTGTCGTTGTGCTCGACCATGTGACCGACGACGGCAACTTTGGTGCCATCGTGCGCTCCGCCGAAGTCGTGGGCGCGGCGGGCGTCATCATTGCCAACAAGCGCGCTGCCGGCGTGACCGTTGGCAGCTACAAGACTTCCGCCGGCGCCGTCATGCACCTGCCTATCGCGCAGGTTCCCAATATCGCCCGTGCACTCGACGACCTCAAGGCCGCTGGCTTTTGGGTGGGCGGTGCCTCCGAGCACGCCGAGGGCAGCTGCTGGGATGCTCCCTTCGAGGGCCGCGTGGCGCTCGTCATGGGCTCCGAGGGCGACGGCATCTCGCGCCTGGTGCTCGAGAAATGCGACTTTTTGACCAAGCTTCCCCAGCGCGGCATGACCGAGAGTCTCAACGTTGCCCAGGCGACCACCGCGCTGTGCTTTGAGTGGCTGCGCCGTAATGCCGGCGAGCTCATGGGGGAGGAGTAGCGCATGTCCAAGAAGAACCGCGCTAAGTCCAAGGCCAAGCGCTTTGGCGAGGGCTCGGCCAAGCCGATTGTTTCGGCCGCGACCTATGGCGTGGGCGGCAATGCGTTTGCGCAGGCTATCGCCGACCCAGTCTCGACGGTGCACTCCAATAAGCCTGAGCTGCTGGTGGTCGACGGTTACAACGTGATCCACTGCACGCCGCGCTACGAAAAGCTCGTGTACGACCATTCCGACGATCCGTATTCCAGCGACGTTCACGATATGGCGCGCACCGCCCTCATCAACGACGTCGCCGCTTTTGCCCAGGGCCGTTACGAGGCCGTAATCGTGTTTGACGGCGCGGGCAATATCTCCAGCGAGCGCCCCAACCTACCGGCCCGCGGCGTGCGCATTGAGTTTTCGCCGACGGGTGTTTCGGCCGATACCGTGGTGCAGAAGCTCTGCATCGAGGCACGTGAGGAAGGTCGCGCGTGCTCCGTGGTATCGAGCGACGGCACGATCCAGGCCGTCGTCATGGGCAAGGGCGTTACGCGCATCTCGAGCCGTATGCTGGTAGACGAGATTAAACAGATCGATAACGACGTTCACGAGGCAGAGGAAGCTCCGCAGATCAAGATGACTCTGGGCAGTCGCCTGAGCCCCGATGCCCTGGCCAAGCTCAAGGCCCTGCGCGGGAGGTAGGGGAGTTGGCGGGGCAATGCTGCCTCGCTAACTCCATTCAGCGATGTCGATCATTCTTTCGAGGCGCCACGTTAGCGCCTCTTTTAGATATGGCAGTCTTGCCGTGAGCGCGTCGTTTCTGGAAAGAATCTCGATTGCCTCGTCAACGAAGCCTTCGAGTTTGTCGCCGTCAAACCAGCCCATGTCCTCGACGAGCAACATTTGTTTGGCGGGGCTTGAATGAAATTGTGCGCTGGTAAAACTGTGCTCTCCCGCCCTAAGCTCCTCTAGTGATATGTTGCACCAGAGCGATGAGCCCGAATCGAAGATGGGGGCAGGTCTGCAAGCTTGCGTGTTTACGTTTCGCACGAGGCCGAAGTTGCGCCAATGACGATCGTAGTTGGCAATGATGTCGTCACATACGATCATGCGGTCAAGGGCATCCTTGACGCCTGTCACCCCGAGCTCCTCGCAGTTTGCTACATATCGCTCGTAGTCGGTTAGCCGTTCATCTGCGTTTGCGTGCTGGTTTACATAGAACGCAGGGACATACTCTTCTTCATCAGTTAAGAAGACATCGCATGTGCTCAGGGCGGAAGTGCCCGTGCCCTCGAGCGAGTAAGGCACATAATCGCAGGCGTTTAGGATGCGACGGTGGAGCGCGGTCGCCACCAGCTCGTTATAAGGTTCCTGGTCCAGGTGCGCTCCTGCCTTATGCAGAATTCGACGTTCGCCCTCGCACGTCCAGTACTTTTGAAGATTGCCGTCCGAGGTGTTATCGGGCTTTGCGGCAGCCGCTTTTCCCTCTGGGGCGAAGGGCGCGATGCTGAGAGAGACGTCATCAAAGGCGTTATTGAAGAAATTGATATCCTCCCAGGTGAGACCGGAACCTTGGGGCCTAATCCAATACTGGTCGGATAAGGAGAGGCCGAGATTTCGCTGGACGAGTTCATCGGGAACATCGACTGCGGCTTCTGCAAGCAGGGAGGCTAGCCCAATGCGTGCGAGCGGGATACCGCGGCCGCGCCACCAGATGCGGAAGGAGTCTAGCGATATGGGGCTATTAGGGCCAAATACTCCAATAGGGGCGTGGGCGTAATCGATGTCGGCACCGATGTGGGTAAAGTCTTTTCGCGATGTACTGTAGACCAGCTGAGCGACTTCGTACGTGCGGTTCATGAGGGTGAACGCGATCTCGCTCTTACCGTGGCCGCGGCGGGGACGTCCCCCCGTTTTGGTCACAGAGCGGAGTCGCGTGTCGACGCTGTCTTTGTCGATGAGCCATACACCAGAAGCCTTGCGGGCCTCAAGTGCTCCGTTTTTTATGAGCTCCTGCACCCTGCGCGGAGTGATGCCGAGCAGCTCGGCGGCTTCTTTGGTAGTAAGCATCGCGAAACCCTTCGCCAGAACGAATAGTTTTATATATAGCAATTGTAATTAAAACTATTCGTTCTGGCGAATGGTTTTAAGATTGAGGGCGCACTGACAGAAATGAACGGGCCTGGTACGCGTTGTTGCTGGATTTTGCATATTTGTATAACGCCGTGCGGCCTGTTGCGCCCCGTCCGCAATTCCTTTATTCTTAACTCGCTTCGCGTGAAAGCGCCAAGTGTGCCAGTGTGGCGCAACGGTAGCGCAACTGATTTGTAATCAGTGGGTTGCAGGTTCGATTCCTGTCACTGGCTCCATGAGAGTTTCGGGCTCTGT
>CAUAJB010000110.1 GCA_958429225.1 uncultured Collinsella sp.
AGGGAGTTTACGACGTTCTGGGCTTCAGCCTGCTGGGCGTTAAGCTCGTCAACCTTCTTTTGCGTGGTGGCGACGTTCTTCTCCTGCTCGGCCTGCTTATCGGTGAGCTGCTGCTTAAGCTCTTTGACCTCTTGAATGGTCTGAGCTTGCTTATCGGAGACTTTGCCGTAGTAGAACAGACGGTTGAGCATATCGCCCAGATCGTCGACGCCCGTCAGAACCTGAAGAAGGCTCAGGCCGCCGGTCTTGTACTCACCGGCAACGTAGTTGGAAAGCTTTGCCTGACCTTCGGCAATCTCTTGCTGCTTTTGCGTAATCTCGCCTGCAGTCTGATCAAGCTCCTGCGTCTGTGCGGAGAGTTCATCATGAATTTGCTGGGTTTGCGTGCCAATCTGCTCGAGCTTCGTACGAGCAGCGGCAAGGTCGGATGCAGTATCGGCGTAGGCAGGAGCCGCGAGGCCCAAGCCCAAAACACAAGCGAGGGTTGCCGTAGCAGCGCAGCGTGCCATGTTTTTGTGCGTGTTTGCTGTGCGCATGTAGCTTCCTTTCCAGTAACTAAGGGTAACGGCTAGTCCACCGTCACCAGGCTAAAGAGCTCCACATCGTCATCAGACGGCGTGAGCTTCTCGCGCGGGTTGAGAAACGCAAGCTCAAGGATACAACCGTAACCGACAAGCTTTGCGCCCATATCTAGCACCAGTTTACCTGTTGCCTCGACGGTTCCGCCCGTCGCGACCAAGTCGTCCAGAATCAACACGGTATCTTTAGAGCTGATAGCGTCGGCATGGATCTCAATTGAATCGGTGCCGTACTCGAGCTCGTAGCTCTGGCTTACGGTCTCGCGCGGCAGCTTGCCCGGTTTACGTGCGGGAACAAAGCCGGCGCCAAGTGCTACAGCCACCGGTACGCCAACCATAAAGCCGCGAGCCTCGGGACCCACGACCTTGGTGATTCCCATGCCGGCAAAGTGCTCGGCGAGGGCATCGGTCATGGCTTTGAGCGCCTCGGGATTGCCAAAGAGCGGCGTGATGTCTTTAAAGATGACTCCGGGCTCGGGATAGTCGGGGATGTCGACGATTTGAGATTCGAAGTCGTACATTACATGACCTTTCAATGGGTTGCCGAAATTTCGGCAGCGGTTATTTGCCCGCGGTAGCGGTGCCGGATTGCGAAGGGGCGACGACCTTGAGCGGCTTTACGAGAGAATCCTCGTGCGAAGCCGGCGCGGCTGTCTCTTCGTTTTTGGCCTTGGTGGACTCGGAACGTGTGATTTCCTCATCGAGTGCATCGATGTCGGCGTCCTCGACCACGGCATTGAGCGACTCAAAAACGCGGTTCTTGAGCAGCGCGGTGTGCACGCCCTCCGTCAGGTCGTGAAGCTTCTTAAACGCACGCTCGAGCTTGGCATCGCGCTCGTCATCGGAGGTATCCATTCCGAGCATGCTCACGAGCACCTGCTCAAACATCGAGGACTCGCGGTTGGCGGAAGACACGTACTGACGCAGGTTGCGCGGCTCGATATGGAAGCGTGACAGCTCGGAGCAGTAGCGGATGATCGGAAAATCGCGGCCATCGACAAGTTCGCGATTCTGCGGACTCTTGATGATGCGAATGAGGTCGTTCTCGGCGAGCGAGCGGATAAACGAAATCTCGACGCCCAGCATATCGGGAATGGTCTCGATGGGATGCAGCTTTTGCTTAGTCTCCTTGGGCTCCGTCTTGAGCGGAACATCGGATAGCAAGCCCACCTCGTAGGCGAGCGTTGACAGGTCCGTGGCGTTTTCCAAGCGCTGCTTAATCACGTTGAGCGGCATGTAGCGGGTCTTCTGCAAGTGCAGGATGACCTCCAGACGATCAACGTCCTCCTTAGAGTACTGACGGTATCCCTTAGGCGTACGATGAGGGGTAATGAGCCCCTCATCCTCTAGAAATCTAATTTTTGAGTTCGAAAGATCGGGGTATGCGCCTCGAAGTAGGTTGACGACTTGGCCGATACTCAGATAGTTGCGTTCGGCCATGCCCTACTCACCGGTTTCGATGCGCTCCGGCGTGCTCTCGTGGTAGATGAGCGTAAACGTACCGATCTGAACGGAAGAACCGTCGTGCAGCGGGGCTGCATTGACGATGGCACCGTCGACCCAGGTGCCATTGAGCGATCCCAAGTCCTCGATGCGAGCGCCGAGGCCCTCGCGAATAATGCGCGCGTGGCTGCGCGAAACAGTCATGTCGTTGAGGAAGATGCCGTTCGCGGGATCGCGGCCGATGGTGGTCACGTCGTCCTCGAGCTCAAAAGCGGCACCCGTCTGCGGACCCTTGACGATGGACAGAACGGGGGCGGTGATGCGCACGTTAGCCATGAGGTCGGGAACGGTGACGTCGCTTGAAGGCACGCGGAATACGCAGGTAGCGTCAGCAGTCTTATCATTCTGAGGCATATTGTTAACCATGTTGTCCATGACAACCCCTAACTTATCGCGGACGTGCCGCAAATAATGAACCATACGTAATCATACCCCAACGAATCAGTCTTCGATTTCAGGGTTCAGAAAGTCGATGTCCTCGTCCTCGGGATGCGCGAGAGCCTGTTTAATGGCCACTCCGCCCTTAATGGAGTAGATGACAGCCGTGAGCATGGAGAAGATCACGCCGCCGTACACAAAGAAGATGCCGAGGGGCACCGAGCTTCCGTTGAGGCCCGGGAAGGCCGTAAGGGATGAAGGTAAAAGATACAGGCCGTCAATAACGGGGAAACCGAGCAGCATGAGCGAGAATCCGGTCATGAGCAGCGCCGTGGCAATCTTTCCGGGAAAGACGACGTCGATGGGGCGACGGTGATAATGACGCACGATAAGCGTGCCGATGCCCAGATAGATATCGCGGCCAATAATGAGCACGCAGACCCAGATTGGCAGCTCTCCGCGAACCACCAGTCCCAGCACGCCGGTGAACAGCAGCGCGCGGTCGCAAATGGGATCCATGACCTTGCCGAGCCACGAGACCGTCTTAGTCATGCGGGCAATCTGACCGTCCATCCAGTCGGTGGAGGCGGCAACGGCGTAGATAACGATGGCGATGACGCGGTTGTTATCCGTCACAAACAGGTACAGAAATACCAGGGTGAGGATCAGGCGCGTAAAGGTAATGAAATTGGAGATCGTAAAGATCTTATTCGACGGGTAATCGGAAGTGCCGATAAGCTCCTTTTTGATCTTCTTTTTGATGCCCACAGGACTCCCCCGCTGGTTAACGACAAAACTTTCGATACTATACCCGTTCCGGC
>CAUAJB010000111.1 GCA_958429225.1 uncultured Collinsella sp.
GCGCTCGTGGTCAACAACAACGCCGCCGCGGTGCTGCTGGTGCTGGCGACTCATGCCGCGGGCAAAGAGGTTATCGTCAGCCGCGGCGAGCTTGTCGAGATTGGCGGCAGCTTCCGCATCCCCGACGTCATGGCGGCCTCGGGCGCCAAACTCGTCGAGGTCGGCGCCACCAACCGCACGCATCTGGGCGACTACGAGCGCGCCATCACGCCCGAAACGGCCATGATCCTGAAGGTTCATCCTTCCAACTATCGCATCGAGGGTTTTCACGAGGAAGTGAGCTCAAGGGAGCTCGCCGCACTGGCCCATAAGCACGGCCTGCTGTTCTATGAAGACCAGGGCTCGGGCGCACTGTTGCCTGACGACATCTTGGTGCGCGGCGGCGAAGAAACCACGCCGTCTTCGGTTTCGGCAGGGCTTGATCTGGTGTCGTGCTCGGGCGATAAACTGCTCGGTGCCGCACAGGCGGGCATTATCATGGGCCGTCGCGATCTGGTCCAGGCCTGCGGCGCACATCCGCTCATGCGCGCTCTGCGTCCGGGCAAACTGGCTCTGTCGGCGCTCGAGGCCACGCTGCGTATCTACATGGATGGCGCCGATGTTGCCCATCGCGATATTCCGGTGCTCAGCATGCTTACGCTGCCGCAGGCTCATTTGGAGCGACGTGCCCGTAAGCTGCGTGATCGTATGGTCGCCGGGCTCGATAAGGCAGGTTGCCCGTGTGCCGTTGAGTTGGAGATTGTCGAGGAATCGTCGACCCCCGGTGGCGGCTCGCTGCCTACCGTGGAGCTGCCCACGATGTGCGTTGCCGTGCGTCTTGTTGACGAGCGCCTGACGGTCGACGCGCTCAAGCGCTCGCTTGTCCAGGACTTCGACACGCCGGTCGTCACGCGAACCTCGCACGATCGCATTTTGTTTGACGTCCGTACGCTTGTGGGCGACCACGATATCGAGACGGCGGCGTCGACGCTCGTCGCGTGCGTTAAGAAGGCGGTTGCTCGATGAGTGAGGTTCAAACGCTGGTGGAGTGCCCCGTTATCGTTGGCACGGCGGGTCACGTTGACCACGGTAAGTCCGCACTGATCGAGGCGCTGACCGGCAAGAATCCCGACCGTCTGGAGGTTGAGCGCCGTCGCGGTATGACCGTGGAGCTGGGCTTTGGCGAGCTGGCGCTGCCGAGCGGCAAGATCGTCGGCCTGGTCGACGTGCCGGGCCACGCGCATTACCTGCGCGCCATGGTGCAGGGTGCCACGGGCATTGATGTTGCCGTGTTGGTGGTTTCGGCCGTCGAGGGCGTGATGCCGCAGACCCGCGAGCACGTGCACGTGCTGGAGCTGCTGGGCGTCACGCATATGGTGGTCGCGCTGACGATGTGCGACCTTGCCGATGCCGAGATGACCGAGCTTGCCGAGCTCGATGTCGATGACTTTTTGTCGGGTACCGTGTTTGCGGGCGCGCCGATTGTGCCCGTGTCGTCTAAGACGGGCGAGGGGATCGACGGGCTGCTTGCGGTGCTCGACGAGCAGGTAAGTGCCTGCTGGGATGCCTGCCGCGACCGTGCCGAGCGCACCGATGCCGCGCCGCGCCTGCCGATTGACCGCTGCTTTACGATTAAGGGCGTCGGCACTGTCGTAACGGGAACGCTGCACGATGCGCCGGTTGCGGTGGGCGACGAGCTGATGGCTTTGCCGTCGCGTACGGTCTGTCGCGTGCGCGGGATTCAGGTGCATGGCGATACGCCGCGCGCGCTGCCTGGTCAGCGTGTGGCGCTCAACCTAGTTGGTGACGGTGTCGCGGCGCTTTACCGCGGCGAGTTGCTGGGCGTGGCGGATCGCTTTGGTCAGACGTTACGCTTTATGATGACGTTCACCTACCTGGGCCGTGAGGGAGCCAAGCCGCGTGTGCTCGAGTCGGGTGCGCGCGTGCATGTGATGGCCGGCACGGCCGAGGTTGTCGGTCGCATCATGCTTTTGGAGGGCGAGGCCCCCATGGCGGTGGGCGAGACCCGTACCGTGCAGGTGCGCCTGGAGGAGCCGCTGCCGCTGCGCGCCGGAGACCACGCCGTGGTGCTGTCGTATTCGCCCGTTATGCTCATCGGCGGCGGGCGCGTGCTGCTTTCGCGCTGCCGCCGCTCGCGCGAGCTTTCGGCGGGAGAGTGCACGCTGCTTGCAGCGCTTGAGGCCGGCGATACCGCGGGCGGTGTGGGCGCTTGGCTGGCGCTGCAGATGCTGCCGGTTACGGCGGTTGATGTTACCGACGCTTTGGATCTTGGTGTCGGCGAGGTCGATGCCGCACTGCGCGGGTTGGTGTCGCAGGGCTCCGTTCGCAAGCTTGCCGTGGGTGATGCGGACTACTTGGCGGACGCCACGGTGCTCGACGCCGCGATGGATGCACTGGCGGCGACCCTGTCAGCCATGCGCACGGCGGCTCCCAAGGAGACGGGCTTTACGCCTGGCGCCGTTGCCCATGCTGCGTGGCCTGCCGCTGATGAAGGCGTTGCCGCGGCTCTGATTGCCGAGGGCTGCTCGCGTGGTGTGTGCGCCGCCGAGGGCGCCGAGGTATTCGATCCGCATTCGGCCGCCGCGGCGGCACGCGTGGTTCGCGAAGCCTGCGAACGTATCGTTGCCTTGCTGGACGAAGCCGGCCTCGATGCACCGACGTTGCCCGAGGTGGGCGAGCAACTGCAGCTCGATCGCGACACCATGACGCGTGCCCTGCGCGAGCTTTCGCTCAACCGCTCGATCGTGAAGGTCGAGCGCGACGTTGCCCTGTCCGCTGCCGCCGAGGCCCATGCGCGCGAGCTTGTTGCCGCCGCCATCGCCGATGCCGGTGGCGCTGCCACCACGAGCGTGCTGCGCGAGGCCCTGGGTGTGTCGCGCAAGCGCGCCATCAGCATCTTGGAGCACCTGGATGCCGTACGCTTTACGGTGCTCGACAAGGAAGCCGGCGGCCTGCGCTCCCTACGCTAGGCCGGTCACTCGCTCCCGCCTCCTCAGTTGCGGTGAAATAGTTCCTATTTGGAGGCTTTGGCAGCAAATACAGGAACTATTCCACCGCAACTTCTTGTTCGTCTTTTTGGGATGGAGCCGTTTC
>CAUAJB010000112.1 GCA_958429225.1 uncultured Collinsella sp.
AAGCGGTCGGCGGGGCCATTGTGGCTCTTGACAGCGGATTGGGTCATATGAGCGAGCGGTCGCCAGGGCGAACAAATTGGCATGAAAAGAGGGCGGCATAGACCTTCTGGTCATGCCGCCCTCTTTGAATGACAAGTTGTCGCCCTGGTGACCGCGCAGCGTCGAGCCGTTACGCGGTTTGGAAAAACCGCGTAACCCTACGGCCGCTGGCCCATGCCACCCTCGAGGGTGACGGTCTCGCCGTTCATGTACTTAAAGTCGGGACCGCAGAGCTGAACGACCACGCGGCCGATCTCCTTCTCGACGTCGCCGTAGTGGCCTGCCGGCGGCATGTGGACGTTGGCCTTGAAAGCCTCGGGGTAAGCATCCTGGAAGTTCTCGAGCGCAGCGGTCCAAGCAAGCGGGCAAACGATATTGACGTTGATGCCGTCCTTGCCCCACTCGTTGGCGGCAACGCGGGTCAGGCCGCGGATGCCCTCCTTGGCGGCAGCATAGCTGCACTGGCCATAGTTGCCAAACAGGCCGGCGCCCGAGGCAAAGTTGACCACGGAGCCCTTAGTCTCCTTCAGGTGCGGATAGGCCTTCTGCATGTACAGATAGGTAGCATACAGACCGGAGTAAATGGCCAGGTTAAACTGGTCCATGGTGTGATCGGCGATGGTCACGCCCGAGGCGCTAGCCTGAGCATTGTTGACGACGGCGTCGATGCGGCCAAACTCCTCAATGGCCTTGTCGATGACGTTCTGGACGACGGCTTCGTTGTCCTGACCGGCTGAAACATCGGCCTGAACAGGCAGAACCTTGACACCGTACTCGGCCTCGAGAGACTCCTTGGCGGCCTCGAGCTTAGCGACGTTGCGGCCGGTGATGACGAGGTTCGCGCCCTCCTTGGCAAAAGCGATATCGATGCCGTAGCCGATGGAGCCAGCGGAACCGTCCTTAAGCGTGGCCTTGCCGCCGCCGGTGACGATCACGGTCTTACCAGTGAAAAGTCCCATACAAAGTCCTTTCAAATCGCGACGGGCCCACCCGCCGACTGCGCGCATCCAACTTCACGCGCCAAAAGCTGAAATGCAACTTTAGCGGGTTCAAGTGAAAAATAAAGACCGCAGCAGGCGAACGGCACAACGTCATTCGGCGAAGGGAATGTCAAGCACGAACTGGATAAAGAGGCCGAATTTTTGTCAGCCAAACGAGCCATCGAACACGTTTTGAAACTTTGCTGCGGCGCGCGGGATGTCGGCGCGAGACTTTATCATAGGGTGACAAACAACGATGAGGAGCACATGCCTATGACAGACGAGCTGGACCCCCAGACTCAACAGCATATTGATGATTCCGCAGACGTCACCGCAGATACTGACGCTGTGACCTGCGATAGTATCGACATCGACGACCCCATCTTGGACGAAAGCGCTACGGCGGAAACCCCCGAAACAGAAAACGCCGATGAGCAAAACGACGATGCGCCCGCTCAGGACGACGCCCCGCAAGCAGCGGGCCCCATCGAGGTGTCTTCGGAAGAAGAGCTCGATGCCGTCATGGACTCCATGATGGATGCTGTCAAAGCGATGAAAGACGCCGTCGCCGATGCCGATATCGATGCCGAGGAAGAGGAGGCCGCCGAGGCGGCCTCGACCTTTGTGCCCGGCGAGACTCCGGTTGCCGACCAGGGCAGCACCATGCCCTCGTTTCTGCAGCTCGAGCACCCCACGATTGGCGCCGATGCGGTCGATCCGCACGCAGCAGGCTTTTCTGTGGTCGAGGGCGGTACCGGCAATATCGCCGCGCCGCAGGCTGCCGATGCGGACGCTGCCGACACCGCTCGCCCGACCGCCCCGCACTCCCCCGCCGCGAGCCGCGATCTGGGGACCGCTGTCTCGAACACTGCGAACGCCGTGGGCACCTTTATCGCCCAGGGTGCCTCGGCCATGCGCGAGATGAACGCCGCGAAAAAGGCACTTGCCGATGCCCGCGCCCACCTGGCCGAACTTGAGCAGCGCATTGCCGATCAGGCCGAGGAACTCGAGACGCGCCAGGATATCGCAGGCCGCTACGAGCAGATCGTCGCCGACCAGCGTCAGGCGATCGCCACAGCGCAAAAGACCGCTGCGGCAGCCGAAATCGATCGCGATGTCCATGCTTCCAAAGTAGCAGAGCTCAAGGGTCAGCTCGAACAAATGAAGACAGAGGATGACGCGACCGAGCTCCGCCTGAAGGCCGCGCTCGATGCCGTGGAGGCCCGCGAGGCGAGCTCGCGCGAGACCGGCAACCGCCTCGTTCGCCGTCTTGAGGATTCCAAGCGCATCCGCGACAAGGTGCAGGCCGAGCGAGACGCCGGCATTGCCGCCGCACAACAAACCGTCGACGCCACGCGCGCCCAGCTCGAGACACTGCGTCATGAGTATGCCGAGCTGCAACGCAATCCCTCGGCAAATCCCGCCAACTATACGGTGCGCACCAGCGAGCTCTCGATGCAGATCTCCGACACGGCAGATGCCCTGCGTAAAGCCGAAGAAGATGTCCCGCGTATCACCGCCGACCTTGAACACTCGCTTGCCGCAGGCGAGCAGGCCGTCGAACAGGCGCAGGCCCCCATTGCCGAAGCCAAACGCGCGCACCAAGCCGTGACGGCAGAGGCCGATGCCGCGCGCGACGAGCTGCAGACCGCAAAAACCGCCGCTGCAACGCGCCAGCGCGAACTGCGCGAGAAGATCGCCGCCGAGGACAAGGCACGCCGCGACCAAGAGCAGAGCATCGCCAACGCCCAAGCAGATGCCGCACATGCGCAGTCGATCATCGAACAGGCGAACGAAGTACACGACCACCCAGAGATTACTGAGTCGCTTGCAGGATCCTTGGCCCGAGACAAAGCCGAACACGCCGAGACCGAGCGAGAGGTTACCCAGCTCGAAGCCACCGAGGACGCGGTGCGCGAGCGTACCCGCGACTCACGCATCAAATTCACCGGCGCCATCGTCTGCATCGTCGCCGCAATCCT
>CAUAJB010000113.1 GCA_958429225.1 uncultured Collinsella sp.
ATACCGTCACCGGGAATCAGGACTACATCGTGCGCCATAATCTGTTACTCCTCGTTTTCGGCGTCGTCAGATTTTTTAACGCTAGCACGCTTCTTCTTTTTGGAGAGATCAAGGTCAAAGCGTTTAACAAGCATTTCGCAAATCTCGCTCGAACGGGCTTTGAGATAGCTGCCCTTGCCGTTCTCGGCATCGAACTTAAGGCGCAGCGCGAGCTTCTCGGCGACCTCGGCGTCGATCCCGCCCTGGCCAAACTCGTACAGGCAACCGAGCATGTCGCGATACTCGAGGTCGCCGTGGTAGCACTGAATGGCCTCGTCCAGGATGGGCCAAGCCTCGCGCGAACGCTCGACACTCGTGGCGCCCCACACGCACAGCAGGCGGAAGGCGGCATAGCGCAGCGTGGAGGAAATCTCGTCGAACAGTGCGGTCTCGGCGCCCTCAAAGGCATCGCCCAGCTGCTCGGGGCAGGTGGTGGCGAGCGCCGTCAGAGCATCGAGGGCCTCCCAGCGGGTCTGCGCCTCGGGGCGGTCGAGCGCCTCGATCAGCGCGGGGACGCAGGGCACGACGCGCTGCGGATCGCGCTCGGCGAGCAGGTGCAGCACGCGGGCGGCAAACTGGCGGATGCGGCGCGTGGGGCAGCCGAGCTCCTGGACCAGACGGTCGACGGCGTTCTCGTTCTCCTCTGCCAGCTGAAGCTGTGCCAGCTCCTCGTCGGTGAGCTGTTCGTCTTTATTTTCTGCCATAGTTACCTCTTTTTACTATTTCTTAGCGTGCTTGCCAGCACCCTTGCTGTCATCGGTGACCGAGATGAGCTGTCGGTCGGCAGCGCCATTACGACGCGCACGGCGGCGTTCCTCGGCATCGCCCGCGTCGGCGGCGGCGCGGTGTGCCTTGTTGACGTTAAAGACCTCGTCGTGCTTGCGCCACGGACCGACGGACTCGCCAAAGCTCATCTTAAGGCCGGCGATAAAGCCGCCGAGCCAGCCGATCGGCGCAAACTGCACCAGCGGGAACAGCGAGAACACCCAGGTCAGCAGGACGACTGCCGCCGCTCCTGCAAAGTTGGCAATCCAGTAGTCGCGCTTGGTGATGACGCGCTTTTCGCACGCCCACTGGCCGCACAAAAAGCCGATGTAGATCGCGAAGAGAAAGAGCACCAGCGCAAGCACCACGAACGTCCAGCTCATGGGCGCTACTCCCCGTGATGGTGGCCGCAGCAGCACTCGTGGCCGTCGTCATGACCGTGACCGCCGCAGCACTCGTGGTCCTCGCCATGGTGGTGCCCACAACCGCACTCGTGGTCGTCGCCATGCTCGCCGCAACCGCAGCCTTCCTCGTGAGCACCATGCTCCTCGGGACGATACTGCGACCAGTCCAGACCGGCGGCGATGGCGTCGGCCTCCTCCTTATAGAGGACCGTGACGGCCTGGGTGCCCAGCTTGGCGCCACCGATGGCATCGAGCATGTCGTAAAGCGTAAAGGCCACGTCGGCGCCGGGCAGCGCAAGCTCACGGTCGTCGGCATAGGCGAGCGCCAAGCGCAGATCCTTAATGAAGTGCTCAACCATAAAGCCGGGCTTGTAGTCGCCGTCGAGCGCCTTGGGCGCCAGGCTCTCCATGGCGCCGGACTTACCGGTGCCGCCCAGAATCATCTGACGGGTCTTCTCAAGATCAAGGCCGCTCAGCTCGGCAAACGCCAGCGCGTCTGCCATGCCGACCATGCAGGCGCCCAGCGACACCTGGTTGGCGAGCTTGGCAGCCTGGCCCTTGCCGGCGCCGTCGAAGCAGCAGATGGTTGCCGCAAAGGTGGAAAGGATGTCGCGGACCGGCGCGATGTCGTTCTCGGTGGCGCCCACGATAGCCGTGAGCGTGCCGGCGATAGCACCCGACTCGCCGCCGGTGACGGGGCAGTCAAACGCCATGCGGCCGGAAACCTGGGCGGCCTCGGCAATGTCGCGCGCCAGCTCAGGCGAGCTCGTGGTGAGGTCGATCAAGACCGCACCCGGCTTGGTGCACGCGAGCAGGCCGTCGCCCGCCAGGTAGAGCTCCTCGACCTCGGAGGGATAACCCACCATGGTAAAGACGACGTCGGCGTTCGCCGCGGCATCTGCCGGCGTATCGGCCCAGACGGCACCGCGCTCAACGAGCGCTGCGGCCTTGGACTTGGTGCGGTTGTTGACCGTGACGGGATAGCCAGCGTCCAGAATGTGGTCGGCGATGGGGGCACCCATAATTCCGGTGCCGATAAATGCGACAGAGAGCTTGTTTGCCATGAAACCTTTCCTTTTGGGTTGGGTGTTATTACCAGGTTGAATACTCGGTGCCAGCGTTTGGGCTGTGAGTCGAGGGCGATTACGGACGCATCGCTTGCCTACTGCCCGCGCACGCGGCGAGCGATGCGGTCGGAAAGCGAGGCTTTCTCGGCGCGGTTCTTACCCCAAAACGCAAGTGCCACCATGCCGGGCCCCACGTGCGAGCCGATGGTAGGACCGACGGAACTACGGATAATCGTGACGTCGGCGCAACCCTCCTCCTTACGGATGGCAGCTTCGAGCCAGTCACCGTCCTTTTCGGCATCGGCAGTCATAATGGCGATGGGCATGGTGCGATCGGGCACGTAGTTCTCGCGGAACGACTTGAGGATGGACTTGAGCGCCTTCTTACGGCCGCGGTTGACGCCGATCAGCGACAGCGAGCCGGCCAAGTCGTAGGAGAGCTCGGGCTTGACGTCGAGCTTTGCCGTGAGCTGCGCCGCCGCGGGCGGAATGCGGCCGCCGGCAGCCAGCGCATCGAAGCTCTCGAGCGTAAAGTAGCCGTGTACGTAGGTTTTTGCCTCGTTTGCCCAATCGACCAGCTGCTTGGCGGTCAGTCCCGCCGAACGCT
>CAUAJB010000114.1 GCA_958429225.1 uncultured Collinsella sp.
TCCGTGACTTTATCGAGCTGCTCGATATCCTGTGTCAGAACCCCGATGCAAATGTGGCCGAGCTGCTGCAAAGCGTCGGCGGCGACGCGCTGGCGCCGGCAGCCGTAACAGGCGACACCGGCACCGCAGGCGGCGACCGCAACTTCGCCGAATTCACCATCTAACCTGTCAAAAAGGGACAGGTTTATTTTGGCAGGTTTTATCTGCACAAACGTTGAGACAGCAATGCAGCAAACCATTGCCAGCCGCGTTGAGAGATTCGTTTTTGAGAGGAGGCCCCGTGAACGCCTTTGACCGCTATGCCCCGTTTATCCAAGACTTCATCTATTCCCACGATTGGGAGAGCCTGCGCTCTATCCAGGTTGCGGCGGCAGATGCCATCTTTAACACGCAAGATAATGTGCTCTTGACGGCATCCACGGCTTCCGGCAAAACCGAGGCAGCCTTCTTTCCCATCCTGACCGAGTTTTGGGAGAACCCGCCCGCAAGCGTGGGCGCCCTCTACATCGGCCCCCTCAAAGCGCTCATCAATGATCAGTTCGTCCGCCTCAACGACCTCTGCGAAGAGGCCGATATCCCTGTCTGGCACTGGCATGGCGATGTCTCGCAGTCGCACAAGGCTAAGCTCATCAAAAAACCGAGCGGCATCTTGCAGATTACGCCTGAGTCACTCGAAGCGCTCTTAATCCATAAGCACATGGCGATCCCGCGCATGTTTTGCGACCTGCGCTATGTGGTCATCGATGAGGTCCACTCGCTCATGCGCGGCGACCGCGGCGGTCAGACGCTGTGCCTTATCGAGCGCCTCTCGCGCATGGCAGGCGTGCAGCCCCGCCGCATCGGCCTTTCTGCCACCATCGGCGACCCCGAGCGCACGGGCGCCTTTCTCTCACAGGGAACGGGGCGCGACTGCGTTATCCCCCGCTTTGAGGAACCGCGCCGCGTGTGGCGTATCTCCATGGAGCACTTCTACAACTCGGGCCCCCAGGCACAGCAGCGGGGATTCGTGGGCACAAGTCCTCAAGAGGCCGAAGTGCTTGCATGCGAGCGCATTGAGACAGCGGCACCCGCGGCACTGCCCGCCGGCGCCCAAGACATGCGTCACAGCGGACAGCTCACACAAGAGGAGCGCCGTCAACGTCGCGAGCAGGCGCGGGGCAAGGCCGCTCCCAAAGACCGTCGCACTTCTTCGGCCCCCGAGGGCGAAGTCGATATCCCCCAGGCTACCGAGCAGGCGCTCCTCAACCCCACCGACACCGCACCCGACAACGCCGACCCCGGCATGGGCTACATCTTCGAACACACCCGCGGCCGCAAGTGCCTGGTCTTTGCCAACTCGCGTGAGGAGGCAGAGGCCGTATGCTCCATGCTGCGCAGCTACTGCGAGAGCCGACACGAGCCCGACCGCTTTCTCATCCATCACGGCAATCTTTCGGCATCGTTGCGCGAGACAGCCGAGGAACTCATGCGTGACGAGGAACAGGCACAAACGACCGTCACCACCTCTACGCTGGAGCTCGGTATCGATATCGGCCGCCTGGAGCGTGCGTTTCAGATCGATGCGCCATTTACCGTCAGCTCCTTTTTGCAGCGAATGGGCCGCACGGGACGCCGCGATCTTCCGCCCGAGATGTGGTTTGTCATGCGCGAGGAAGAGCCCGAGCCGCGCACGATGATGCCCGAGACCATTCCGTGGAAGCTCCTGCAGGGAATCGCGCTCGTACAACTCTATCGCGAGGAAAAGTGGGTCGAGCCGCCCGAGCTCGATCGACTCCCCTACAGCCTGCTCTACCACCAGACTATGTCGACGCTTGCCAGTACCGGCGAACTCACGCCGGCAGAGCTTGCCCAGCGCGTGCTCACGCTCAGCTATTTCCATCGCATCTCGGCCGATGACTATCGCGTACTGCTGCGTCACCTCATTAAGATCGACCATATCCAAGTCACCGAGGGCGGTGGGCTCATCGTGGGTCTCGCGGGTGAGCGCATCATTAACAACTTTAAGTTCTACGCCGTATTCCAGGAAAACGAGGAGTTCACCGTTCGCAGCGAGTCGGCCGAGTTGGGCACGATCGTCAATCCGCCACCGCCCGGTGAGCGCATCGCCATCGCCGGACACTGCTGGATTGTCGAGGAAGTGGACTGGAGGCGCCACACCGTCTTTGCCACGCAGGTCAAGGGCCGGGTGCCGGCCTACTTTGGCGACTGCCCCGGCGACATCAATACACACGTACTCGAGCGCATGCGCAAGGCGCTCAACGAGCACGCGGCATATCCGTACCTTATGGGTAACGCACGGGCCCGCTTAGCACAGGCTCGTCATACGGCCGAGATTTCGGGTGCGGGAACCAAGCCGCTCATCAACCTGGGCGGCGATACCTGGGTGCTCTTCCCCTGGCTGGGCAGCTACGCCTTTTTGGCGCTCGAGCGCATGCTCAAGATTAAATGCGCCGCGGAGCTGGGCCTTCGCGGGCTCGATCCGTCGCGTCCATACTTTATGCAGTTTAAGATGAAGGCTGACGAGGAGACGTTCTTTGAGGTGCTCGCAGCCGAGGCCGAAAAGGACTTCGACCCCATCGAGCTCGTCTATCCCGGCGAGGTGCCTTATTTTGATCGCTACGACGAGTACGTTCCCGAGGAGCTCGTGCGCAAAGGCTTCGCCGAAGGCGTGCTCGACATCGAGGGTATGAAGCAGCGCGTCCTCAGCTGGCGCGACCACGCCTAAGACCAATCTTTTTGGCACGGGGTTTGTTAACCAGTCTTTTTGGAACGGGGCTATTTTAGCTACTTAATGTCGTCCAACGATTT
>CAUAJB010000115.1 GCA_958429225.1 uncultured Collinsella sp.
CCGTCTGTTTGACGTTGGGCCTCCCGCGGGGCGTTGCCGTGCGGGAGGCTTTTTGGGTCTGGGGCTCGTTGCCGGGCTTTTGGTCTGTTGTGTTTGGCTGATGAAAGGGGTATTCGAGATGGCATCTGCTGTGAAGCGTGACGGTCGCGCCGTGGTGACCACATGCGGGGGATGCTATGCCGATTGCGCCTTTGCGGCACACGTTGAGGACGGTCGCGTGGTGGCCGAGTTGCCGGTGCCGGGGCATCCGTGCGCGGCGCGTGCCCTGTGCGCCCGCGGGCGCCATCGCCTGGCAATGCCGTTTGACGAGCGCGATCGCATTGTACACCCCATGCGCCGACGAGCTGATGGTTCGGGGTTCGATGCGATTTCGTGGGACGAGGCGTTCGCGCAGATTGCCGAGCGTCTTTTGGGCATTGTTGACGAGCGCGGGCCTCGTGCGCTGGGTATGACGCTCGGCGTGCCCTCGTTCGACCGCTACTGGGCGTATCGCTTTATGCATGCGCTGGGCTCACCCAACGTGTACGGTGCCGACGGCGCCTGCGAGGTGAGCCGTCTCACCGGTTGGGAGCACAGCCTGGGCTACAGCCCCGCCTCCGACCTGGCGCACACCGATTGCATCATGTATCTGGGGCGCTCCATTGTCGATTCGTCGACGATGGGGGCCGTTGATGCGCTCAACGATGCCCGTCGCCGCGGGGCGAAGATTATCGTGGTCGACCCCCGGCGCAGCGGCTCGGCTGCGCTTGCCGACCGCTGGCTGCGCGTGCGTCCCGGATGCGATCTGGCGCTGCTGCTGGGTATCGCGCATGTGCTGATAGCCGATGGCTTGTACGACCGCGAGTTTGTTGCCCGCTATACCACGGGGTTTGATGAGCTGGCGCAGGCGGCTGCTGTTTGGACGCCTGAGTGGGCCGAGTCGATGTGCGACGTGCCAGCGGACGATATCCGTGCGACTGCGCGTGATTTGGCTGCCGCGGCGCCTGCTGCGGTGGTGGACGCTGGCTTTCATGGTGGCATCGGTATCGCGTATGCCAATAGCACCCAGACCGCGCGCGCTATCTGCTTGGTCGATGTGCTGCTGGGCTGCATCGGACACGCGGGCGGTGCCCTCAACCCGCCCACGCCGCTTGCGTTGGGCGATTTGGACCCTGCGTGTTTCGCGACGCCGTCGATGCCACGTGAGCCCAAGTTGGGGTCCGAGCGCTATCCACTGGTCGATCCGGTGCGCGGTCTGTGCACGACCATCGGTCAGTCGATTCTTACCGGGGATTTGCGCGGGCTCATCGTTTATGCCAGTAACCCCGGTGCGGGCTATGGCAATGCACAGGCTTGGTTGAGTATTTTGCAGCAGCTCGACTTGCTCGTGACGATTGATATTCGCTGGTCCGAGACGGCGCGCGCTTCCGACTTCGTGCTGCCCGATGTGACGTATCTGGAGGCCGACCGCGGCGTGGGTACGGTCGTGGGTCGCAACGACGCGCGCGTGTTCTACCGCAACGCCGTGCTGCCCATTTTGCATGACGACACACGTCCCGGTCGGGAGATTTTTGCCGGTCTGGCGCAGGCGTGTGGCGTGGGCGAGTACTTCCAGTTTACGTCTGACAATCTGGCGGCTGCCCAGGTGGCGCCTTTTGGGATCGAACTAGACGAGCTCAAGGAGCGCGGCTGGGCCGATACAGGCATGGCGCTGCCGATGCGCACGGGCGAGCCGGTGATTCCCTTGAACGGCAGCAAGATCGCGCTGGCAAGCGACGTATGGGAACGAGCGGGCCTGGGTCGTGTACCCAACTGGATCGCTCCCATGGTTGAGCCCGGCCCAGGAATGTTTCGCCTCATTAGCGGCAACCGTCCCTTTGAGTCGCATACCTCGCGCAGACTCGCGGCCCAAGGTGCCGCCGAGGCGGGTTCCGACTTGGACGCCGTGCAGATGAATGCCGATGTTGCCGCACGCATGGGCATCGCCAATGGCGAGGTCGTGGAACTCGTGAGCGATATGGGCCGCGACCGCGTGCGCGTGGAGACGACGCCGTATCTGCATCCGGCGTGCATCTTTACATCGGCCGCCCCCGGCAGACGTTCGTTTGGCGCCGATGCCGGTGGCGCTCAAGCCTTGGGCGTCGGCCCGCTCGACCACACGCCGCTGCGCTGGGACCCGTTGACGGGTGCCGCACTTACCCAGGAAAACGCCGTTCGCGTGGAAAAGATCGTCGCGCGCGGGGATAATGACGAGTAATTGACTCAGCTGATGTATTCGACTGATCCTATGTTTCTTTTGAAAGGCCGCACATGAGCGATAGCCAGAACATGTCCGATGAGGTGCGCGCCCGCCTGCGCGCCATTCCTTCAGTCAACGAGCTGCTTGCCGAGTGGCCGGTGGTGAAGGCGGCGGGGGAGACCTGCGACGCGGTGGTGCATGCCGCCGTCACGGCCGAGCTCGACGAGGAGCGCGCTGCGATTCGTGCCGGCGCCGCCCCGCGTTCCAAGCGCGAGCTGGCCTCGGCCATTGAATTTCGCGCACATCGCTCTGCACTGCCGAGCCTGCGCCCTGCCGTTAACGCCACAGGTGTGGTCATCCATACCAACTTGGGTCGCGCCCCGCTCGCGGAGTCGGCCGCCAAGGCCGTGGCCGAGGTTGCGCGCGGCTACAGCACGCTCGAGTACAGCGTCGACACCTGCTCGCGCGGGTCGCGCAAGGAGCATGCCGCGCAGCTGATCCGCTCACTCACCGGTGCCGAGGACGCGCTCGTGGTCAACAACAACGCCGCCGCGGTGCTGCTGGTGCTGGCGACTCATG
>CAUAJB010000116.1 GCA_958429225.1 uncultured Collinsella sp.
TTTTACTCACAGCCTGCTTTTTCATGGCTCTTCTTAGAGCCTTTGATAGAATGTTGAGAGTTCAATCTAAAGGAGGATCGCTTTGTCCGACATCCGATATAAACGCGTGCTTCTTAAGCTTTCCGGCGAAGCGCTGATGGGCGACGGCCAATATGGCATCGACCCCAAGGTTACCGACCATCTTGCCAAGCAGGTCAAGGAGCTGCTCGCCGTTGGCCATGAGGTCGGCGTCGTTGTCGGCGGCGGCAATATTTTCCGCGGCATGGCCGGCGCTGCCGGTGGCATGGAGCGTGCTCAGGCCGACTACATGGGCATGCTGGCAACCGTTATGAACGCGCTCGCCCTGCAGGATGCCTTCGAGCATAACGATGTTCCCTGCCGCGTGATGAGCGCTATCCAGATGAACGAGATCTGCGAGCCCTATATTCGCCGTCGCGCCATCAACCACCTTTCCAAGGGCAACGTCGTTATTTTTGCCGCCGGTTCGGGCAATCCGTACTTTACGACCGACACCGCCGCGGCTCTTCGTGCGTGCGAGATCGGCGCCGAGATTCTGATTAAAGCCACCAAGGTTGACGGCATCTACGACAAGGATCCCGTCAAGTGCGCCGATGCCGTCCGTTTTGACAAGATTACCTATCACGAGGTTCTCGTCCGCGGTCTGCAGGTTATGGATTCCACGGCTACGGCACTGTGCCAGGATAACCGTATGCCGATTTTGGTCCTCAACATCGATGGCGAGGACACCGTCAAGCGCGCGCTTTCGGGTGAGCCCGTCGGCACGCTCGTCTATCAGGAGGATTAAGCATGGCAGATAACATCACCGCCCATATGGACAAGTCGCTCGAGTCCCTCAAGCATAACTTCTCCAAGGTCCGTACCGGCCGCGCCAATGCCAACATTCTGTCCGACATCACCGTCGATTATTACGGTGTTCCCACGCCGGTCACGCAGGTTGCCGCCGTCAAGACCCCCGAGGCCCACATGCTGCTCATCGAGCCGTGGGACAAGGCACTCATCAATGCTATCGTCAAGGCCATCGGCGCTTCCGATCTGGGTATTACCCCCAACTCCGATGGCACCGTCGTTCGTCTTCCGTTCCCGGCTCCCACTGAGGAGCGCCGTCGCGAGCTCGTCAAGGAGTGCCGCGAGTACGCCGAGCAGGCCAAGGTGTCTATCCGTAACATCCGTCGCGACTTCAACAACAAGCTCGAGCGCGATGAGGAGCTCACCGAGGACGATGTCCGTCGCGAGCAGGCCAAGGTCCAGAAGCACACCGATGAGTATGTCGCCAAGGTCGAGGAGCTTCTGAAGGAAAAAGAAGCCGAGGTCATGGAGATCTAAGGTGCAATACGACGAGCATAAACTGGTCGAGTACTTTGCCGACGCCCCTGCGGGCGTCGGTTTTTCCGACCTTGACCTCAATAACATTCCGCACCATATCTCGTGCATCATGGACGGCAACGGTCGCTGGGCCACGTCGCGCGGTCTTGCGCGCACTGAGGGCCACAAGGCGGGTATCGTCTCCCTTCGTGAGATTATTACCGCCTGCGTGCGTCTGGGCGTCGACGTGCTTTCTGCCTATGCGTTTTCGACCGAAAACTGGAATCGCCCTCAGCACGAAGTCAACGTTCTGATGCACCTGTTTGCCAAGACGTTCATCGACGAGCTGCCGCTTCTGAAGCGCGAAAACGTGCGCGTTGTCTTTTTGGGTGACATTTCCGCGCTGCCCAAGAAGACCCGCGACGTTTTTGAACGCGGTCTTGCTGAGTGCGCCGATCACACCGGCATGACGCTGGCGCTTGCCGTCAACTACGGCGCGCGTGCCGAGATTACCCGCGCTGTCCGTCAGATCGCACTCGACGCTGCCGCCGGTAAGATCGATCCTGCCGCAATTGATGACGACATGGTGGCTTCCCACCTCTATACCGCCGGCCTTCCCGATCCTGAGCTTGTGATTCGCACTTCTGGTGAGCTGCGCCTTTCGAACTATCTGCTGTGGCAGGTGGCTTATTCCGAATTCTACGTCACCGATACCTATTGGCCCGACTTTGATCGTTGGGGCCTTGTCGACGCCATTTTGGCCTATCAGGGCCGTGACCGTAGGTTTGGTGGTCTGAGCAAGACCGAGGAGGCTTAATCGTGTCCGATCGTCCCAAGGCAACTGCTCCCAAAGCGCCTGCGCGCAAAGCTGCCACTGCGGGAGCGCCTGCGGCGAAGAGCGGAACCGGTACGTGGCTGGCGGGCTTTATTACCCGTGCCGCCGCCGGTATCGTTTACGCCGTTGTCTTTATCCTGTGCCTGGTTTTGGGTATCGTGCCCACGGCCATCTTTGTTTCTGTCATGAGCGGTCTGTGCTGCTATGAGTTTTTCCGTATGACGAGGCTCGATGGCAAGATGGCTAACGAGCGCATGGGTATCGCTGCCGCCGTACTCTTTCCGCTGTCGGCGTTGGGCGATTCGATGTTGCTGAATGCCCTGCTTTTTGCCCTGATGCTCGCTGTGGGCATTTGGTATGTCTGGTCGCCGCGTACCCGCATCTCTGATGTGGCCGTGACGCTCATGGGTCCCATCTACACTGGCTTTATGCTGTCGGCTATCGTGCTGCTGCGCGATGCCGTGCCCGGTTTTGCCGGCGCCTTGCTTTCGGTGGGCGTTTGCGCGTCCCTTTGGGTCTCCGATTCGTTTGCCTACATCGTGGGCAGCCGTATCGGCAAGCACAAGATGGTTCCCAAGATCTCTCCTAAAAAGAGCTGGGAGGG
>CAUAJB010000117.1 GCA_958429225.1 uncultured Collinsella sp.
GTATCGGCAAGCACAAGATGGTTCCCAAGATCTCTCCTAAAAAGAGCTGGGAGGGATTTGTCGGCGGCATTCTGGGCTCGGTTTTGATTTGGCTCATCCTGTGGGCGACGCACTTCTACAAACTCAGCCTGCCCTATGCGCTGCTGTGCGGCTTGGTCGTGTCCATCCTAGGCGTTATCGGCGACCTCATTGAGTCGCGCATCAAGCGTGGCGTGGGCGTCAAGGATTCCGGCAACCTTATCCCGGGCCATGGCGGCATGCTCGACCGTAGCGACTCGCTTATCTTTGGCTGCATTACCGCGCAGCTGCTTTTGATGATCGGGGGCGTGCTGTAATGTCATTCCAGACGACGTATGGCCCCGATGGACGTCTTCGTGTTGCCATCCTGGGTTGTACGGGCTCTATCGGCACGCAGGCACTCGACGTGTGCCGTCAGCATGCCGATCGACTGCAGGTAACGGCGCTGTCCGTCAATTCCAGCACCTCGGAGCTCGTTGCCGCCGCCCGCGAGTTCTCGGTTCCGGCCGTTGCCGTGGCCGACTCCGCCCACGGTGCGGACGCCGTGCTGCAGGAGCTGCCCGAGGGCACGGAGCTCGGTGTTGGTGCGCAGGCGGTTTGTGAGCTCGCACGTCGCGATGATGTCGACTGTGTGCTTGTTGCCATTGTGGGCGCTGCCGGGCTCGAAGCGAGCCATGCGGCCTTGACCTCGAATAAGCGTCTTGCCCTTGCCAACAAGGAGTCCCTCGTCGTCGGTGGCGACTTGCTGATGCCGTTGGCACAACCGGGCCAGCTTATTCCAGTCGACTCTGAGCACTCCGCCATCTACCAGTGCTATCTGGGGGAGGACCCGCGCGAGGCTCATTGTATTTGGCTCACCTGCTCGGGCGGTCCGTTCTTTGGCCGAACGCGCGACGAGCTCAATCGCGTGACGCGTGCCGATGCCCTCGCACATCCCACGTGGGCCATGGGTGCCAAGATCACCATCGACTCCGCCACCCTCATGAACAAGGGTCTGGAGCGCATTGAGGCCATGCATCTGTTTAACTGCGACCTCGATTTCATTAACGTGGTCGTGCAACGTCAGTCCAAGATTCACTCTATGGTCGAGTTTGCCGACGGCTCCGTGATGGCGCATCTCGGTGCTTCCGACATGCGTATTCCCATCCAGTTCGCGTTCTCGTATCCCGAGCGTTGGGATACCCCGGCGCCTCGTATCGATTTCCGCGAGCTGGGACAGCTCACGTTTGATGCTGCCGACATGGATACCTTCCGCTGTCTGGCACTGGCCGAGCGTGCCGGCAAGACGGGTGGCACCATGCCGTGCGTGCTCAATGCCGCCAACGAGGTCGCCGTCGATGCCTTCCTGCACGATGGCTGCAGCTTTACCGATATCGATCGCATTGTGGAATCCTGCATGGATGCCCACGATATGCAGGCGGTCGATTCGTTTGAGCAGCTTCGCGACATCGATGCGTGGGCGCGTGAAAAAGCTGCGCAGGCGCTCGCCGCAACCCGTTCCTAACCCATAAGGATTGCTTTTTCGTTTTATGGATACTGTTCTGAGCGTTCTTTCATCGGTCTTTTGGGGCCTGCTGATGCTTTCCGTCCTCGTGTTTTTGCACGAGGGCGGCCACTTTTTGGCGGCGCGTGCCTGCGGCGTCCGTGTGACCGAGTTCTTTTTGGGCCTGCCGTGCCGCTTTGACATCCATTACACGTCGCGTCGCATTGGAACCAAGTTTGGCGTGACCCCGCTGCTGCTGGGTGGCTACGCTGCCATCTGCGGTATGGATCCGACCGATGTCTCGTGCGCCGATCGCGTGCTCGCGGCCATCTACCGTCATGGTCGCGTGACCGTGGCCGACCTTGCTGTCGAGCTCGAGCTTTCCGAGGAGGATGTGCTCGAGGCATGCGCCTTGCTCTTGGGTTGGGGCTCTATCGCGCCTTGGTATGAGGAAGGGGAGAAGCCCTCGCCGAGCTACTATCCCACCAAGTATCAGACGCTGCCACGAGATGCGGCGGGTTACACCACCTTTGACGGCCGCCGTTTCGATCGAGAGCATGCGACTACCGAGGGCGATGTGTGGGAGCTGCCGTGCGGCGAGGCCGAGTTCCTTGCACAAGAGCGTTCGCACACCTATCTTGGCCAGGGCTTTCTCAAGCGCGCCTTTATGCTGCTCGCGGGCATTCTCGTCAATATCCTGACGGGCTTTTTGCTGCTTATGAGCATCTACTCTATTGCGGGTGTCACCGTGCCGATGGATACCAACGTGATCGGTCAGGTTGACGAGGGGTCTATTGCCGCCAAGGCGGGTATCGAGGGCGGCGACGCGATCCTTTCGGTTGACGGAGTATCGTGCTCTACCTGGATGGACGTTTACGATGCCATCGGTAAGGCTGCCGGTAAGGACGATATCGCCATCGAGTACGAGCGTGACGGCAAGCAGCATTCGACCGCGGTTGCGCTCAAAGAGGACGAGCGCCTAGGTGTGTATGCCTCTACGCAGGTGGTCCGTTTAGACCCCATCACGTCGGCTCGACTTTCGTTCTCCTATGTCGTGCAGACAGCGGAGGGCGTGATGCGCCTGCTCCAGCCGCAGCATACGATGGAGATTCTCGATCAGTCCTCTTCGATCGTGGGCATTAGCGTTATGTCCTCACAGGCTGCTGCTGCCGGCCCTGCCACGTTCCTTTCGTTTGCCGCCCTCATTTCGTTCTCGCTTGGCTTTATGAAC
>CAUAJB010000118.1 GCA_958429225.1 uncultured Collinsella sp.
AAGAGGAACAGCCAGTCCTGGTCCTCGCCATCGACATCGACCTTCACCTTGACGGTGCAGGCGTTGATCTCCTCGGACTCGTCGACATCGGTCATGACGCCGGTCTTCTTAAGGTACTTGGCGCCGATGGTGCCCATGTCCATGAGGCAGACGGGCTTGGCGTCGCGGCCGAGTTCGTGGCGCATCTCCATGTAGCGGTCGAAGGCTTGCTGCACCACGGCGTCGTCGATCGTCACGTCGTCCAGGACGGTGCCGAAGGTGGTGTGGCGGCAGTGGTCGGACCAGTAGGTGTCGATCACGCGGATCTCGGTGATGGTGGGGTCGCGGTCCTCATCGCGGAAGTACTGCTGGCAGAAGGCGATGTCCGCCTCGTCCATGGCAAGGCCGCGATCGGCGATAAAGGCGGCAAGGCCGGCCTCGTCGAGCTCGCGGAAGCCGTCGAGCACCTCGACGGGCTGGGGCTCGGGGGTCTCCATGTGCAGCGTCTCGGGCAGGTCGAGCGAGGCGATGCGCGCCTCGACGGGGTTCACCACGTAGTGCTTGATGGCATCGATGGCGGCCTCGTCCAGAGCGCCCGAGATCATATAGACCTTGGCGGAGCGCACGGCGGGGCGCTCGCCCTGGCTGATGAGCTGCACACACTCGCTGGCGGAGTCGGCGCGCTGGTCAAACTGGCCAGGCAGGAATTCGACGGCAAAGACGGCGCCATCGCTTGCGGGGAGCTCGTCGTAGGTCACATCGACCTGGGGCTCGCTAAAGACGGTCGGCACGCAGGAGCGGAAAAGCTCCTCGTCGATGCCCTCGACGTCGTAGCGGTTGATGATCCTCAGGGCCTCGATGCCCTTGATGCCGAGAATTTCGGTCAGCTCGCCCTTGAGCTGCTGAGCCTCGACGTCGAACCCGGGTTTCTTCTCCACGTAGATACGAGAGACCATTGGTTCCTGCCTTCCTGATCGGTTGGGCGTACGGTACGGTATGCGGCAGCGGTCGGTTTGCGGGGTCTGCCCTGCGGTCGCCTTGAGCCACATGTTTGTAAACCTCACTATGATACGACAGCTCGCGGCGCGGTGAGGACGGCGAGGGTGCTACAGTGAAGCGCAAACAAGAGAAAGGCATCACATGGCATTCGTTTCGCTCGCCATCATCGCACTCGTGGCCTTTGCAAGCCCCTTCATCGCCTCGGCGATTCCTGGAAAACCCGTTCCCGAGACGGTCTTTTTGCTCGTGCTCGGCGCGGTGCTGGGACCCCATATGCTCGGCGTCATCCATGTAGATGCCGAGGTCTCGCTTGTGTCCGAGCTCGGTCTGGCCTTTTTGTTCCTGCTTGCCGGCTTTGAGATCGATCCCAAGAGCATCACGGGTGTCGAGGGGCGCTACGGCTTGGCAACGTGGGTCGTCACGTTTGGTATCGCCTGGCTTGCCGTGCGCTTTACCCCGTGGTTCTCGGTCAGCCATTTCGACGGTATCGCCGTGACGCTTGCCCTCACTTCTACGGCGCTCGGCACGCTCGTGCCCATCATGCGTGAGCGTTCACTTGTCGGAACGCGCGTGGGCGACTCGATTCTCGCGTATGGCACCTGGGGCGAGCTCGGCCCCGTGCTTGCCATGTCGGTGCTGCTGTCTGCCCGTACCGGCATCCAAACGCTCGTGATTCTTGGCCTGTTTGCGGTGGTCTGCGTGTTGCTTGCCGTGGTCCCAAGCCGCTCCAAGCGCGTCGGCAGCCGCTTCTTTGCGTTTGTCGAGGAACGCGCCGATACCACGTCGCAGACCTTCGTGCGCCTGACGGTGCTCATCCTGGTCACACTCGTGGCTTTCTCGGCCGTCTTTGATCTCGACATTGTGTTGGGTTCTTTTGCCGCCGGCTTTGTCTTGCGCTACATCATCCCCGAGGGCAACCATACGCTCGAGACCAAGCTCGACGGCCTGGCCTACGGCTTTTTGATTCCGGTGTTCTTTACCGTATCGGGCGCAAAGATCGACCTGACGGCCGTGGCGTCGCGCCCGGGTCTGCTCGTGGGCTTTATCGTGGCGTTGCTGATTATTCGTGCCGTGCCCATTCTTATTTCTATGAGCATTTGCCCTGCGACGCGCGATGTGTCGGCGTATGGTCGCATTACCGTGGCCCTGTACTGCACCACGGCGCTGCCGATCATCGTTGCCGTGACGAGCGTTGCCGTCAACGCGGGCGCGCTGTCGCAAGACATCGCGTCGGTTATGGTTGCCGCCGGCGCCATCACGGTGTTCTTGATGCCATTGCTCGCGCAGCTCTTCTACCGCGTGGTGGATGCCGCGCCGGTCGCCGCCGTGGCAGAAGTTGCCGAGCATCCATCCGATGCGCTCGACATCCTGCGCGCCCACCACGACTTAGCGAGCTTGCTCGCGCGCGAGCATGAGCTGCTGACTTCGCATGGCCATGGTCGCGTATTCGAGGGCCTGCCTACGCTCGATGCGATTGCCGAGCGTCTTTCCGCCGAGGCGGCGAGCGGCCACATCGATGCCCGCATCGTGGACGCGGCGCACCTACTTGCCGATAAGACCTATGGAGACGAGGTCGACCCGTCCGAGCTGACCCCACGCGAGCGCCGCCGTCTGGAGCGCGCCAAGCTCGCCGTGCGCGAATACCGCCGCCGCATGCTGGAGCTCTATGCA